>NZ_FWWU01000010.1:0-215207 GCF_900176165.1 Deinococcus hopiensis KR-140
GGGACGGGTATGGTGAACGACGCCGTGTTGCAAAGCCTCGCGCAGAGCCTTCAGGCTGATCCGGACAACGACGACCTCCGGCTTCACCTCGCCTCGCTGCTGCTTCAGAACGGCCGGGCCAGCGAAACCCTGCCTCTGGCGCAACACGTGCTGGCCCGTCAACCCGCACACGTCGAGGCGCTGAAACTGGCGTACTGGTCGGCAGACGAAACGGGAGATCCGGCGAAGGCCGCCGGGTACCAACAGCTTCTGAACGCCTTGACGGGCGTGCAGGTGGCCCGCCCAGGCGAGCATCCAGCGCTTGATCCGGACGGACAGTACGCCTACAGCAGCCGGGACCTGAATCCCTCCGACGCCAATTCTGCCCGCGCCGCGCCGCCGACCCCACCGGCCAACAAGGCCAGGGCTCTGCGGGTTCAGGAACCTGGAGACCCCAGGGACGCCTCTCCGTTCACCGAACCCCACCTGCCCCGAGTGACCTTCGCGGACGTGGCGGGAATGCAGGGGGTCAAGCAGCGGCTGGACCGCGCTTTTCTCACGCCCATGCGGCATCCGGAACTGGCGCAGATGTACGGCAAGTCCCTGCGGGGGGGCCTCCTCATGTACGGCCCGCCGGGCTGCGGCAAGACGTTCATGGCCCGCGCTGTGGCGGGAGAACTGGGAGCAAACTTCCTGGCTGTGGGGCTCGCGGACGTGCTGGACATGTACATCGGTCAGAGTGAACGCAACCTGCATGCGGTGTTCGGGGAAGCCCGCCGCCGGGCTCCCTGCGTGTTGTTTCTGGACGAGGTGGACGCCCTGGGGCGCAAACGCAGCCAGATGCGCAACTCGCTCTCGAACGTCGTGAACCAGCTGCTGGCCGAACTGGACGGAGCGACCGAATCGAACGAGGGCGTGTTTGTTCTGACCGCCACGAACAGCCCGTGGGACGTCGATCCCGCCCTGCGGCGCCCCGGACGTCTGGACCGGACTGTGCTGGTGCTGCCGCCCGACCTGGAGGCCCGCCGCGCCTTGCTGGAACTGCATCTGGACAAGCGCCCAAATGCCGGTGTGGACTGCGCTGCGCTGGCCGCGCAGACGGAGGGGTATTCCGGCGCGGACCTGGCTCACCTGGTCGATTCCGCTGCGGAACTGGCGATGGAAGACGCCGTCCGCAGGGGGCAGGCCCGACCGGTTAAGCCGCAGGATTTCAGCCGCGCCCTGCGGGACGTGAAGCCCAGCACCGGCGCCTGGTTTGACACGGCCCGCAATGTGGCGCAATTTGCCAATGGTGACGGCACGTACGACGACCTCGCCGCTTACCTGCGGGCCCGGAGACTCCTGTAGTGGTCTGATTCAGAAAAGGGCTGGGCGTTTTCAGGTGTAGGCGGAGCTGGGAGACACCGTTCAGAGAAGGGCTTGATGGTGCTTGTTTCGCCGCTGCGGACCACCAACGCGTATTTCGCGTTTGCTGCAGGCAAGGCCTGAAGCTGCGGTCAGGCCCACCCGTTGTCCCCGCTCCCTGAAGGAGAGGACCCACATCTGGTTGCGTTCGCTGCACACCTACACGGGCATGATCTGCCTGCTCACCGGATTGTTTCAGCGCTGCTGCCCGCCCTGACAGAAGGTGCGGGCCTGCCGGTGGTTGGCAAATGTGCGGTGTTCAGGACGGACGGGCAGCCGTCCTGGGACCCTGGGGGCGGTCTCGGCGTC
Source organism: Deinococcus hopiensis KR-140 (assembly GCF_900176165.1). Taxonomy (NCBI): domain Bacteria; kingdom Thermotogati; phylum Deinococcota; class Deinococci; order Deinococcales; family Deinococcaceae; genus Deinococcus; species Deinococcus hopiensis. The sequence continues at coordinate 1,693 of NZ_FWWU01000010.1, forward strand.
CTCCAGCGCAGGATCTCGGTAGGGCAGGTCAGAAAACAGGATGCGTTGGCCGTTCACGTTTCCCCGTAACGCCAGGCCTCCTGCCCAGGCGCGAAGCAGCGGTGGCCCGCGCGCCTTTGCGTACGGCCCCGCCAAAGGGGTGAACATTCCGCTCTTGCCGGGTCAGAGAAGTTCGTGTTCCAGGGCGTACCGCAGGGCTGCCGCCCGGTTCGGGACCCCCAATTTGGAGAGAATGGAGCTGACCTGATCGTTGGTGGTGTAGACCCCGGTGCCGCGGCGTGCCGCGATCTGCTTGTTGCTCAGGCCGTCTGTCAGCAGGCGCAACACCTCCCGCTCAGCCTGTGTGAGCCGCACCCCCTCTCGGGGTTCAACCTGCGGCGCGGAGGGATGTTGCGGAGCACGCCGTGCCGGGAAGGGAGCGGCAGCTTCGGCCAGGGCCGCTTCCAGCGTGAGGCTGCGGCCCTCCTCGAAGGCGGCCCCGAACGCCGCTTCCCCGCGGGCCCGGGTGTCCTCCAGCACCGGTCCGAACAGGACGGGCTCAAGTTGCGTGGAGATGTTGCGTTCGGTCCGCACCGCCGTGGCTGCGCCCAGGAGGCGCGCGGCGCGGTGGCCGTGTCCGTCCATGACAGCGGCGACGGCAAGGCCGTACAGACAGGCCGCGAGTTCTGCCGGATCGTCGGTCGCGTGCGCGCCCCGCAGGCCGCGCCGCAGCAGCGCCGCTGCGCCCAGGCTGTCCTGGCGCCGAACGCAGCACCCGGCGAGTCCCAGCGCGCTCCATGTGGCCATGTTCTGCTCTCCGGTGCGGTCGCCGATTTGCAGCGCCGACCGCAGGGCAGCTTCCGCCGCCTCCAGCTCTCCCCGCAGGGCGTGGGTCCAGCCCACCACGCCGTGCGCGAACAGGGCCAGCCAGGGACGCTTCAGGTGTTCGGCGGCGGTGAGGGCCCGGGCACAGGCGTGCAGGCCCTCGCCGTACCGCTCGGGGTACGCCATCAGGGACATGCTCAGCAGGGCCGCCGCGTAGGCCTCGCGCATGGTGTCCCCCACGGCGCGGAAGGATGCGCCGGCCTGGGTCGCCCGCTGGACTGCCTGCTGGAAATCGCCGCGCCGGAAGGCCAGCCAGGTCAGCGCGTACTGCGCCCGGGCCGCGGCCTCGCCCGCCCGCCCGGCGACCGCCTCCAGGTGGATGGAAGCGCGGTCATCGGCGCGGATGGCCCAGGCCCACGCGCAGTTCCAGGCGATCTCGCCCACGGCGCTCAGGTCTCTGACCTCCAGCCGGTCTTGCATGGCCGCCAGGAGGTTGGGCTGTTCCGCCGTCACGCGCGCCAGCCAGTCCACCTGCCCGGCCCCCTCAAGGCCCTGCTGCACCTCCGCACTCCAGCGCAGGTAGTACCCGGCGTGGCGTTCACGCATCTGGGCGAGTTCCTGGCGCCGAACCAGTTGCTCCAGGGCATAGTCACGCAGCGTCTCCAGCATCGTGAACCGGGGCACACCGCCGTCCAGCCGCCGCACCAGGCTCTTCTCGACGAGGGAGGCCAGGGCCTCGAGAACGTCGCCCCCCTCGTCGCGGCACACGTCCTGGGCCGCCTCGTAAGACCAGCCCCCCACGAAAACGCCCAACCGGGCGAACAGCCGCTGTTCCGGAGCGGAGAGCAGCGCGTAACTCCAGTCGATGGTCGCGCGCAGGGTCTGCTGCCGCGACGGTAGATCCCGCGCTCCACTTCCCAGCAGGTTGAGCCGCTGATCGGCCAGCCGCGTGAGGATCACGGCGGGTGGAAACAGCCGGACGCGCGCCGCAGCGAGCTCGATGGCGAGCGGCAGGCCGTCGAGTCGGGCGCAGATCTCGCTGACGTCGCTCAGGTTGCCCGCGTGCAGTTCAAAGGCGGGCGATATCGCCCGGACCCGCTCGCTGAACAGCAGGGCCGCCTCCGCTGGCGCGCCGCCGTGGCCCTCCAGGGAGAGGGGCGGCACCGGGTACTCGTGCTCTCCGTACAGCCGCAGCGGCGCGCGGCTGGTGGCGAGGACCGTCAGGTCTGGCACGGTCCGCAGGAGCGCTGCCACGTCCCGGGCCGCCGCAAGCAGATGCTCGAAGTTGTCGAGGACCAGCAGCAACTGCTTGTCGCGCAGGTGGCCCTCCAGGGCGCTCAGCGTGGTGTGGTGCGACTCCTGCACCCCCAGCGTCCTGGCGATGACGGGCAGGACGTGTTCGGCCTGCTGAACCGCCGCCAGGGGCACGAAGACCGCCCCGTCCCGGTACTGCGGGGCGAGTCGCCGGGCCGCTGCCAGGGCCAGCCGCGTCTTGCCGACGCCGCCCGGACCTGTGAGGGTCAGCAGGGAAACGTTCGGCCAGTTCAGGATCTCCCGCACGCCGCCGAGTTCGCGTTCCCGACCCACGAGGGACGTGACAGGCTCCTGAACCGTCAGGGTCATGGCCGCCGCCCGCTCACCGGTCATGCGCTCCATTCTACGGGGGTTCCGGAGGGACAGGGAGCTGCCCCCCCCATCCCGAGGGATGGGGGGGCAGGCCTATCCCAGGAATTCGGGATGACCCGGCGCACGCGGTTTCCTACTGTGGTTGCAAGGCGCTGGGCAACCACACCAACGCGCCTGATCCGACGGGAGTCTTTCATGAATGCATCTGCCTTGCCCTCCAGCCTGGCCCAGCCGTCCTCCACCGGTCCCCTCACGCTTAATGTGCTGGGCGTGGACGTGACCTTCAAGCTCCGCGCCGCCGATACAGCCGGTGCCTACTCGCTGTTTGAAGCCAGCGTTCCCCCCGGTGCCGGAACCCCGCCGCACCGTCAGCCGCTGGAAGAGGAGGCGTTTTTCGGCCTGGAAGGCGAGGTGTCCTTTCAGGTGGGTGAGGAGCGGGTGCAGCTCACGCCCGGCGCTGCCACCATCGTGCCCCGGGGAGTCCCCCACGCCTTCGTGAACGCCAGTGGCCGCCCCGCACGCATGCTGATCCTGGTGTCCCCCGGCGGAATGCACGAGCGCTTTTTTGAAGAGCTCGGCACGCCCGCACATCCGGGCCAGGCGCCAGCGGCCCCCGCCGAGGTGGATGTCGGGCGCGTCACGGAAGTGGCCGCCCGCCACCACATGGAAATCCTGCCCCCCACGTTCTGAGGGACCCACCCCAGCCAGCCCCTGCGCGCGCTGACGTTGAGCCACATGGCCCTGCCCCACCGCGCGCTTCTCGAGGAGTCTCCATGCCCTTTCAAGTTGTGTTGGCCCCCCCACCCACCCCAGTTGAGCCAGAAGCTCACCCTCACGGACCTCGCGCGGCAGGACGCCCGTTTCACCCAGGCCCGGCACCTGCGGATACGCGACGTCCTCGCTGACGTTGTGCAAGACAGCGCTGATCTGCAAGGCGCGCACCTCAACTTGCGCTGCGGGCGGTCCGAGTGGCGTGGAACGCCCGGCAGACTGGATGGGGAGGGGACCTCCAGCGGACCGTCCCCTTTTCACGGCTGGAGCGAGTCCACCCTGATCTATGGGCTGGGCCTGGACCTGGGCGAGACGGACGTGCGGGCCACGACTTCCGCGCGGCTCCTCGCGGAAGTGAGCGAATGGCCCGCGGGGCTCGTGTACACCTTCCGCCGCAGCGCAGAAGGTGTGCCGCACGTCTCCCGGCGGCTGAACCTGAGCAACTTCATCGACCGCCTGGAATGCGACTTCCTCGCTTGCCTGGCTGCCGCGGACCTCAGCGTGGTTCGCGCCCACCGCCTGGTCGCCGGCGGGCGCATGGACGTCCTGCGGGCGTCACCCTGGTGGGTATGACGTGGAAAGGCTGGCCACTCAGCGTCCGCAGCAAGCCCTGACGCCTTACATCTGCGCCACGTGCGGCACGCAGCACGCGCCCTCTGCCGTTCCGCCCGCACAGTGCCGGGTGTGCGAGGACGAGCGGCAGTACGTGGGCTGGATCGGTCAGGCCTGGACCTCGCTCGAAGCCCTGCGTGCGTCTCACCGCGTGCGCGTGTGGGAAGAGGAGCCCGGCCTGCACGGCGTGGGCGTGACGCCCTCACTGATGATCGGGCAGCGCGCCCTGCTGGTGCAGGGCGCCTCCGGTAACGTCTTGTGGGACTGCCTGCCTGTGGTGGACGACGCCGGACTCGCGGCCATCGCGGCGCTCGGGGGCGTGGACGCCATCGCCATCTCGCACCCGCACTACTACGGCGTGATGGTGGAGTGGGCGCACGCCCTGGGCGCCCCGATCTACCTGCATGCCGCCGACCACGAGTGGGTGTGTCGCCCGGATCCGGCCATCCGGTTCTGGGAGGGGGCGTCGCTGGCGCTGGGCCCTGACCTCACGCTCGTGCATTGCGGCGGACATTTCGCGGGCGGTGCCGTGCTGCACTGGCAGGGCGGGGCGGGAGGTCTGGGGGCGCTCCTCACGGGAGACCTCATCAACGTGGTGATGGACCGGCGCTGGGTCAGCTTCATGTACAGCTTTCCCAACCTCATTCCCCTCAGCGCCCACGCGGTCCGCTCCATTGCAGCCGCGGTCTCGCCGTATCCCTTCGAACGGCTGTACGCCGCGTGGGCAGACAAGGTGGTGTACCGGGACGCCCGTGCGGCGGTGCGGCGGTCAGCCGAGCGTTACCTCGCCGCGCTGCAAGCTCCCTGACCCGGTTGCCGTTTGCAGTCCCCCCGGCGGCTTCACAGGGGGACTCGGAAAGGGGTTTTATTTGAACGCGCGGAGCGGGAAGTTCAAGGGCGGTGCAGGTGGACCGCAAAGAGAAAGGGCGTGACCAGGGCGAGGCCACCGGTGAGCACGCCCCGAAGTCATCCGGCCAGCAAGCAGACCTCGGTCAGGAGTTGCAGGGGTCACTTCAGCAGCACCAGGGCGGCGTCCAGCTCGTGGAGGGGCGCGCCCTTCCGGTACACGATCAGATACTGCACCGCCTGGACAAGCTCAGGAAGAGGGGGGGGCGGGTCCGCGGGAAGCGGGTTGGCGCACCCCGTTCGGCCCAGGCAGGTTACGGCCCGCGTCATGTGCGCACCACCTCCGCCCCATAAATAAGTAAAACCTGCGTCAGCACGTCTTCAAGATGCACTTTGTTGTTCGCAGCATCAGTCGGTATCCATCCCAGAGGGACGTTTTGTGCGTTGATCAGTTTCCCCACCGCCCCAGGTCTGGAGGACCGATGTGAATTTACGCCGTGATCAATAAATCACCGCTTTGCCTCAAGCCTGGACTGTGGCAGGCCGAGCCTCGGGGAGAAACGCCCGCCGCATATTCAGGTCTCCTTCCGCGCCAACGCTGCTCAAGTCAAACGCGTGCTGGACAGCCAGAAATTACCCGCTTCAGATCCGGCTGCATGATTTGACAACACGTGAATACCAGACTATATTAGAGGAATCAAGGCGGCCTCCGGGTCGCCTTCTCCTTTTGAATTCCCCTCAACCCTCCAGACTGCGGATCCCTGAACGATCCTTGGTGGCTGAGCTGACAGGTGGAGAGGTCTCCCTTGGCCGGCCGTGATCAACGGCAAGACCTACGTGCCCGTCAGCGTGCTACCCGCGCTCGGCGTGGTGGTCAGTTCCCCGGGAGGTGTGGTGCGGCTGGGTACTGGCGGTGCGGCCAGCCCGGGCGCCCAAGGCAACGGCGCGGGCCAGAAGGCCAGCGCCGAGGGCTGCGTGAACGGGCGGCTGTTCAACGGCATCTGGCGACTGCGCGTCACCAAGGTGCAGCGCGTGCAGGACCAGTACTACGGCGAGGGCTGGGGCGTCACCGTGAAGATTCGCAACGGCACCACCCAGACCCTGCGCCTGGACGACGCGGGCATCCACTACAACGGCGCGGTGCAGGTTGATTTCGCTGATGGCAACAGCTGGGCCAAGAGCTGGCGCGCGGGCTGGCAGGACAAGACCTACGCCAAGACGCTTTAGGGCGGCGGCACCATCTACGAATTCCAGACCTTCCCCGAAAGTAAGATGGATGCCGCTGCCGTCTCGGCCTACGCGCCGCAGAATAAGAGCAGCAGCTCTCATACTCAAAGTTCATTTGAGAACCGTATGACAGGGGTTTCGCGGCGCGTGAGCCACCCATCTGCCCGCAGTGCAGGGGCGTCCGCACCGTGAACAATGGTTATGCCCACACCGGCAAGCAGCGTTCCCTCTGCCGGGGACGGCGTTCCCGGTTCACCCTCAACCCCAACGGGCGACGGACCTCGTGAGAAAAAGAAAAGGCGTGGCGTGGAGCAAGGCCGCTGCGCCTTCCGACAACCACATGGATTCTGGCGTCCTGCAAGTACCGCACGGGGTCACGCCCTTCGGGGACCCGCTCTAACGCAGCTTCTGCCACATGGGGACTTGGATCAGCCACCGTCTGAACATGGGCGGTGCGCTGTACCTGGTGCTGTACCCCTGCTTCGCGGAAATGTCCTCAGCAAGGGCATTCCTGACCCGGGCGTGCTCCGGATACCACTGACGGTAGGCGGCAAAGCGTCTTGCACGCTGCGAAAGGCGTGAAGACGTGATCGGTCCACTGAGGCGTCGCGAGGGCGGCCGTCCGGGAGCAAGGTCAAGCCCAGTTCTTTCGGGAACCGGGCGGCCAGGCCGGGGGCGCCGCGTGACACAGTCGGAGGGCAGGGCGCAAAGGCAGGCACGTCTACTCGAGGCCCCGAAACTGTAAGGGCGACATTTCCAGCATCCAGGGTGACGTCGGGCGAGAGCCCGCGTGCAACGGGCTGGACGGGGAGGATAGCGTACGGACGAAAGCGCGTTGCCCCCGCCGTTGCTGTGCGTCCGACACGCGCTGGGACGGCGGGAGCCGCGCAGCATGTCCTCGAGAAGGCCGTGCTCAAGCACGGCCAGGAGGGGCTTTGTTTACCTTTGCCCAAGATGACGGGTCATTCTTTGACGAATAGGATTCCCGACTTTACATTCTGTGAGTTCTGGTTTACTCTTTGTCTCAGGAGGGCAACATGCAACCACTTCAAGCCGAACGCAGGCAGGAGCTCATCGCCCAGTACCACCGGGAAGCCCAGCAGTACCGCCTAGCTGCCGCCGTCACCGTCCCCTTCCGCACCCGCCTCGCCCAAACACTCCGGTCCCTCGCCAGCCGCCTGGAGAGTGCCCGAGTCGACGTGAAGTCCACGTCCGCGCTTCCCTCCTCGTTCTGAGGGGCGATCGCGCGCAAAGGCCGCTGGGCTCCGGAAGCGGCTCCCGACTGTCACGCAGGGCATACCCGGTCCTCCGCCCGAATGCCACGTACTTCGCGTAAATCTCCGGGTTGTGGAGCGCCCCATTCTGCAGGTCCGGGCGCACGTCGTGAAGCAGAGCACGCAGACGTTTGACCTTGGCGCAGCCAAAGTGTGCCGGGACATTCACGCCTTGCTTCCCTGCATTCCCGGACGCTCCAGACCGGCCCGTACGAAGCGCCAGGCTACGGAACGGGGGCGAAGAGGCCGAGGAAGCTCCGCTCCTGAGAGGAATTCCCCGAGGGATTCCCAGAACCCACCGGTGTCACCGTGGATGGCGCAGCCCTGGGGCAGCCGAAGGTGAAGAAGGGTCAGGCGCCGGTGGGTCGGCCCCAGGACAAGGCGCGGGTCTGCAGCGTCAAGCAAGGCGCCCGCACCCTCAAGACGCAGGAGGCGGTCACGCCTGAGGGGCAGCTTGTTCACCCCAGCTCAGGTGCTTATGGCCGCACGCACGGCATGAACGTGCTCTGGCAGTTCCGTTGGATCAACCCCGCTTGCCCCGGCGTCCGGGTGTGGAGAGACCGCGGCTACATCTGGCCGCAACGGGTCTGCCCCAAGCGGAAAACCACCGTGCCCGTCAAGCGCCTGAAGAAAGGCAAGTTGAGCGGCGAGCAGCCCGAACGGAACCCTCTGTTCTTCACAGTGCAGATCATCCCCGAGCACGCCATCAACAGGATCAAGGCCTTCCGTGCCTGCAAGGCGCGCTTCAGGAACAACCCCAAACCGTATGGGGTGGTCGGGTGGCCTTCCTCCGGCAGACCCCCTTGCCGCCTGACTTCCGGGAGGAGGGGCCGCCGGGTTTCGCCTGACCGCCCCTCCCTCGACGGCGCAATGGGTCTTGAGAACGCTTCGCGGCCGGACCTGCACCCGCGCGCTTCTCCACCCCGCAGTCACCGTGCCCGGCCGCCCAGTTGCGCGGCGTGGGTCCCAGGTGTTTGCGGCCTACGCATTGGCCTGCACGTTCACGGGAGGGGCCGGCGAAACGGTCACTGCGCCGAGAACGTGGACGAAGTGATGGCCACCCGTACATCTCTGCGGCTCAGGACAAAAGCGCCTGCACGCTCCTCTGGAACTGGTCGGCATTGAGCACCGGCCTGCCATGTCCGAAAGCAACGACTTCAGGCTGCAGCGCGGTGAGGCGTTGGATGCTCTTGCGATTCATCTCGTGGTCCACCGTGAACAGTCGGGGAGGTTCTTTTATTCGGGTCTGCCAACTGCGAAAATCCAAGTTCACCAGAACGTCGCCCAAAATCAGAACCCTGTCCTTTTCTCGCCAGAATGCCAAGTGCCCCGGAGCATGCCCCGGGGTTTCGAGCACTTCAAAGCCATTCAAATCGTCGCCTTCACGCAACACCCGTTGGACCGCGTGGCCGGGGCCAGTCCAGAACTTTCCCTGTAGGCGCGTGACGATGTTGGTCGGGATGGTGTGCGTCAGGTCACCTCGTTCCATGGCGTCGGCGTCGCTCTGGCTCGTCCATAAGGGCAGACCGAAATGCGTGCACAGCGCATGGCTGGATCCCTGATGGTCTGGGTGGGCGTGGGTCAGCGCGTGGGCACGGAGTCTGATGTGCTGTAGGGCTTGTTTGAGTTGCGCTGCAGATTGACGTATGCCGGCATCAATCAGAATATCTCCAAGGATGTACGCATTAATGGCAAACTTTGGCTGCAAAGCAATCAGATGAACACCAGGCGCAAGACGTTGCATGGACTGCAGTGTGCCCTTACCATAACGTGATATGCCACAACTTCAATCACCCGTTCAAGAGCTGGCATTGCAGGACGCTGAATCAATTCAAGTGCTGCTGAACAGTGAGCAGAGGGGCGCACTTCTCCCCTTTGTGGGGCAGGAGATGACGGTGACGCGGGCTGCGCGGCAAAGTGGTTCCTCGGCCAATACCACTCTGGCGCGCGTGAAACGCTGGGTACGGCTGGGAATACTCAGAACCGTAGGTGAGGAGCACCATCCTCGCGGCGTCTCAAAGGTATACCGGTCGAGTGCGGACGCGTACTGGGTGCCTTACCGCTTCACCTCTGCGGAGAGCCTGACCGAGCTGGCGCGTGCGGTGTATCTGCCCCTGCTTGACCGGATGCTTCGCGAGTACGCTGGCGTGGGTGCTCGGCTTGGCGGGGATTGGGGCCTGTTGTTTCAACGGCGCGGCGGGACCTGGAACATTCTTCCCACGCAGGCCGCGGAGTGCCGCTGCTCTCCTTTGGACGAACCGCTTCCTGCCGCGCTGCTGGAACTTGAAACGCTGGTATTAACCTCCGGGCAGGCCAAGGCGTTGCAGCGGGGCCTGATGCAGCTGCTGGAGCAATACCGTCATGGTGCTCACCCCCACGGAGAGACCTACAACGTGTTCATCGGTCTGGCTCCCGCTGCAGTTTGAGTCCCAGACGGTTCGGGAATCATCCGTGCCATCCCCGCTGCTGCGCAGCTTTGCAAATCCATTTCGCTTCGGCGATTCCACGCCTCTCCATCACCGTTTTTCCTGCTCGCTCCGCTGTTTGATCCCGGATGAACCCGAATCCTGAGCACTAGAATCAACGGACAGCACCGCGGCGCCCGACTTGGCTTTCGCGCGGTACCCCTCCTGCTTCACCGCCCGCGCTGTATGGACCCGATTTGCTCTCCGTCGCTTTACAGGCGCGGGGAACATGTCGGGCGGCGTTACGGTGATGCTCAAGCGTTTTGCTGAATGCGCGCGAGGGCCTTTTGAGCCGGCTTTGCAGCGCGCCTTTCCGTAGACCTCGGGGCCCGTCTGGGTGAGCTTGGCCGTCACCCGGTCCGGCATGGTCTGCGGGAACAGCACGGCGGCCCGGCGGACAAAGCGCACCGCCTTACCCCTTGGGTCTGTGGGGAAGCGGAGGCCTGGAGGGTCTCGCCTTGAGCGAGGGGTTGGGCTGCCCACACTCCTCTGGCGCAGCCATTTGCGTGGATAAGGTAGGGGAGGGGGCCCACGTCCTCATGACCCATCGCGGCGCGGTCGGCCGCTCCAGAGTGGGGGTCCAGACTGTCTCGCAGGGGCTGTGGAGGGTCAAAGCGGTGTTCTCCTTACCGTGGCGAGGCAGAACAGTGGTGCCCGTCGCGCTGCCCCCCTGCGCCTTACCGGCGCACTGGGAGGCAGGTTGCCGCGTGGCTGCTGGCCCCCTCAGCCGTTCAGGTGCCGCAGGGGACTGGTACGGGAAGCGAGGGTCGCCGGAAGAAGGGCCGCGAGCAGGCCAAGGGGAATCAGGGCCAAGGCGCGCGCCGCGAGCGACCAGGTCAGCTGCGGAGCGGCCAGCGTAAACCCCAGGCGCGCGCCGAGCAGCCCTCCACCCACCGAGCCCACCAGGAGCGCCAGACCCAGACCCAGCCCCACACCGAGGGAAACCGTCAGCAGCGTTTCGAGCAGCACCAGGGCAAAGACTGTGCCGCGCCCGGCGCCCAGGGCGCGCAGCAGTGAAACGGTCCGCATCCGCTCGAGACCCGAGGTGTAGACGCTCAGCCACACGGTCAGCGCGGCGATTCCCAGCACCAGGATGGACAATGCCGCGTAGGCCGCCTGACCCTGCAGGAGCGTTTCGCGCGCCTGGGCAAAGACCTGGCCGGGAAAGACAGCCATAGCGTCCTTGTCGGCATTAATGCGCTGCGCCACCGTGTAGATCCCGGCTAAATTCTCGGCGGAGTACAGCACCGCCGTGACCTCGCGCTTCGCCTCTGACGCAGGGCCGTGCACCTCCCAGACCGTTTCGATCGGCGTGAGGACGGCACGGTCGACTGGACCGCCCGTGGGTGCGAGGATGCCCGTAACCCGGTATGGCTCGCCGTGATGGTCCGGCGAGGCCGACTCGGCCTCGCCGCCCTGACGCTCCTCCAGGCCGTGGGATCCCCTGAAGGTGTTGCCCAGCTGGAGCCCGGATGCCTGGGCCACCCGCGCCCCGATCACCGCGTCGTGTTCACGTGCGAACAGTCGTCCCTGAGCGAGCCGGAAATAGGGCGGGGCCGAAGGCTTGAGGCGCTGGTCGAAAAAGCTCCGCGAGGTGCCCACGACGGGAAAGCCCGCATAATTGTCGCCCAGCGCAAGGGGAACCGCACGCCGCGTTCCCGGAGCGTCTCGCAATTCCTGGTATACCCGGTGCGGAAGATTCCCCGTGGGCACGTCCAGGTAGAACAGGGTGGACATCAGCGCTTGCGTGGCACTGCCTGGGGCCACCACAAGCAGGTCGAACACCTGGGCCGCGTCCTGCGCGCCGCGCTCGACCTGGCGCGTGACCAGCGGCACGACGAGCGCAGTGGCCGATGCCAGGGCCACCGCCAGCACGGTGATCAGCAGCGCCACCCACCTTGAGCGCAGGCCACGCAGCGCCGTCCAGAGGGCCAGCCTCACGGCTGAACCGTCTGTGAGAGTGCCAGGCGGCCGGGCAGCGCTTGCGCCACCAGGGGGTCGTGGGTCACCACCAGCAGGGTGGCGCCCAGCTCGGCCGCAGCGCCTTGCAGGAGGGCCATGGTCCCGCGCGCGCGCGCCCGGTCCAGGTGCGCTGTGGGCTCGTCGACCAGGAGTAATCCCCGGACGGTGGGCCACCGCGCGCGCCACCGCCACACGCTGCCTCTCCCCCGTGGAGAGCTGGGCAGGCCGGTGCTTGCAGCGGTCCGCAAGGTCCAGCCGGCCGAGCGTGGCGCGCGCCCGTTCGCGGGCCCGGCCTACCCCTGCGACCCGCAGGCCGAGTTCGACGTTTTCCAGGGCAGTCAGGCCGGGCATCAGGTGAAAATCCTGAAAGACGTACCCCACCTCCCGGCGCCGGAACCTCGCGCGCTCCGCCTCCGACATTCGCCCGATCGCCCGGCCGGCGTAGAGGACCTCACCCTTCTGGGGCCGAAGGAGTCCGGCGAGGACGTGCAGCAGCGTGGTCTTGCCGGTGCCACTCGGCCCAGTGATGGCGAGCTGGGCGCCTGCGGGCAACGTGAAGTCCGGGTAGGTCAACGTGACATCCCGGCTGTGCCGAAGCTGTACCCCCTGCACAGCGAGCGTGGCCCCGGGGGCAGTCTGGGAAGTCAAGAAGGTCTGACCTGATCGGCGTAGAGGCGCACCAGGCTCACGAAGCCCGTTTCCTCGTCCCTCTTCACACCGATGTCCAGCCGTCCGGTCACCTGCAAGCCGCGCGTCGTCGGATCCAGTTCCTGCCCCCGGGGCATGATGACCAGCACGATGTCGGCGGGCCAATCGGCCGCGGTGGTGCAGAAGGGACACGTCGCCATGGGCTGACGGGTCAGCACGAAGAAATCGAGCTTGGGTTTGAGCGGCGGGGCCATGTAGCCCTGCATGCTGACCTGCCGTCCCTTCAGGGACTTGATCTTGTCGCTGTACTCCACGCCGCGCACGGTGGTCTTGCCGTACAGCTCTCCAAATTTCAGACCGGCGGTGGCCGCCTCGGCCCGCGCGTCCGCCAGCGCGGGCCAGGTCAGCAGGGGCAAGGCCCCCAGCAGTTTGACCAGGCTCCGGCGGTTGATCCCTTGTTCCTCACGCGTCATGTCATCTTCCCCCCGGTTCCCCAGTGGAGCACGTTCCGGTCAAAGAGGTGTCAGCGGAGGCCGTGACCGGGGGAAAGGGCGTTGGCGCCTACTTCTTCTGGGTGGCGTTCAGGCCCATTGCCCGGGCCAGCCCGAAGAAGATGTCCGTCTGGTCCATCATGCCGAAGAAGTTCTCGGCTCCGGCCCCGAACGCGAACAGCGGCAGGGGGTCCGCCGTGTGAACGCCCTGAGCGCTGCCCGGGTCGAGGTTGCCCACGCGCTGCACTGCGCCCTCCGCGCAGATCTTGGGGTTGGGCACGAAGCCCGCCTCCGCTCCGGCCTTGCCGTTGCTCACCGTGGGGTCGAGGAACTCCTTGCGGCCCAGGTAGGTCTCGCAGTAGTCGGGCGTCGCGGCGAAGCCCACCGCATAGGTGCGCTGCGTCTCGGGAAGTGGAAAGCCGTTGGCGTCGCGCTGGTCGCCGTAGGTGGGAAAGCCGGCCTTCTCGTACACCCCGACCGCCTCGCGCTTGCCCGGTCCCTTGGTGGCGTCGTAGCCGCCATACACGCTGAGCGAGTGGGCGTGGTCCGCCGTGACGAGCACCAGGGTGTCGGGATGCGACTTCGCGTAGTCCTTGGCGTAGGCGACGGCGCGGTCAAGTTCCAAGACGTCCCATACGCCCCGCTGCCAGTCCAGGGGGTGCTCGTACTTGTCCACCATGCCCGCCTCGACCATCAGGAAAAACCCGTTGGGGTTTTTCTCCAGGGTCTCGACCGCCTTTTTGGTGCTGTCCCAGAGGTAGGGCATGTCGGTGAAGTCCTTTAGCGTCTCAGGCCCCTTGTACTGCGCCCGGTCGAGGTAGCTGGGGACGTTGTCAATGTTGAACAGTCCGAAGAGCTTGCTGCCCGTCGCCGCGTTGAGTTCGGTGCGGGTACTGACAAACTGGTAGCCCAGTTTCTGGCTGTCGGTAATCCAGTCGGTGTTGTCCTTGCGGCGGCTGCCAGGGGCCGTGCTGGGAATAAAGTCGCGGCTGCCGCCGATCAGCAAGACGTCGGGTTGAACGTCGCCCTTAAAGTACTGATCGGCGATCGCCTGGTACTCACCGCGGCGGCGGGTGTAGGTGGCGAAGGCCGCGGGGGTGGCATCGGTCCCGAAGGCGCTGGAAACGATCCCCACGCCCTTGCCCATGCTGCGCCTGAGCATGGCGGTGATGGTCTCGGCGCGCGGGTTGTCCAGGGCGTCTGCCGTGTTGTCGGGGTACACGTTCAGGGCGTTGACCTGAATCTTTTGCCCGGTGGCGATGGAGCTGGCCGTGTTGGCGCTGTCGGCCAGGGCGCTGTCATAGCTGCTGGTGGTGACGCTCGCCATGCTGCGCAGGTCGCTCATCATGGCGAGTTTGCCCGTCTGGGTTCCATTGGCCGGGTTGTACGGGTGGGCGACGAGCTGCGCGGCGTTCACCGTGTTCCAGCCCATGCCGTCAGCGATAAACAAGATCACGTTCCTGGCCTTGCCCGCCACAGCCGGAACCACGTACCAGCGCGCCACCCTGGTGACTTCCCCGTTCTCGTCGCCGTATTTCACGGCGAGTTCGTGCAGGCCCGTCCCGAGGCTCTGGCCGCGCAGCGTCCACTCCACGCTGGTGTCCTTGCTGGTCGTCCTCACCAGGCCCTGCACCGGCTGGCCGTCGAGCGTGACGGCGGCGTCCTTGAAGCCCTTGACCTCCTCGGCCTCAATGCGCAGATCGAAGCGTTGACCGGGAAGGAGTTTGGCCCCGTCGTAGGGGTAGACCTGGAGTTTGGCGGCCGAAGCCGAGGCCGTGAGCAGCAGGACCGAAGTCAGCAGGATGTTTCTCATGCTTCACCAGCAAACCTTCTCGTTGTCAGGTCTGCATCAGTTGAAGGTGTGGCGCTCTGGGCACAGCGCCCAGCGGGAAGCCCAGAGCGGCCTGGAAGCGGCCGTGAAAAAAGGAGACGCCCCGGCGCACGGTCTCGGCGGGGAGGGGAGTTGCACCTCCAGCCGCCCACCGTGGTGCGCCTCAATGCCATTGGACCGCGACGGGGCCAAGGCCGTCGCCACCAACCGGACGGGTGGGGAAAACCCGTCGCCGGCCGACTTGTCCCTGGGGCAGGTGGGGTCTGGGAACGCACCCACAAGGATTCCGGTTGATCCGTGGTGAAATCACGGGCCCACCCAAGCGGACCTGCAGCGCTGCGCAGCGGGCAGGAAAAACGGTGGCGGAGAGGAGCGGAATCACCGGAGCGGATGACCTGCAAACCGCATCCGCTTGGTCAACGCGTTGGGGTAGAGCTCCGCTCCGCCACCGTTTTTCCTGCCGCCAGATTCGCGCCGTATCGGGGGCGCCCCGCCCGAACGCCGGTGTTTTTCCGGCGCCTCTTTTGCGGAAGCCAGGGGAGGATTGGGACCTGCCTCCTCCGCGCAGCGGTAAGCCTGGAACCGGGCTGATCGCGCAGGTCAAGGGGTGGCGGCCGCGACGGACAGAGCAGATTTTACCAATAACAGTTCTTATTGGTAAAAACGCAGCAAGATGGAGGAGAGGCCATGACGCCCACGCAGTACAACGCAGACCTTCACCACCGGACGTCCGCCTGGCCCAACCTCCACCGGCAGTAAAGGCCTGCGCCGAAAAAGACGCGGCAACCTTGTGGGAGATCGTCGAGTGGTACCTCACCCAGCATGCCCAGGCTGGGCTGCTCGTCAGTCCGCACACCCGTATGAGCTACCGCACCGGCGTCAGGCAGTTAACCACGTTCATGGCCGAGCACGCCTGGACTGTCCTGTCCCCGGAACGCGAGGACGTGCAGGGATACGTCAACAGCCTGCTCGCTTCTGGCAAAAGCATCGCCACCGTCCAGGCCCGCGCCGCCGCGGGGCGTACCCTCTATGCGGCCCTGCGCGAGGTCGATGCGACAAAGGCCATTCCCTTCGAAGGACTTCGCGTGCCCAAAGACCGCCGGCATCCGTTGGAGAAGAATGCACCGTACCCGAGGCGACGGATGGAGGACGTCCTGGAAAAAGCGCGCGACCAGGTGAGCCGTGATCCGAAACGTTCGGCGCGCCACCTGGAGGTGTGGGCGCTGCTGCTGCTGCTGGCCCACACGGGGGTGCGGATCGATGAGGCGCTGTTCCTCGGATGGCGCGACGTGCACCTCGGCGAGGACGATGCCCGGCTGGTGGTGCGGTCCGGCAAGGGGCGCAAGTCGCGTGAAGTGCCCGTCTCGCCTCGCCGCGGCTCTCACCCGCTTTCGAGCGGTACCGAGATCGCGGCGGCACACCGGTGAGCAGCTCTTTCCGTACCGCACTTGGCGGGGCGCGGCCTACCACGTCAAACCTCTGTTTGACCGGGAGGACGGCAGCAACGATTTCCGGGGCTTTCACGCCATCCGCAAGTTCATGGGCTCACGCCTGTACGACACCCTCGGGGATTTTACGGCCGTCGCGGAAGTGCTGGGGCACGCCAGCGTCGACACCACGCGGGGGTACATTCGGGTCGGCGTGAACCGCGCCAAAAGAGCCGTCGCGGACTGGTGAAGAACCTGGGGGGGTTTGCCCGGCCGCTTCAGATGGCGCGGGAGAGGGTGGATAAGGAAATCAGCACCAACGACCCCGCCTTTGGCCAGCTGAATTCGGCGCTTGTTGGTGGCCACGGGGCATGTGGACGAGGGGCTTGGCAGGGCAAGTGGCGTTTGGCTCCCTCTCTCCCTGCGCCGCTTGCGGCGGGAGCGCCAGCTGGGTGCTCGGTGGTCTACCCGGGCACTGGTGAGCTTCTGGGAATCTTGTCCGAACACGCGTTCAGCTCCGCTGTGCAATGTCAGCCCAGCTGCGCGTTAGACCGTCGGCATTTCCTTATCCTTTGAAATGCCGACGGCCGCTTTCGAAGGGCCCAATCCCACCGAGCATGCTCAAGCGGAAGCCCGGCCTGACCACAGGTCAACGCTCCCTTCCGGTGCCCGGGCCCAGAACCGGATGGCCGCCGTACCTGGAGCGGACGATCAATCCCCATCTGGACGCCCGTCCCCACGTGCACCTTCAGCCCAGGGGAAGCGTCAGGCCGCCGTCCACACCAGGGCCCGCTGGTGGGCAGCGTTCAGGCGAGCGCTCCCCACACCTAAAGGTAGGGGCGTGCGCGGCTCGGTCGGTCAACCGTATGGACCTCCCCGGCAAACAATGTCGGTGTTCACCACATCAGGGTGTGAACAATGGCTGCATGGCGAGCCATAAACCTTCCGCAGCGTGGGCCGCCCACGCCGCGTCCTGAAACTCCGCAATCTCCACGCCCACCACGTTCTGGCTGGACAGCAGGCGCATCAAGTCCCCCAGCTGCTCAAACGTCAACCCTCCGGAAACGCTGTAATCCGTGGGCAGGAGCCCCGGTTCCATCACATCACAGTCCAGGTGAATGTATATCGGCGCGTTCCCCAGCAAGCCGCCGAGCTCTTCCGTCACCGAGGGCGAGACAGGCACGACGTGAATGCCGCGTTGATCAATCAGCGCGAGTTCAGGTGGGTCAACATCCCGCACCCCAACGTAAATGATCTGGCTGGGCACCAGCCCTTTACCCAATCCCGACTCCCAGATCCCTGTGGCCGCTGAGAGGACCATCCCACCGAGGAAGCCGCTGCTGCTCGTCTGTGGACTGTTGAGGTCCGCGTGCGCATCAAACCAGACGACGACGGCATCCGGATGATATTCGGCGAGGACAGGCAGCGTGGCGAGGGCAGCAGCGCAGCGGGTCAGAAACGTCAACGGCCGCTGCCCAGAGGCGTACACCTGCTGAAGGCGCGTTTGCAGCGCCCGCAGGTCAGGCATGGCCACCTGAAGTTCAGCGTCCCAATCCGTGTTGAGGGCGGAAGCCGGGGCGCCTACCGCCTGGAGCGGACGGTGGAGGGGGTGGCCAAAGGTTTGGGCCAGGTGGAGGGCGCCGGGAATGGCCAGACCGTTATGGTCTCCGGCGAGTCCCTGGTACACCGTGAGCCCCCAGTGCTGTTCTGTCATGGGCAAAGATGACACGTTGCTCACAACGCTGGAAGGCGCAGGGCGTTTGGGCCAGGCGGGCTGCTCCGTATGGCAAGACCCTGTCCCGCGCTCGGCTGAGATTCAGCGAGCGTTGGTGGCGTCCTCAGCAGCGTTGGAGGAGGGGGACCTCCGCTACGCCAGCAGCTTCGTCAAGTCCTTCTAACACAACTTTGCCAGAATGGGGCCTTCATGCCTGCTCTGCCTCTCCCACTGCGCCTGCCCGCTCATCTGCAGGAGTTTGCCTGCGTTGGACAGACGAGGTGACCTGGGGCGAGACCCTGGGCCGCCTGCGCCCAGAGACGGTGAGCGCGGCAGCAATCCGCTGGGGGACGGGCCCCGTCACCCTGGTAAATCCCGGCTTCAATTACGTCTACCGCGCCGAGGACAGCGCGGGGCCCCTCTACCTGCGCTTCACCCACGTTGCCCTGCGCAACGCTGAGTACCTGGGGCCACCCCTGCAGTGGCTCCGCTTCCTGCACACCCAGGGAGCGCCGGTGAATGAACCTCTCCCCTCGCTGGACGGGTGCTGGACTGAGGCGGTGACGCAGGAAGACGACCTCTTCCTCGCCACCGCTGTACGGGGTGTGGTTGGGCCGCGCCTGAGTGGGTTGCCGCCCGGGCCCCGCCTGTACCAGGCCTTTGGCCGGTCCATCGGGCAGCTGCACGCGGCGTCCTTACGCTTCATGCCCGAGCCCAGCACGCCACCTATGCTCGGCCCTGCCCTGCTCGGCGTGTTTCCAAGCTGGCGGCTGTTCTGGCATGGAGCGCGGGAGCACGCGCTGAAGGAACCGGTCATTGCCGCAACGTTCGGGGCGCTCACTCCCTGGGTAGACGCGGTGGGCGGTCCGGCACGGGGTTGGCCGGACGACTCGGCCTCCGCCACGGACGGCCTCGGCCTCACGCACGGCGACCTGCGGCCCGGCAACGCAATCTGGGACGGCGAGCGGGTCGTCATCATTGATTTTGACGAGCCGGTGTACGGACCGCTGGCCACGGACCTGGCCCGGGCCGTGATGGAGATACCGCGCGGACAGCGCGCCGCTCTCTGGGCCGCAGTGCTGACCGGCTACCGCGAAGTGTTGCCGCTCGGTCCTGCCTGGGACCGGGAACTGCCACGCCTGCTGCGGTCGCGCGCTGCCCTCATGGCCGCCTGGAATATCTCAGGCGGAGCTGACCTGACCGACGTGCGCCCCATCAGCGGTACGCTCGCGCCAGTCAGCTTGTGGCGGCTCCGCGAGCACCTGCTCAACGGCGAGTATGACGGTTGATGCGAACGAAGTTCTGGCCCGCGTGACCAAGGCCAGCCAGTACCTGTCGCCCAGGACGGAAATGTTCGGCATAGCCCCGTCAACGTCGCGGAGATCGTCTGATGAGGCTCCGACACAGGTACAGCGTGGTGTCCAGCGCCTGTTCCTGCGCCGCGTCAAGGCTTTATGATCCATCATCCACCTGCCCCTTGCGCTGCTTCTCGATGTACCGCTGAACTCCTTCTGCCGAAATGTCGCCCGCAGGGCCGACATCGCAGGCGGAAGTCCACAGGGGGCCGCGCCGCTCCCGCTCAGGGAACTCTTGCAGCAGCCGTGCAGACACGCCCTTCAGAGTCGTGTCGACGTCGGATGGTGTCCATTTCGGTGGGCAGGACAGCAAGAGGTGCGCGTGACGCATGACTTCCGTGCCCCGGATGAGCCAGTCCCGCCCAGCGCTGGGCATCTCCGTCACGCGCTCACGGGCAGGGCCGGAGAACGGCGGCGGTACCTCGGCGTGAAGACCAGATGGCGGTTCAGATTGAAGTGCGCGCGTCGTGTCAAACGCGCTCCAACCATCTGCAGATGCAGAACAAGGCTGGGTTCTGGTTCGCCGCCTCTGGCGCCGAATTGCGCCCCCCTGCGGGGCGGTGGCGTAATCCCCGGCTTTTCAAGGCTGGGGATTACGCCACTTTTTCCAAGGACCGGGGTTCATCCGTGATGAGAGAGCGGGCCAACCCAAGCGGACGCGCAACGCTGCGCAGCAGAGGGGATGGAACGGATGACCCGGAAACCGGATCAGGGGCTGGCGTTGACGCTGCTCACCCACTGCCGCTGGCCACCATGCACCGCTTGAAGCGCGTGTTCGTCCATGGCGAGCCCAAGCTCGTACTCTCCGTACAACACGGTATTGGCGCCCAGATCCTTGAGTGCCTGCTGCGTGTGCTCATCGTGCGGTCGGGCGGTCACGTGTACGGTCGGATTGACCCGGCGCACATGTTGCAGGATCAGCTCGGCCTGAACGCTGTCCGGCATCGCGATGATAACCGCGCCCGCTTCCCTCAGGCCAGCACGCTGAAGGACTTCGGTGCGTGCGGCGTCACCATAGATCACGGACATACCCGCCGTACGCAGCTCTTCCACCCGACCACCGTGTGGCCCAGCGCCTCCAGCGCGCTGTTCGCATTGGCAGGATAACGGTCCGGGCCAAGTTCAGGGCCCCGCTTGGCAGGGCGGCGCTGCCCTGCGCCACTGCCTTTTGCAGGGCCTCCCGGATTTCGCCCAGCCCTTCCAGGCCCTGCGCAGCGGTGAACTCGCCCTGGATGCGGGCCGAGCAGTACCTCCAGCCCGCGCCCACCTCGCGCCTCAACAGGCCGTTGCCCTGAATGGCTTCAGTGCCTTCATAAATGGGGTTGAGCCGCTTGTCCCGGTGGTCCATTTCCACCGGGTCGTCGCGCGGTGTACCCGGTTCCGCCCATCCGCTGTATCGCGCCGCTCAGCGCCTCCTGGCTGTATTTGCTGGGCCTGCTCTTGACGACGGGGTGGGCAAGTCGGTGTACGCCAGGTCCCGGCCCGGCTGACCCACGAGTTCGCCCACCGTTTCGCCGCCCTCGCCGGACCTCAGCAGCGTGCTCGTGGCGACCCGGTAGCCCACCTTGTGGTTCAGGCCTCCCAGACCTGGACCCTCGGGCTTCCCGTCCTCCCCCTCCCGGTGGCGCGGCACGGTAAACAGCGAGACGCCCTTCACTCCGCCGGAACGCCCTGGATACGCGCCGGTACGAGGTGGCACATCGAGTTGTTCAGCAAGAAGTTGCCCGTAGAACGGCGCCGCCGGGGACGCCGGACTGCCGACCAATCAACGGTCCAGATCTGGGAGGCTGCCAGTCCCTGTTCCAGGCGAGCAACACTTCTGCGTTTCTCAGCGCCTGCTGACGCTGTCTTCCCACCACTGGGGACCAGGCACCTGGCGTAGGCGGACGAAGGGCCTTCAATGGCACAGGCATGGAAGCCCGGAAAGACCACGGCTTCCAGCGTCCCAGGACCTTTCCCCCTCGGATGATTTTGGAGGGGCCTTCCTGGCCATCCTGTGGCCTCACGTCACCCCCATAAAATAAGGCAGCACCCCTTTACTTGCGCTTTGTGTTCTAAACGCAAGTATCATAGGGTATGTTCCATTCCACCTCTCATCCCACCGCATGACGCTCGTCCTCGCCTCCACCTGGGCCAGTCCCGACAACCGCCGGCGCGAAGCCCTGCGCGCCGCCCATACCCAGAATGCCGAGCGCCTCACCGACCTCCTTACCTTCTATCTTCAACGCAAAACCCGGGGACGCCAGGTCAGCCCCCAGACCCTGCGCAACTACAGCGTCGCCATCCGGGACTTCCTCGACTTCACCGGTCCGCCCGACTCCCCCCGGTACAGCCTGCAGAACCTCACCGCCGAAGACCTCGAAGCGTACCTCGAACACAGCAAAGCCCGCGCTCGCCACAGTGCAACACCTGGACAGCTGGCGCTGGGCAGCGTCGGGACCTACCTCTACGGCGTTCGCGCCCTGTACCGCGCCCTCACCTGGGCTGGGGCCGTGACTTCAAACCCCACCCTGGGCGTGAGTGCTCCGCGGGACCCCACACCTGCCCACACCCGCAAACGCGCCGTCCCCCGCACCCATTACCGCGCCTTGCTGGACGCTCCCGATCCCACCCATGCTGCCCGCGACGCCGCCATCCTGACCCTGGGAGCCACCCTCGGGTTGCGGGCGCAGGAGACCGTGCGCCTCGGAGTGGGAGACGTCCAGCTCAGCCTGCGCGAACTCCACGTCCGGCACGGCAAAGGCGGCAAGGAACGCCGCATTCCCCTACCAGCAGCGGCCGCCGCCGTGCTCGCCCGCTGGTTGGAGGTTCGCCGGGGTCTGGAAATCGCTGGAGATCTCACCGCCCAGCACACCAGCCTGATCGTCTCGTTCCACCGTGGTCACCTGGGAAAGCCGCTGACCACGGCGGGCTTGAGAACCATCGTCAACCGGTATCTCCGTGAGGTTGGACTGCCGCCAGACATGGGTGGGGTGCATACCCTACGGCGCACGGCGGGAACACGTCTGTACCGGGCGACCCGTGACCTGCATGTCGTGGCGGACATACTCGGCCACGCTTCGGTCACCACCAGCGCCATTTACGCCAAGCTTGACGTGGACGTTCGGCTCGAAGCCCTGGAAGCGGCTGACCAGGCGGACTAACGGCTGGAACAGCAGCAATCTGAAGATGCGGCAGGCGTGGGAACGGGGAAACGCCCCGCACCGCGTACACACGCCTGGACCGGCGTTGCGCGCCGGACGTGGTGAAGGTTCGGCGAAGGCGCGCAGACGGTGACGGCGCCTGGCCCCGGACGTCTCCTGGAAGCGCTGCCTGCTGTCTGCGGTAACAGGGCGGGCAGGCCTTCCCTTCGGGCTGGTATTCGGTCACCTGTCATACGGTCTGCGGATCATCCGTGCTGTCCCCCGCTGCGGCGCCGCGTTGCCCGTCCGCCCGGGTTGGCCGGTGATCTCATTACGGATAAACACCACTCCTTTCCGCTGGACTTCAGGCAGGTCCAAGACCTGCCGGGCCAGGAGGTCTTGCACTTCGACCCCTCGTTTCAATGCTGTTCACATCTACAGCCTCCTCTCAGGGGCAGCGCCACCACCTTGTCGGGTGAGGCACCCACCTTCAGGGTGGTCCCCGGGTGTACCAGTCGGGCGAACGCCAGAAAGGCGTTTGCCGCTGGGCTCCTTCTGTCAGATCTGGCCTGGCCCTGGGGGGTGACGGCAGGTCTGACTGGTCTGCGCAAGCCTGACTTTCAACCCGCGGACGCGCGCGCCCGGAGACGGCCGCAATGCGGGCGGCCCACTCTGAGAAGCCCTCGACTGACCTCGTTTCGCCCGGATGTTCAGGGGCTGAGGAGGCACCGAAGCTGTCCACATGGTCGCCGCACCCTGGAACGATTCACGCCGTCGAGAAACACCCACACCTCATGGGGACGCACTTCACTGCTCGCAGCGTCTGATAAGGATTGCGGCGAATCGGTTCTCTCACACCGATTCACCCGAGTGGACGTGCAGCGCCGCGCCGCAGAGGGGGCAGAACGGATGTTCCGCAAACCCGTATGACTAGCGGCCATCGGCGTTCAGCCAGGGGGAGGTGTGCTGAACGCCGACCGCCCGCTTCAGGGCAAGTTCACCACCCGCACGTTGCCGTCGCGCGCGCTAAGGTAGGCGACCCGCCGCCCATCCGGACTGACCGACCAATCGCCCTGACGCACCTGATCTCCGAGATCGCCCAGGGTCTGCCAGCGGTTTGTCCGCACGTCGTATTCCCGCAGGACGTGCGGCTGACCGTTGGGATTGAGCGGGATCAGCAGCAGTCGGTTCGCGTCCCGCCAGCGGTAGGACCCGAAGGCGCCGAGCCTGCGCGGCGCTCCCCCAGCCGTGGACTGGAGCCACAGGCCGTTGCGGATGGCCGAATCGAAGGTCACGGAATACACCACCCTCGCCCCATCTGGACTGAGGGTCACGCCCCGGAAGGACAGGGCTGTCCCCAGCACCTTTCGCGCGCCCGTGGCGGGGTTTAGCGTAAACAGTTCGCGGTCCCGCTCTGCGGCGGTGCGTTTGCCGCTCAGCAGCAGCGTGGAAGGGCCAACCCAGCCGCTGATACCCCCGCCGTACAGGGTGGCCACCTGCCGGGGGGCGGCGAACACCTCGGCCAGGAACACGCGCGTGACGCGGCGGTCAAAGTTGCCGCTCGTGGCGCTGCGGGTATAGGCGAGCGCCGTCTCGGTCGGGTTCCAGGTCACGTCCGCTCCGGCGGTGGGCAACGTGAACTTGCGCCCGTCGGCGAGGCGCTCCAGGGTGGTGCCCTCCCCCGCCCCGGGCCGGACCGCCCACAGCAGCCGGGGTGAGAAGAAGGCCACGCTGGAAAACCGCCGCGTCACCGTTCCGCCCCCAGCTCCAACCTGATAAATCCCGGTACTGGTGCGGGCAGGTGGCCCATCGAGAAACAGCAGGCGGCGTGAGTCGGGACTCCACACCACTCCCGGGCAGCAGGTGCCGGTCAGCACGGCCCGCGAGGGCAGGGTTGCGGCGAAAGCCCCCGGAACGAGGGCGGCCACACCCAGACCCAGCAGGACGCGCTTCACCGCGCACCTCCCGGTGCAGGGGGCCAGGGCCTGCGGAACCCGTTGAGGAGCCGGCCTCCCCGGCGCACCTCCGGCTGAGTTTCAGGCGTCTGCCAGCGGCGCGGCGCGTCGAGGTCGTACTCGTAGCCGCGCCCGAAGCTTCCGGCCAGCGCCAGCGAGTCCCAGTCGGCGGCGAGGTAGGGCACCGGGTTAAAGAGGCGCTGGTGCGAACGATCCCGCAGCTCCAGGTGAAGGTGCGGGGCACTCACGCACGTCTCCTGCGAGTCGCCGCTCTGACCGACGACCTGACCGCGCTTCACGGTCTGCCCGGCGCGTAGGGCCGAGCGCACCCGCAAGTGCCCGTACAGGCTGCTCAGGTTTCCCGCGTGGTTGATCACGAGGTTGTGCGGCGGACTGCCGTGCGGCCCGTCCACCTCGGCGACCACGCCGTCACCGATGGCAAGGACGGGCGTGCCGCAGGGGGCGCTGAAATCCAACCCGGCGTGGAGACCCTGAAGGTTGCCGTAGGTAGAGCGCCTTTGCCGGTACGCCCCAGTGGTGTTGCCGTAGCCCTGTCCCAGCAGCCAGGTGTCTGGCCCCGGCGCTCTGCCGAAGGGCAAGCCGAATTGCCGCGCAGGGGGCGCGATGGCGCTGTCCGGTAGCGCGGGCGCGTAGTGGGCCAGCGCCACCGCCGACGCGAGCAGCGTGAGGACGCCTCCGGTTCTCCAGTGGAACATGCGCGATGTTGCTCCGTGGCGCGCGGCAAAACGGTAGGAGGGCTTACAGGCCTGGCTCCCTTAAGCCATTTCCTGCAGGGCACAAGGACCACCAGGAGACCCGATATGAATGTGTTGTACGGCGGCAAGGGGAACCACCCCGCGCGAGGATGGTCCTGACCCTGGGTAATTCCAGGACCTGTTCAATTTCACGAACAGGCGGGATCAACTCTTTATTCGTCTATTCAATATTTTATGTTATCATGCGCCCCTAAACCGTAGCTAGTATCCAGCTTCAGTTCGTCATTTTCTGGCTCTTTATGAGGATGAACATCTTCTCGTGCAGTAGAGAAATAAAATCCTCGTATGTGCTTAGCACGACAGCGATTGCTCTGCCGGGTATGCATAATTTATGTATTAGTTTTTAACGGCCTCACGTATGCAGCGTAGGAAGGCTTATCGGTGTATCTAGATACTAAAGCGTCAATATCGACTGATTTTTCCCTAAGATTATCAATGAGTAATTCGTCAAACGTGAAATTACGATGTTGTGTTGATATAAACTTCTCAAATATTCTCTCTATATTCCTCTCTGATCTCCGAAGTATTATGTCATATACAGCATCTATGTAAGAGAATAATACCTTCTCTGAAAAAATAATACCACATAGCACGCTGAATATGACTTCCGACAGTTCGGATTGCATGTCTTCCAGATCTGCAAGAATCTCAAAAAATGGTTTGTAAGACTCTATTTTGACATCAGCTAATTGTTGCAGTTGCGAAGATGCGAAAATTTCGTCCATATATCATCTATAATAAAACACTAGAGTATTTGACAGAATAAGGACATGCAGAAACGGGTAGGGGCGCGAGGGCATGGCGTGGAGCTACGGAAACGAATTGTCGCGGCGGCGTTCAGGGACTGGCGATGATCGGATACGCGGTGCGGCCGTACCGCCGCTTGATCCCCAGCCCCCCAGCATGTCGAGGAAGCGGCCTCGAGGAGGGTGGCCTTGCAGATTTCATAGGGAAATGGGACGCGCCCTGCTGCTCGGCGCTGGGAGGGCGCGGGATCAGGCGCAGTAAGCGCTTATTTCGCAGTGGAGGACCGGATAACGATAGACCAATCGTCTGTGAAGGATGGACTGGGTTCACCGAGAGCCAGGCGGGCGCAGGCGACGCCCTGGGCGCGTAGATCCTGTTTCACTGAACTGAGCAGATGCTGTGCAGCCGCAGGCGCGTCGTCCCAACCGCTCACTGTCAACCTGTCCGGAACGCTGACCCGGGCGGCTTTCGCTGCGTTCAGGACACCGATAGCCTGTTGATCGCTCATCGCTGCGATGGCGTCAATGGGAGGATCAAGGGCGAGCATCTGGGCCGCGAGGGCCTGCGCCTCCCGCGTATTGTTGGTGGCCGACACGCCGACCAAAACGGAAGACCAGGGGATGCCAAGCGTTTGGGCTGCGTCGCGGTATCCCAGAAGACGCTCTCGCGTAACCGGGAAAAGAGCGGTTTCCGGATCGATTCCAGTGGTGAGAACGGGGGCCCGGGTTCGGTCAAGGGGGAAGCTGATTACTGCCGGACGTTTGGCGTGAGCGAACGTCTGCGTGGCCATGGCGAACGCGGCCGCACGGTTATCGATGCTGACGGAGTATGGGCTTTTCTGGGATGAGCTGCCGTGGATGACTGCTGGGCGCTGGGCCGTGACAACCGCGTCGAGAACGGGGTCATCATCTGTGGTCGTCCAAACGATGAAGGCGTCGACGGCCGCGCCCACGACGCGCTTGGGATCGTCGGCTGCCCCTGTGACGGGCACCATAAGCAGTCCGTAACCCCATTGTGCGCAGACTTCAGCAACGCCTGCAAGAAAGGATGCAGCCTGTGGGTCTTCGAATGCGTAGGTCAGGTGTTCTCCCAATATTAAGCCGAGTACCCGAGTACTGCCGTATCTCAGCGACTTGGCAGCGGGGTCCGGACCTCCGTAGCCCAGTGCGGCAGCCGCTGCCAGAACCTTTGCACGGCGGTCTTCTGACACTCTGTCAGGACGGTTGAACGTGTAGGAGACGGTCATCACCGATACCCCAGCCAGAGTGGCGACCTGAGTCATCGTGACACGTTTCGGCTTTTCCCCGGGTTGCACCACCCCATTATATTTGTGTAACGTTACATAATGGCATCCATACCCCTTTCGGCCCGTCATCTGGCCTCCGCGGCCTACCTCGCTGCTGCCGTTTTCGGCGCCTTTTGGGGCGTGTGGGGCGCGAGCCTTCCCCGTATTCGTGAGCAGACGGGAATTGACGACGCACAGTTGGGCCTCGCGCTGCTCTTCATCGGCGCCGGCGCCCTGCCTGCCATGCTCTTCACGGGCCGTGCACTGGACCGCTGGGGGCTCCGTTTTGCCGTCGTGGCCATCATCGCGCTTGGTCTTGCGGGTCTCGGCGTGGCTTTAAGCGCACACGGCTTTGTGGCCCTTTGCCTCGGCCTCACCGTTGTGGGCGCAACCAGTGGCGCCACCGATGTCGCCATGAACTCCGTTGGAGGGCGGGCCGAGAAACTTTCCGGTCAGCCTATTCTTACGCGTTCAGGAGGTGTGTTCTCCAGCTTTGTGGTTGTTTCCAGCATCTTCACTGGCGTTCTGTCTTCCATGACTCCAGTCTCCACCTCCTTTTTCGTTGTGGCAGTTTTGGCCATTGTTGCTGGAGTGAGGACCGCTCAGGCACTCGCTGTGGAACTGCCCCACAGCGCGGTAGAAGCCAAAGATCTGCAGGGAAGCGCACACCGGGAGCTGAAGTACACGCCTCTGCTTCTCATCGGTGTCCTGGGCGCAATCACGTTCGCTACAGAAAACGCGCACCAGAGCTGGGGCGCTATCTTCCTTGAAGAAGAGCTCCATTCAGGGTCGGGATTCAGCGCACTGGCCCCTGCAGTATTTGCAGGAGTCGTCGCGCTCACCCGCTTCTCCATTGGCGCACTCCGACCTCACCATTTCCGGACTGTACTTACGGTTGGTCTGATGGCCGCCACTGTTGGAACAGTAATCGTCGCCTCAGCGACGTCAGTCCACATCGTTATCGCCGGGCTTACTGTCGCCGCGGCCGGCACTGCGCCTCTCTACCCGACATTGTTGAGCGTCGTCTCTCGTAACGTTGACGAGGTGTACCGAGGCCGCGCGACCGCCCTGGTGACGGTCGTCTCATACGTCGGCTTCCTCCTGGGACCGGTCTACTTTGGCTTTTGGGCACACGCGATGGGACTGCGCAACGCCATGTTGGCCACCGCTGCCCTCAGCGGCATCCTGATCATTGCGACGCCACCGCTCCTGCGCCTTTCTGGCTTTGCCCACCAACGGCGGACGTCAGGCTCAGCCTTGCTGGAAGGCCCCCAGTAGACTTTCCCCGGTTGTGTGCCCCAGAGCACTTGTCAAAGTGCGGACTTCTTTTTGAATGGGCCCAGCAAGCGAAATTGAAGGGGCATTGGGGAGAATGGAGCCGTGAGGGCCGCCCTTCCACTCACGGCGTAATTCGGACAAATGCCCCAAACGGTGTAGGAAGACTGACCATCAACGACCGCAACGTCGGGGCTCCTTCTTCCCTTCGGGGATTTAGGAGAGATTCAGCACCGACTTTGGAATTTGAGCTCTAAGTGCACTGCCAATGCATTCCACTGATTTGGCAGCCACTGCACCAGAAAGCGTAGGCCATGCCGCCACTCCCCCAAAACCAATGTTCTCCTTCCGCTGTCAGGAGGTTGGAGTCAAGTTGTAGGACGAAAGTCATGGTTTGTGCACAGTGTGGGCACTCTGGATAGTCCGCACTCTGCACCCATGATGGATATCCGCCCAAACGGTGGAGGTTTTCACGGCCGTTGGACATTCCCCATTCTTGCCAACGCCATCGTGGCGGTGTGGTTGCCAGCCGCACTCGAGCGGCCCGTAGAGGCCCAGCAGGGAATTCTGACTCCTCAGGAGGATCCTGCACGTTAAGACTGGTGGGCAACCCATTTGCGTCATGTTGGTAGAACAACACTCCACCGTCCCAGCCCAGGCAGGAGAGACAGGTGGCAAGGGTCAGTCGCGTGATGGAGACGTGCAGGTCTGCGGGAACCGGATCGAGACTCAGGAGACGGTGCAGGGGATTCGCACACATGCCGCAAGTTCGGTCGGACAATTCTCCGCCGAAGGCGTGATCCTCAGGTTCCGAGGGAAGAGCCCAGGTAGGGTGATGTGGGTCTTGATAGCTCCTGAAGATGAAGTCCTCAGGAGCGAATGTGAGGTGCCAACTCCCGTCTTGGTAGTGGGCCTCGAACACCTGATCAACCAGCGTGAATCCGACTTCTTGTAGCCGAAAGCGGTCCATAGCGTCGAGGGACGCAGGCTTTGACTCAGGGGCGAGTGCCCTTTGGAGCGCCAGGGGAGACCGAACTTCGAGCAGCCGTTCTCGCGCCGCTGCCCGTTCTCCAAGTGGGACGTCTTCGTTCCATCGGTATGTGGAGAGAAACCCGAGGTGCAGGTCGGCGGATTCCCGCCACGGGTAGGTCTCTGGGGCCGTGCGGGCGTTTGGCCGGAGTTCAAAGAGGCTCTGAAGATGGGGGTGAAGTGCTGTCGGCCTTTGCAAACCAATGCATCCCACAAGGCGTTGGGCCAATTCATGCTTAGGGTGTTCTCGCAAGACCTGTAGGGCAGCAGTGGCTAAGGTGGAAAGGTCGTTATCAGCGACGTAACTCACGGTTGCGTCAATTACCACATCGCTTCTGGTTGGATGGTGCAGAGCAAACAACAGCAGTTCCAGCGCCTTGCTCGGGTCTTGATGAATGAGGGTGAGGGTCTCGTCTATAGGCCGGGTTCGCCAAGTGCCATCTGGAAGGGGTTCGAGAAGCTGTTCGGGAAAGCCTGAGTGTTCAGGACTCATCAGCGATACCTCGAAATACCCCCCAATGGGTGGATCGTCTCTGAGCCATAGTCAACTGTACGCTCGGTGAAGTTCACTTTGCGGCTCAGATGTTGACAAGAGAGGGAATGAAGGCCCGTTGAGGGATACCGGGAGGTGGGTTGCTGCCTCCAATGCCGGATTCTCTGCCCGGGAGTATCCATCACGCCAGAGGAGCGCCATTGGCGCGGGGTTCACCTTTCCAGCACGGCGGGCCTGGTCACTCCTGCGTGGGCAGGAGCGCATCGGCGGCCAGGAGCAGGTGGCTGACCCACCTCAAGGCCACACCGGCGTCATCCGAACGCTTCCCCCTCCGCTTTCGGCGTGCCTCTACCGCTCCCCCCTCCAGCGCGTGCGTGAAGAACCCGCCCCATCCGGAGGGACAGGCGTGACGGGCCGTGAGCTTCAGGAGGCGTCTTGTTTCGGCACAACGGGGATGCACAGGGCGCGCTCGAAGAGGGCGCAGGTGCCCTCCGTGTCCTTGGTCCTGTACTTGAACAGGGCGGCGGGGAGCTGGTCCGGGGCGGGTTTGAGGCCCGCGCGTTCCAGCTCCGCGCTGCGCGCAAGGTGGGCGGGGTGGGTGTCCTTGTAGGTGGGGATGTCGCGTTTCTTACCCATGTGGTGTGCTCCTGCTCTGGTGGTGCGGACGACTGAGGCGCGCGGATGGGCAGGGAACCGGAAGAACCGGGGCGCCGGGCCTGCGTGACCTCAGTGCCCGCGATGCGGGGGAGTGGAGCTGTCTGTGTCTCGCGGCATGCAGGTGCAGGAGTTCCGTCACGGGCGGGGAGGAAATGAGGACGGTGTTTTGTCCGGGTGGGAGCCAGCGGAGGCGGAGCGACGGGGACATCAGACCTTTATTGTGCCGCGTAGGGTGTGTGCATCAAGAGGGGGAGAGAGTAGCTGGGAGGGACGCGTCCTGCTGACCTGTCCCCGACCGAGATGGCTGAGCTGTTGGACGCCGCGTACCGGGACGACCGGGGGCTGGAAGAGAAGGCCTGGAGCCGGAGGACCGTCAAGCGCTCGCGGCCTATCTGGGGTCCCGTGAGGACGTCCGTGCGGCGGCCTGGGAGGTCTGGCAGGAGCTGTTCCCCGACGAGCCGGAGTACGCGGTGAGCGCGGACGCCGAGTACTGGCGGGACGTGGAGTTTACCGAAGCCTTGCCCGGAGTGATGCGGTTTGTGGATCAGCCGTTCCATCTCCTCTGGGTCACTGTTTTTCCCGGTTGCTCCGCTCGGGTTGGCCTGTGGGTTGATCACCGATGCACGGCGTGACGGACGTTCAATCCGGTCACCCCGTTCAGCAGCATGAAGGATCGCTTGCGGGAGTGCGCGCAGGGCCGGGGTGGGTGTGGCGGACGCTGCGCACGGTTGCTGGAACACCGAAGAGGTGATCGTCCTGGAGGTGTGCAGATGTGGAAAGGGGGCTCCTCCCGCACCTCGGTGGGAGGCGGGCGGAGTCAGGCCTGGAGACGACAAAGCGCCCTTTGGGGGCGCTGGAAGCCTGTCTTGCCTGGCTTCAGGGGTAGAGGTCAGGGCCCGCTTGTGACTGCCCAGTGGGGGCCCGGACTTGGCGGAGCAGGTAGAGGAGGGGTGTCTCCGACGCCGTCTGCCCGAACTGCAAAAAATTGGAAGTGCAGCTGTGGGGTGGCGCCAGAGCAGCTCCTCTTGTACCCCTGCATCCAGCCCTGGTCGTGGCGGCCACCACTCAGCTGCACTCCGCCGAGCTTTGCTCCCATGCCTGCGTCAATGCGAAGAGGAGGTCATTCCTGAGGCGTTGCGACACACGCGCCTTCGGCATGACGCTGTCAAAACTGTGGAATGCGCCAGGATAAACGTGCAACTCCGTTGGGACTCCGGCAGACAGCAGCCTCCGAGCGTACTCGATATCTTCGTGAAGGAAGAGGTCCAACTCGCCAACAGCGATAAATGCGGGCGTAAGTTCCTCAACGGCCAAAGCGCGGGCCGCCGCAGCGAACTTCGGAGGCTCACAGTAGGCTGACCCCAGGTAGGCTTGCCAGGCGTAGGCGTTATTCTGCCGCGTCCACAACAGGTGATCTGACCCAGCCTCGCTGGCGCTCTGCACATTCCGGTCATCCAACATTGGATACAGCAACACTTGCAGCGCAGGACGGACCTCGTGCTGCTCTTGGATCAGCAGCGCCAGGCCGGCGGTCAGGCCTCCGCCTGCACTCGCTCCTCCGATAGCGATCCTCGTTGGATCAACTCCAAGCGTGCGGCCCTCGCTGGCAACCCATTTGTACGCCGCGAAGCAGTCGTGCAGCGCCGCCGGAAAGGGCTGCTCCGGGGCCAGCCGGTAATCGACTGAGATCACCGTACACCCGGTGACCTGCACGAGGTCGATCATCTGCGCCTCATCCTGTTCAGGGCATCCAGCGATGAAGCCGCCCCCATGAATCCAGAGCAAGGCTGGAGTGGTACGCAGCGGCGACGCGGGTTGGTACAGCCGGACCCTCACGGGCGGATCGGCCTTCCAACCGGGAATCCAGCGGTCCGTGACGTGGACGTCACGCGGTGGACCCGGCTGTTCGGCTGCCTCCTGCTGAATGCTCTGCCGGAGTGTGATGAGGCTTTCGCCGGTCAGGATCAGGGTGGCCTCCTCAGAAAAGTGCGAGATAAGCATCTCCAGGTCTGCATCAATCCGTTTGATCTGGGACATTCTGGGAACTCCTTTTTCGCGTCCATTCGTCCGCGAATGGACTTGGTATTCGGCGGCTTGGGCTTTGCCGCTTGCGACGTCGCGGACCTTTTCGGAAAGCGGCTCCTCCGGCAACGCGAGTGCCAGGAAAAGTGCAGGCCCCGTGAACGGCACGGTCCAGAGGAACAGGGTGTGAAACGCCGCTGGAGCCGCGGGGCTGGAATTCAGCTGAACGGTAAGAATCGTGCCGAACAGTGAGGCGCCAAGCGCACCACCGGTACGCCCGAAGGAGTTGAGTGCTCCGGTGGCGACGCCGAGCAAGCGGCGCTGCACTGCATTTTGTCCAGCAAGCAGTGAAACCTGCACGAGGAAGCCAAGTCCCGCGCCGATGAGCGGGAGGCGTGCGGGAAGAGCGGGCACGGATGTGTGCGGGCCGCACAGGCTGAGCAACGCCATGCCACCGCCAGTTGGGACCGCACCAGCGATGGCAGTCGCGGCGATCAGCCCAATGCACGGCGGAACCGGAGACAACCGAGCGGTAAAGGTGGAGCGGTGGTGCACGACATGAAGGAAAAGGGGCGTATAGCGCACCGCGAGCAGAAACTGCATGAAGGCGTTTACGAAGATGGCGCTGCAGAACAGAAGGCAAAGTTGTGATCGGTTCGGCCGCGCGGCGTTCGGCCACAAGGTAGGCGGCGAGGGCGCGGTGCTCGCCCTCGCCGAGCGTCAGCGTGACGGGGAAGTCCACGCGTAGGTGGTGGCTCCCCAGGTGGCGAGCAGCAGGGTATGGAGACGAGCACACCCCCCGTGATGTCCGGACGTGCTGCGGTGTGCGCCCTGGGGAGGTGGAGCCTGGAGGCGAGACCAGCAGCAGCATGGCGATGGGGCCAATGGGGAGATTGATGTAGAAGATCCGGCGCCAGGAAAGCGTGTCGGAGAACAGGCCCCCGAGAAACGGCCCGGCGATGAGCGCGAGGGTGGCGATGCCGGCCTGAGATTGTGCGCCGGCGCGCTGGGAGGACGTCACCGATGATGGCCTGGACCAGTGAGGTGAGTCCCCCGCTCCCAAGGCCTTGTAGGGCGCGGAAGAGGATCAGTTGGGTCATGCTGCTGGCGAGTCCGGAGAACGGAGCCGATCAGACGGTGGCCGCCCATGAGGCGTGGCTGAGGTTGTGGAGATCACGGCTGATGTTTGGGAGGGCGGTCGCGAGGATGGTCTGGTCGAGATTCGCGACAGGAGGACGGGCATGGGGGCGGCGAGGAGCAGGGTGTGGGATTGGGGTGTGGCGACGGTGCGTGCGGTCATGAAGCCTCCAGACTCCCTTGGAGTGAGTCAGGGTAAAAGGTAAATCACTTACCTTTTAGAGTAAGTGAGTTACCTTACTCTTGCGATATAGAATGTGGGTCAGTGAAATAAAGGAGCGAGCACGAGCCATGCCCCCCATTCGTCCAACCACCCTCCCCCTCCGAGAACGCAAAAAAGTCCTCACCCGAAACGCCATCCTCGACGCTGCAGAACAACTCTTCGAAGAACGCGGCTACGACAACGTCACCGTCGCAGAAATCGCCGAAGCCGCCAATATCTCCGTCAAAACGCTCTTCACGTACTTCCGCTCCAAAGAAGACCTGGTTTTCGCGGACACCGAACTCATCGACACCCTCCTGTTGGCCCTTCAGGAACGCCCTCCCGGCACTTCGGCGCTGCAGACGGTCATCAAGACACTCACCGCGATGCTTGACAACCACCAGCACGGTTATGGCCTGGAGGCCTATCACCGGGGTTTCGGAGACGCGGCAGCGTTACAGTCTCGACTGCTGAGGATGTGGAGCGAATACGAAGACCGAATCACCCACCAACTGCTCCAGGAGTCGCCGGAGGTGCCAGCGCCGCTCCTCCGCTTTCAGGCCATACAGCTCGTGGGCCTGGTCCGGATGCTCGTGTCTCCCGAGGCACGCACAGCGGCCGGAGGCCTCACGCCTGAGGAGACGGTGACCGCCAGCACAGCGTGGCTTGAAGCAACAGTTGGACTGGGGTAAGCCCGTTGGCTCAGCCAGAGGGCAAGAGGGGCTGCGCTGCTGATACTGGCTCTCGAACTCGGGGGCAGTTGGGCGGAACTGCGCTGACATCCACGAGAGGGGGAAACGGAGGAGGTCAGCGACGGACCAGATCTGCAAGGGTGGAGATGGGCGCCCGCGTCAAGGGGGGACGGGGGACGCCCGCGCCAGCATAAAAGCCCTCGAAGAGGGCTGCCCGCCGACTTCACCCGGTCGGTTCTTGTTGTGGGATGAATTTAGTGTACGCGGGACACTCCGGACAAACATCCGCCAAATGGATGAGTTGAGGCAGTCGTCTCGGGCAGGGCTGGCCGTGGAGAGCCCGGAGGCATTCGCCGTTTCCTCGTGGACGGGACGGTGGAACAAGCCGGGAGCGCGTCGTGAGAACGGCTGCGCACAGTCGGCTGGATCCAGCGCCTTTTTGAGCCGGGTGGCAGAATTCCGCACCAGAGCGTTCTGGTCGTGTTTGAGTAGCCGTGCGCGCCTCGGTCCGTCATGACGTTGAGGCCCCGGCCCACTCAGGCGTAGAGGGAGAGGCGGGCACGGGCCGTAAAGGCGAGCCTGGCCTGCCAGGCGGCTCCTGTATTCCGCTTCCTGGGCACGATCACGGCTGTTCGCCCTCGTCTGGCATGAGGGGGGCGACCGCCACACGCACCAGATGGGCGCGGGCCCCCTCTGTCTGTTCGGAACGGTAGCGGCCCATCAGGTCAGCGAGTTCGCGCTGCAACGCCTTGGCCTGTGCGGGCGTCAGGTACAGCGCGCCCCACGAGTCCCACACAGCCGGCGCCTGGTCACCCAGCAGATACTCGAAAAAACTGTTGGGTTGGGCCGGATCGGGTTCGGGTTCTACGTTGCGTGACACCAGCCCGTCCGCAGAACCAATCAGGTGCAGCCCGAGGCGGCGCGGCGCGGCCGCCTCTACCCAGGCCGCGCCGATAGAGCGGGTCAGCCGGCGCTGCCACGCCTCAAAGCCAGCCTCTGAAAGCAGGGTGTCGGATATCAGCGGTGTGGAATCGAAAGGCACAAACAGGGCCGGGGGGGCCTCATACAGCGGCATGGCGCGGCCCGAGCGGGGCTGCACACCCGCCAGGCGCAGCAGGCCGCAGGCCAGAAACTGCCGCACCCGGTACTGCAGTGTGCTGATGGGCAGTTCGGCTTCACGGGCCGCTGCCTGGGCGGGCAGGGCCCGTCCCATAAAAGGCCCCAGTGCCCGCACAGCCCGTGGATTCAGGAGCAGGGCAGCCGCCTGTGGATCGGTGACCACCACCGGGGCCTGCACCGTCAGGCTTTGACCAAAGTGAGGTGTCATTCGTCAGAGCCTAAGCCGCACGCTACGCCGTATGTTCATCCTGCTTGTCCACGGTTCATTCGCCCGCCTGTGGTGGGCCGGGCTGATCAGCATGATCGGCAGTTGGATGCTCTCAGCGGCCCTGCCGGCCCAGGTCTATCTGCAAACCCGGTCGGTACCAGCCGCCACGCTGATGTTTCTGGCCAGCACCCTGCCCCGGGTGTTGCTGGGAGCCTGGGGCGGCGTAGTTGCTGACCGCTGGCCCCGGCAGCGGGTGCTGCTGGTCAGCAACCTGTTGGCCGGGCTGGCGCTGTTGCCATTGTTCCTAGGAGCGTCCGCCTTGCCGCCACTGTGGGCCGTCGTGACGTCTTCGGCACTGCTGGCGCTGGTGACCCTCCCTGCCGGCCCAGCCGAAAACGCCCTGCTCCCCACGCTGGTCCCGGATACCGAGCTGCCCCGCGCCAACGCGCTGAATGCCCTGAACAACAACCTCGCGCGGCTGATTGGTCCGGCGGTGGGGGGTGGCTTGCTGGCCACCCTGAGCCTCCGGGCGGTCGTGCTGGCCGACCTCCTGTCCTTTCTGCTGGCAGCGGCGCTGCTGCTGGGCGTACGGCGCGACACCGCTCCGGTCCGAAAAGCAGGAGGGCGGCTGCCCGCTGCGCTGCGCGAGGGTCTCCAGGTGGTGCGGGGTTCGGGACCCTTGCGGCTGCTGGTGGGGCTTGCAGGCCTCGCGGCAGTGGGCGAGGGCATCTTCGGCACCCTGCTTGCCCCCTTTGTCACGGAGGTGATGCGCGGTGATGCCCGCACCTACGGCTTGATTGTGGGTGTGCAGGCGGTCGGGGGCCTGCTCGGCGGGGCGTTGGCAGCGCATTGGGCGGCCCGCCTGAACCCCGTGGCGTTGCTGGTGGGCGGGGGCGTGGGCCTGGGCCTCGGCGATCTGGCGTTCTTTGCGCTGCCGCTGGTGTCGGGGGCCCACTGGCCGCCGCTGCTGGTGATGGCGCTGGTGGGGGTGCCCGCGGCCGCCAGCGGCGCGGGCTGGACCACGCTGGTGCAGCGCCTGAGCCCAGACACCGCGCAGGGACGCGTCTTCGGGCTGGCCGGACACCTGATGGCGGTGGGGGTGCTGCTGGGCACGGGCGTGGCCAGCCTGGCGCGCGGACCGCAGGAGATTTTGCTCACCATATGTATGCACGGCGCGTTGCAACTGCTGGTGGGGCTCTGGGCCCTGCGGCTGACGAACGGTCGAGCGTGACGCCGCGCTCAAGTAAGCGGAGAAGGGCGCTGGTCAGGCGCAGGCCGGGCGCGTAGGGCAGGCAGACGCTGGTGACGCTCGGCTCCGGGAGGTCTGCCGACACCAGAACGTGCTGTCGGGGCCAGGCTGGGCCAGGAGGTGGCCCTTGATTCCTCTGCGTGACCTGCTGCTGTTCATCCTGGCGGCCTTCGTGCTTGTCCTGACGCCCGGACCGAACATGATCTACCTCATCCCCCGCTCCACCGTGCAGGGGTGCGGTGCCGGCCTGCTCTCGCTCGCCGGGGTCAGATGGCCGGAGCTGTCCTGCCGCCCCGGAGCAGACCCCCTTGCTCCACACCTGTTTTTGCGGACGCCGGCAGACCTTCCGCAGCGGAGCGCACTGCTTGCCCAGGCTGACGTACCCACGCGGTCATCCGGAGGTCATGGCCCGCGATCTGCGGTCCGCCCCGCTCCACCTGCTCTCCACCCTGAGCGGTGGCACCACGAAAGGCCCCCACCGTGACGGGGCTCCGGCGCCCGTTCTGGACGCCTCTCCTGCCCGGTACCCTCACGCAGAAGAAGTTCACCAGAACCTGGCACGCAGCGGAGCAGCGCTCCGGGCCGCCATCATGGGCAACGAAGGTCAAATGGCGCTCTACACCGTGGCAGTGGGGTGCAGCAACGGGGCGGGAGTTGATGAAACTGGACGGCCATACCGGCTGCATCTATGGCCTCGCTCGCACGCCCGAGGCCCGGGCCCTCCGGAGTGGCCGCTTTGGCAAAACGGCCCGCCTCTGGGATCTGGCGGACAACAACACCGCTCGGCGCCCCCGGGCCTCGCCGCGGTGGAATTGATGGCGTCTTCAGGACGCGGACTGGAGTCCTGCACGGCGGTATGCCGCAACGACTTCGCCTTGTTTTCCCCCTGTCACCTCGCCATCACGCCTTCAGCGCTGGGTTGCCAGAGCACGATGTTGGAGAGCAGGATTTGAGCGCGTGGCAGCCCTGCTCCAGCGGGCAGGACGGACGTGTTTTCTGCCGTTTGATTCAGAGTGTTCCGGGAGATGAAGCCCTGGAGGCTGACGCAGCGCCGCCTCAGCGCCGCTTCAGCGTGACCGTGCCCTTACCTGCGCCCCCCCACTTGCCGCGCACCTGGCCCTCGTAGCGGTCCCCGCCAAAGCGGCCCCGCGCCGAGAGTTCGAGCGTATTGCCGTCCTGGCCGGTCAGGCCGATTTCCAGGTCACCCGTCGCGCTGCTGCCGTTGACGTACTCGACGGGCGGGGTGCCGGAACCGAGAATGCGCGGCGAGTCGTCGTCCAGCGACACCGTGGCCCGGTAGGTCTGGCCCCCGAACGTGAGCGCCAGGTCCCAGTCGCCCGTGGCCGTCCACCTCGTGGGCGCGGGGGTGGGGGCTGCTGAGGAATTCGGGGTGCGGTGGCTTGCGGTGGGCGAGCCGGAGGTGCTCGGCGCAGGCGGTGTGGCAGTTTCCCGGCCCGCTGCCCGCTCCGGGAAACTGCCCAGGGGGTGATTGAAGAGGGTTTCACCACTGCCGGACGCCAGGCGCAGCACGTGCTGACCGTCCGGGTTGACCTTCACCAGCGCGCGCTCGGTGTACGGCTTGACGGTGTTTCTCGCGGAGGACACCTTGCTCGGCGAGCAGGTGTAGCCGGTCGAGGAACTCGCAGCCGGCGTGAAGGTCAGTGCCGCGCCGTTCACCGCCACCTTGCCCTTCTCCCGCACGAGGAGCTTGGAGGTGCAGCCGTAGCTTGTCACGACGAGGAGGCCGGTGCGCTCGTAGGTCAGGTTGGCGTTCAGCTTGAGGATGATGCTGGTGCCGCTGGCATCGGCCCACTTGCCGGTGGAGACGTTGTAGTACTCCACCGGCGAGATGCGCCCGCTGTGCCACTCCCCACGCAGTTCAACGGAGAGGCTGCTGGGGCCCGGGGTTGGGGCAGCGTCGGGCGTTCGGCGGACGAATGCCGCCGCGTCCTGTCCGGCGCCGAAGGTCAGCTTTGCCCCATCAACACGCCAGACATCGGTTTCGGACGGTCCCGGCTGCCGGGTGGAGGTCACGCCGGGAAACCGCTTGCAGCCCGGGTTGAGGGACGCCGGAGACAACCCGGCGATGGTCTTCAGGGAAGACGGCGTGAGCGTAATCTTGTTGCCCTGCACCCTGAACGTGCCGCGTTCGGCCGTAACGTCGAGCGATTCGCAGGCGATGAGCAGCGTAGACATGGGCGCGTAGCCGGGAATGTGCGTCATGACGAGTTTACTGAATTCGTACGTGCCGTCCTTGCCGAACGCGAACCGCGCGGAGGTCGCGCTGGCAAGGGAGGGGGTGTTGTACGCCGCGTCGGGAAGCTGGGCACCGTCAAACCACTGGCCGAGGAGGGCCTGGGGGACAGGGGTGGCGGGCGCGGCCCCGGCGGGACCTGAGGCGCACAGGGCTGTGGTCAGCAGGAGGAGGGGGGCAGGGGCAGGCTTGTTCATCGTCACGCTCCTTGGGCAGCCGCTCCGGGTTGCCTCGTTCTGGGACGAGGCTAGGGAGAGGGCAATGGCTGGCGGATGACGCGCTCCTCACGCCCCGGTCGGAGACGAGGGGCGGACAGGCCGTGAAAACCTTCCGGCAGGTCTGCTGCACAGGCAAGGGGTGGGCCCACAGGCGCTTTGCGGCACCCCATCATCCCGAAGTCATGCACCCTGCGGCAGGGTGACCCCATGCTCGCGCGCCTGCTGGCCTTCTCCGTGATCCTGCTGCTCTCCGCCGCTTCTGCCGCCACGGCTCCCCTGGTCGCCAATATCTCGGGCGACCTGTGGTCCTGGACCGCGGTTCGGGGCTGGGCTCAGCTGACCCGCTGGGGCCACAACGGCCCGCCCGCCCTGTCTCCCGACGGCCGCACGGTTGCCTACGCCTCGGTCACCGAGGCGGCCGTGCGGGCCCGGGGTGCCCAGGGGAACCTGACCTGGACCCCAACGAACATCTGGCTGCTCGACCTCACCGCGCACAGGGCCACCCGCCTCACCACCCAGCCTCCGGGGGAACGGGGCGACGAGGGCCTGATTCGCTCCACCCCCGCCTGGTCTCCGGACGGCCACTTCCTCGCGTGGACCCAGAAAGACACCGGCAGGGTAGAACTCAAGCACACGCTGGCGCTGTATTCCGTCCTGGGCGGTGCGGTGCAGGTCAAAGCGACAGAAGCCCTCGCCGACGTCGGCGAGAATATCGGCTCGGAGGTCCTCTGGACTCCAGCCGGGCTGGTGGTCCGCGGCCCAGTAGAGCGTGTCCCCGGGGCATACCTGCGCAACCCGTCGCAGGCGATGGGATCGGGACTTCCCGTCGATACGGGCGTCTCCGTACTCGATGCCGCCGGCCGGGTGGTACGCCGCGCGATCGTCGCCGGTGGTGGGCATCCCGTCCGCAGGGGCACAGCGGTTTACCTGACCGTATTCGGCGGCGCACACCTGTTCAGCCTCACCGGGGGATCCGACGTCTCCCGCCCGGGCACGGCGGCGCCCAGCCGCACGCCCGAGAGCCTGGTCGCTGTCCGGGCGCCAAACGGCCTCTCGGTGCGCTTCGTCGTCCGCACTGGGGAGCTGTCCTGTCAGCTCCTCAGTGCGGGACGCCTGGTGCGCCAATGGGCCTGCGGGGGCGTCAGCACCGGCAGTCCCGAGATCTACCACGGGGACTTTGACGGCGCGTTGACCGTCGCCCTGTCGCCGGACGGGGAGCAGGCCAGTTACGTCCGGGACGGTGCCATCTTCGTTCACGACGGGCGGACAGAGCGCAGGATTCGTGACCTCAAGGGGGGTGAGGTGGTCTACGGCCTGACCTGGGGCCCGGCCGAATTCCGCCTGCCCTGAGCGGGAGCGCCGGCATCATCCGCGCGTCACCGGGGGTCGCTTACCCTGCACCCATGAACAGGCTCGCCCTCGCCCTCCTCCTGCTGACCACCGCCAGCGCCGCCCCCGCCCTCCCCCAGGGAAAGCTCGCGTACCTGCGCGGCTTCGCTCCCTGGCTCGAATCCCGGGTTGGCGCTTTACCCCGCGAACTGCCCCACAGCGGCGACGTGTACCGGCTCGCCCTCTCCCCCGCCACCGGGGACGTGGCCTACGCCGAGGCGACGGCAGGCCGCAACAGCCCGGGGCTGCCCCCGATGCGCGGCCTGCTGCTGCCCCCGCCGTACGCGGCGCCGCAACCCCTGCCCGCGCGCTGGCGCTCAGCGCCGGCCGAATGGCTCTCGTGGTCGGAGGCCGGGTACACCCTGTGGGCGGGCAACGCGGACGGGCTCCTGCTGAACTGGACCGCGCCGGGACGGGCCGCCGCGCCCTCGCCGGACGCCTCCTCCAGCCGGGACGGGCGGGCCCTGGCGTGGGCGAGTGGCAACGGTGTGGTCACTGCGGTCAACGGCGCGGGGGAACGCGCCATCTTCACGACGGGCCGCCCCCAGGTTTTGCTGGACGCGCTCGGTGCGCAGCGCCGCTGGCCG
The DNA here is from genome assembly GCF_900176165.1 of Deinococcus hopiensis KR-140. Lineage (NCBI taxonomy): Bacteria > Thermotogati > Deinococcota > Deinococci > Deinococcales > Deinococcaceae > Deinococcus > Deinococcus hopiensis. The sequence goes on from NZ_FWWU01000010.1 coordinate 43,162, forward strand.
CAGGTCGCGTCCTTCCTGCGGGGGTACAATCCGGCCCTCGCCCGGGACCGGGGGAACTGGCGCTTCAGCCTTCCCGCCGTGTCTCCGGACGGCCAGGCGGTGTACTTCGCCGCGAACCTCGGGCAGGGCGACGAGGACCTGCGCAACAACTTCACCTTCTTCGTCTTCAGGTTCGGTCTGCGGAGCGGCGGTCTCCTCGCCCTCGGCAAGTTCGGTGGGCACTACGGGGAAACGCCGACCCTGCGCGTGTCACCGGACGGCAGGACGCTCCTGTTTGTGCAGGAGGCGTACGAGAGTGCTCCCCAGCAGCCCGTCACGGTGACGGCCCTCAACCTTGCCACCCAGACCGCGCGCGACCTCACGGCGACGGACCGAGGACGGGGGGACTTGAACAGGCTGGACGGCTTCTGCTGGCTGCCGGACAGCCGCCATGTGGCGTACAGCGTGGCGTCCTACCGCAGTGAGGACGCCTTCAGAGAGGGGTTCGAGTTGGGCCCTGGGGACTACACCCTCTATGTCAAGGACGTCGTAACCGGCAAAGCTGTGCACACCGTGGCGGGAGCCACCCAGCCAGGATGCGGCCCCCGTTGAACCTCCCCCCCCCCCCCTTCCTACCTACACACCGGCCCGGTGTCCTCAGCCCTCGCCCGGTCCTCCGCTGCCCTGACGCTCCGGGCCCTGTCTCGCGCAGGGCGTCCTCTCCCCACAGGGGGACATGCCTGCCACATCGTGAGGATGCCCTGCCCTGCGCGGGTCAGGCGGTGGTACGGTCTGGGAACCAGTTGCGCCAGATCGGGGCTGTACACCTCGCCCGGCCTCGCGGCGTCCCCCGGGGTTGGCTGCCCTGCTGGCGCGCGCTGTCCCGCTTCCCTGCGCTCAGCCTTTACGTGATTGGGCGAGGCCCGCCGAAGTGACCCAGCCTCTCCCTGGCCTGCCGCGCTGCCCACGCCTGTTCGGTGTCTCCGGCCGCCTCATACGCCTGGCGTGCCGCCTCGTAATACTCCCCGGCTTCTTGCAGCCGCGACGTGCCGAACGCCTCTTCGCCCGCCCTCATCAGCCATGACGCGGCCTGCCTGGGATCATCCCCGTCCAGCCAGTGCTGTGCCACCCGCGCTGGGTGAACGGCGTACCCCGTCAGGGCGCGGGCGCTGGCCCGGTGCAGCACGCGCCGCACCGCCGGTGGTGTGCTCGCAAACACCGCCTCCAGGACGAGATCATGGCTGAAGCGTTCCCCGGTCATCACCTGCGCGGCCTCCAGTTCCTCCCAGGCCACCGCCGTGTCGAGCAGCGTGGTGCCCAGCACCTCCGTCACCAGTTCGGGCGAGAAGTCACTGTGCAGAGCGGCCGCCGCCCGCGCCACCTGCACGGCCGACGGACTCAGGCCCGTGAGCCGCCGCTCAATCACTGAGGAGATGTGTTCGGGCAAACCCTTCAGCACCGCTCCCGCCTCAAAAGGCCGCCGTTGGAGCACGTGCTTGGCCGCCTCCAGCACGAACTGGGGGTTGCCGCCCGTCAGGCGCAGCCACTGCACCGTCTCGGCCACGCTCTCCGGCAATTCCAGATCGCGGAGCAACGCGCCCAGTGCGTCCTCGCCCAGGGGGCCCAGTTCCACGCGCACCGCAGCGCCCGACTGGACGAGGTGGTCCACGACGGCCAGGGCGCCCGCAGACAGCTCTCCGCGGCGGTAGACCGAGATGTGGCGCGGCACGTCGTTCGTTGATCCCAGGCGCGCCTGGGAGAGCGTGAACGCGCCCAGTTCCACGGTCGCCTGGTCGTACTGGTGCGTGTCGTCGTTTACGACCGCCGCAAACCCCGCGGAGGTCAGGCGGACCATCTCCCGGTAGGCCGCGAAGAACTTCAGGCGGTCCTCCTCCTCGATCAGCGGCGGCAGCGCCTCGTCGCCGCGCAGCTCAGGCATGACGCGCGAGAGCTCCCGCCGCACCCAGCCGGGCAGCTCCACCCCGGCTGCCGCCGCCAGCCGCGCGCGGGCATTGTGAACGGTGCCCGCGTACGGCACCTCCCGCCCACCGGGGTAGCCGGGCAGATACAGCGCGGGACCCTTACTCGCCACGAAGTCCCGCACGAGCCGGGTCTTGCCCTCGCCCGCCTCGCCAGTCACGTAGATCAGCTTCCGAGCAGCCCAGGCGTCTTCCAACGCCGCCCAGGCGTCCTCGCGACCGACGAGCGTCGGCGGACGCAGTACCCGCAGGGGAAGTCGCCCGGTCGGTGTGGCCGGAGCTTCAGGCAGCGTGCCCCGGTCGATGGCCCGCGCGAGGCGGCGCGTTTCTGGGGAAGGACCGGCGTCCAGTTCACGCCGCAGAACCTCCTGACAGCGGTGGTACGCGCGCAGGGCAGAGGCGCGGTCGCCGTTGCGGTAATGCAGCCGCATCAGGGCACGGTGGGCCTCCTCGGAGAGGGGGTCAGCGTCCAGCCACTCCCGCGCGCGCGCGAGCGCGTCGGTCCAGGCCCCGGCCTGTTCATGCCGCCCGATGGCGGTGAGGTGCGCCTGGGCGCGCCGGGCACCGAGCCGCTCGCGCCACGCCAGCAACCACTCCAGCAGGTCCGGGCAATCGTCGAAATCTACGCCGTCCAGCAGCGTACCCGGGGGAGCGGCGCTGGGGTCGTCACCCAGCAGGTCTTGCGCGTCCACCGCCAGGTTCGGCGTCAACTCCAGCCCGTCACCCCCCTGCACGAGCGGCCCACCCGCCACCTCGCGCAGGCGCCGCAGGACGTGCACGAGGTTGTTGCGCGCGGCGCTTCCCTCCGTGCCGGGCCACAGCAACTCCGACAGGGCGGCCCTGGGTGTCCGGCCCTCCAGGGCGAGGTAGGCGAGGAGCCCGGCAGCCTTGCGCTCCAGGGGTACGGCGCCGCCGGGCGAAATGAGGCGGGGCGGTCCGAGCACCTCCAGCCGCCAAGCACTCCCGTATTCCGGCATGGGCTCAGGGTATCAACTTCGCTCAACCGCAGGGGAAACCGGACGGGGCCTTACCATCAGTCCGGCTGACCCGCGTCGTTCCGGTGGGTGACTCGGCGGACGGAACGGTCCGTGGACTCCACCGAACCCTTCAGGACGGAGAGGAGGCGGGCGCGCAACTGCGGTTCGTTCAGGTCGCCCAGCGCCGCGAGTCCGCGGCGGGCTGCGTCCTCGGAACGGCCGCCCTCGGCCACCCCCGCGAACAGCTCCGCCTGTGCCTGCCAGGCCCGGGCGGTTTCCTGCGGTGTCCGCGCGCGCTCGTGCAGGGCGTTCACGGCGTTCTGGTGCGCCGCACGGCCGAGGGTGTGGGCGCGGCTGCGCGCACCCTGCTCCCAGGCGCCGAAGGCCGCGTTGCTCCCGGCCCCGTCGAGGAGCTGGGCGGCACGTTCGAAGAACTCCGCCGCCTCGGTGTGGCGTAGGGCGGCGCCCGCCGCCTCGCCCGCTCGGAGCAGCCAGGGCACCGCCTCACCGTTCTCGCCGCCGTCCAGCCAATGCTGGGCGATTCGGGCAGGGGTCAGGCCGTGCCGGGCCAACGCGCGCGCCGCGCTGCGGTGCAGCAGCCGCCGTACGGTAGCGGGCGTGTGGGCGAGCACCGCCTCCTGCACCAGGTCGTGGTGAAACCGTTCGCCCCGCATGATCTGCGCGGCCTCCAGCTCGTCCCACGCCGCCACCACCTCGAGCACGGGGGCGCCCAGCACCTCGGCCACAAGTTCCGGCCCGAACTCCTGTTGCAACACCCCCGCCGCGCGGGCCGCTTGCAGCGCCATCTTCGGCAACCGCGCGAGGCGCAGGGCGATGACTTCTCCCACGCGGGGCGGCACCGGGCTTCGGCCCGCCGGGGCACCTCCCGCTTCGAGCAGGGATTTGACGGATTCCAGCACGAAGAGCGCGTTCCCCCCGCTGATACGCGCGAGCTGCTCTACCCGTTCCGGTGAAAGCGAGACCCCCAGGCTGTTCACCAGCGCCGTCACGGCCACGCCGGGAAGGGGACTGAGCGCCACACGCCGGGCGTGGCCCGCGTCTACCAACCGCGTGAAAATTTGGGCGGTGTAGGCAGGCAGTTCGTCCTGGCGGTGCACGGCGATGAAGTGCGGGAGGCCGCCCGGCTGGCCGAGCGGGAACATCGCGTCGATCAGCACGAAGCCCGCCTCAATACTGGCGTCGTCCGCGTACTGCATGTCGTCGAATAGGTAGGCGTCCACCCCCTGCAAGCTCAGGGCAAAAGCGTACTGGAGCGCTTCGTGCAGCGACGCGTCCGCCCGCGACGGGGGCGTTTCCCCCTCAGGGGCGAGCTCAGGCAGCAGCCAGCTCAAGGTGCGCCTTACCCCAAGGGGCAGCTCCGCGCTGGACAAGCTCAGGGCCCGGCGCAGGCTGCGGGCCGTCGTGCTGTAGGGCGCAAGGCGGTCCCCGGGGCGCGCTTCCAGGGTCAGCACCCGGCCCTTGCTCTCGGCGAAATCCGCCGCCAGCCTCGTCTTGCCCATCCCCGCTTCTCCCGACACGATCATGAACTGCCCCGCGCGCCACGCCTCCTCCAGGGTTTCCCACTCACGCCCGCGTCCCGTCAACCGGGGCGGACGCAGCACCGAAAGCGGCACGCTGGCTGCCCGGCGCGCACGCAGGTCCGGAACCTTGCCTCCCTGTTCGATCAGGCGGGCCAGTTCCTGCGTTTCCGGCATGGGCTGGGCGCGCAGGTCCCGGCCCAGGGCTGCGCAGAGCTGCCTGTACACGTCCAGGGCCTGTGCCCGCTCGCCGCACAGGTACAGCGTGCGCATCACGGTGCGGTGGGCGTCCTCGGACAGCCGGTCGAAGTCGAGGACGCGCCGCGCCAGGACCGCCGCCTGCGGGAAGGCGCCCTCCTCCTCCAGGCGGCGGACGGCGTTCCCCAGCGTGAGCGCACGGGCGGCGTCGAGCCGCTCCCGCTGCACCATCAGCCAGTCGGTGAGGTCGACGTTGTTTCCGCAGGTCTCGCCGTCGAGCAGGGTTCCGCCCGGCACGCCCTTCGCCCGTCCCTCCAGGACCTGTTGCGCATCGACCGACACCCCCTCGCTCAGGCGGAGCAGGTCCTGCCCGACCACCAGAGACGCCCCGAACGCCCGCCCCATCCGGCGCAGAAGCTGCACAAGATTGTTCCGGGCCGCCGCCTCCGTCCGCTCTGGCCACAGCAGTCCCGCCAGCCGTGAGCGCGGCGTGGGCCCTTGCAGCGCGAGATACGCCAGGAGTGTGCGTGACTTGCCCTCACAACGGAGCTCCCGCCCATCTGGCCCGACGAGCCTGGCCCCGCCAAGCACGCTGAGCTGCCACTCCCCCTCTGGTTTCACGGTGTTCTCAGCATACCAGAGTGGACGGAAAGTCCCCGGAAGGTGGGGAGCCAGGAAAGGGCCGGCTGTGCCGCCGCAAAGTGTGTGCCGTTGCCAAGGGGTTGTGCCTCCCACAGCCGCGTGTACCCAGGGCGTGGAGCTCACGCGTGCTCTCCTTCCCCGGCCCACCTCGAGCATTTGTCCGAATTGCGCGGCGCGCGGAAGGGCACCCCTCACGGCGCCATTCTCCCCAATGCCCATTCAAGGCCGCTCTGCTCGGTCAAAAAGAAGTCCTCTTTTTGACACGCGCCCCAGAAGCGCCTGGAGCGTGATGGCCTCAGGTGTTGACGGGGGGGCAGGCGGGGCGCTTCCGGGAAGAGGACCTGGCCCTGCCACCTTCCGGCACACGGCAAGCGGCCTCCTGGCTGCGGGCAGTGTAGGACCTGAACCGGGGCTCGCGTGCCCAGCTGGGCAATTACTGTGGGGGGTGACGCACTTCAATGAACAAGGTTGGCACCGTGGCCGAGTAAGCCATAACAAAGTCACCTGTATAGCTGTTGCCCCATTCTGGAATTTCCGTCGCACTCGCTTTTTTCCGAACCTGGAGAGGCTGTCCACTTTGCGTGGCTGTCACCTTGTAGGTCCCCCACATGACGTTCGGGACCATCCAACCTGATCCTGTTTGAATGGGTTTGACCGAAAGAGGTTTGCCCGTGGTCCCATCAGCCAGTTTCCCAACTGGGGTCAGCGTAAGCTGCAACTGCGATTCCTCAATATCATAGACTCCCACGGGCCGCTGCACATTGACTCGGCCCAAATTACCATAAGGGTCTCCGTATGAAACCTCTTTCGGTTTCAGTACGAAATCTCTGACGCCTCCAACATTTCCCGGTACAGACTGAACATTGTTGGGAACCAGCTCGATAGGAATAGAGTATTCCTTGTATATCAGAATCATTCTCGCAGTAACGTTCCAGGTGGTTGCAATATTTTTAACATTAATTTTATAACGACCGTTCGCATCGGTTTGAGTAACAAGATTGCTGTTGTACATATGCATATCGTCTGCTGTAATCCGAACCCCCTTCAGTGGTATGCCTTGAACGTTGGTTACGACTCCTGTGATAAATCCCCTGGCAACCTCGTCTGCCGCAGTGGCTTGACTTATCGTTGACAGTACGGTCAGAATCCCGATAGCTCTTTTCATGTACCCTCCTGTGCGTGAACTCTGGGACGACGTCATTGCAAGGGTGCTGGTGCCCTTGCGTGGCCAAAGCGTATGCAAAGGTGAATGATGAGGAGATGATCGCGGCCCTCGGGCCAGGCAGAAGCCCTGGGCCTGCGCGAATGGAATAAGCGCGCGGTAGCCGTTGCCATGTTGGAAGACCAAGCAGGCTGGTTCCAGAAATCAACCCGGGCCAAGCCCACGGGCGTCACGGCCATGAACGCATTGTTTTCCCGTGCTCACGCGCCTGTAGCTGTACTTCGGGGAAATTCAGGGACCGCTGAATAAAGCTGTGCAGGCGCGGCATTGCTGGCACGGAGGTGGCAGGGGCAGGTCCCCTGCCACCTCCGCTCGAATAGCGGGGACAGTGTCACCTTTGAGGTCATCGGGCTGGGTCAATCGCAACCATTGAAGGAAGGTCAGGGCCAGCATGCAAAGCACGGCGTGGTGATGGAGGCCCTGCCAGGAACGGCCCTCAAAGTGGTCCAGACCGACTTCGTCCTTCAGCTCCCGGTGGGTCAACTCGCAAGCCCAGCGGCGCTTGGTCACCTCAACCAGCCGAGAAAGAGAGGTGTTCTCGGGGAGATTACAGACGTAGTATTTGCGTTCCTCTCCCCGTCGCTGTTCACCGATGATCCAGGCCGCCTGCCCGGGAAGGTGCTGGCCCTGGGCATTTTCCTCTCCATCGGCGAGACGCACGTACACAGCGGCAAAGCGTCCTGAGAGGGGGACCCTTGGTCCCGTGTCGCCACACCAGGTGCTGCCATGCAGCACCTTTGAGGACGTCCTCCACCGATTGCCGGTCTTCGGAGGGGGTGGGGTGCTTGGGTCTTCTGCCACGAAAGAACTTGGGGATAGGGATTAAGCGAACGTCCTTGGGATAGACCGTCTGTGTGCGAGTCACACCCACCGACCACAGCAGTCCGCGCGTGGTGAGGGCATGGCGGAACTGAGCCGTCACGCCATACCCAGCGTCCGCCAAGACCATGCCGAAGGTGACGTGTTCGCGTACCCGGTCCAGTTCCTGGAGTGCCAACGCCCATTTGGTCTGTGGCTGCTGGTGTTCCATTGGAACACCAGCAGCCTGGAGACGCGCCGGATCGCTGGTCCAGTCCTGTGGCAGGAAGAGCCGGAGGGCCAGGGGAACAGGGACCTCGTGCTGGGCTAAGGTCAGGGAGACCAGACACTGACAGGACGTGATCTTGCCCACCTGTCCCGAATACTGGCGAGCAACCCCCACGGATTTCGTCCCAAATTTGGTCAGGCAGGTATCGTCAATGATCAAGACGGCGTCTTTGCCTCCAAGCATTTGCTGGGCCCGCTCGGCCAGCAGCGTTTCCAGGGGACGAGTTGGCCAGGGACTGTCGGTGATGAAGTGCTGGAGGTGGTCTTCTTTTCCAGGAGCCACCACAGCAGCCAGAGGTTGCATGCTTTTCCGGGACGCACCGCTGCACAGTCCACGCACGTACAACGGTGCCCAAGTGCGCCCTGCACGGTGGCGAAAGTGCGTCAGAAAGGGTGCGAACCAGGTGGGAAAATGTCGGGTCCAAGGGGGCAAAGAACGTGGCATAGCAGGAGGCCAGCATCACCGATGCTGGCCTCCCTAGTTCCTCCTGAATTTCCCCGAAGTACAGCTAGCAGGTGTGCCCGCACAACGCTCAGTCCCAGCCACCCGGCTGCAGCGAGAAACTCGAGCTCAAGGCGGTCGAAGGGGTTCAGAAGATTCAGCCGGCGACTTACAGTGGGGATGGCCGTATATAAGTGTTGTTCGAAAAGATAGACGGTGCCATTCGGCAACTCCTGAAGGTGCGAGAGAACGGCGGCCTCACGTTCTTCCTGATACACGGACGTCAGGTCCAGCCCGAGGCCATACGTAAGCGCCTGCTCAGACCAGCCGTAGAAGACGGTTCAGTCACCGAAAGAGCCGTCCTCGTCAAGCGCCCCGGGTTGGCGTCCCAGCGACCACCAGGGAGACAAAGGGAAAGGTGAGCGTTCTGGAGGTCCGCACTGTCCTGCAAGACGGCAGCGATGGCATTGCGAGCGCCAAGTTCATGCAGGAACGTGAAGCGCCGATCACAGTGGGCGAGGTCGTCGCAAGTAAGGGTCAGTGAAAACTGAGGGCGATGAGGAGCGTATATGGCGTGACTCACGGCTTACCTTTCTTACAGCTGTAGGGTGTGCGGCCCCGAGCATCAGTGGCCCGAATCTCTTCCAATAGCGCTGTTCAGGTGGGGGCAACCTCCTGAGGTCCAACCCCGCCCTTGCGCTGTATTTGCGCCACACTCAGGAGTTGGCCCTTGAAGTGGAGTGCTCCTCTCAGGCCGAGTGATCACCTACTTTGAAATCTCCTTGACGTTGCCCCCATGTAGAACGTCCTCGCCGAACAGGAGGTGTGGCGTCGCGGGCAGGTGGCCGATCCCATTCAGGTTGCTGGCACGTCCTTGGCTTCTTACCCATTAAGAAACCCAGGATGATGCGCCGGTGGCCTGTACGTGCGCCCCACCGCAACAGGGGGAAGGGAACTGACTCGGTCCTGGTTCCGCGCGTGACCTGGCGGCGGAGCAGGTTCATGCTCCGCCGCCAGGTCCACACCGCCGATCAGAAATGCCGGGCTGCCTTTCCTGGGGAGAGAAAAGCAGGGATGAATGCAGAACAGGGTGAAATTCATCCTCTGGAGTGAGCGTTCGGTGTTGCCCGGCATGAGCGGGACACCCTATGAGCGGGACACCCTGGAAAAAGCCGTGGCTCGCCTTGGGCCGAACAGCACCTGTATGGGGCTTGTCCGCTTCTTCGCCGAGGAGCGTGGATGACGGAGGGCGCTCAGCGACAGGGTGGAAAACGCAAGGATCGGGTAAATGCCCTGTCCCTTGGCGGCGACGGGCACCAAGGGACAGCGGGTTGCCACCTGGGTGGAGAGCAGGCCGAGGGCGGAGGCGCGCGCGCCTCACCTTTTGCCGCCCTGGGCGCTGCCATCTGCATTGTCCGGCTCTACATTGCATCTGGACCAGGGAGGGGCACCGGTACCTGGCCGCCGTCAGCAGCTGGCACCCGCACCTTGCGCTCGAACGGTTTGCGGGTGAGCGGACGACCACACGCCTGCGGGCCGCAGTGGAGGTGGTGTACCAACGTCGCCCACTGCCGCCAGATCCGCCGCACCGCAGGAACTCGGGGAGGCCAAGACGCCAGCCGGGCGCACCGACTTGCCCTGGAGGATACGGGGGGGAGGGACCGGGCATGGGCCTGAAGGGGCGTGGTTGAATCCCGCCGTTGTGAAGGGCCTTTTGTAAGGTAGGGGTGGGGGGAGATCGCCCGTTCAGGCAATTGCAACCCGGCAGGAAGTTCAGTCGGCCTTGTTGCGCGCTCGACCGGCGTTCTCCAGCGGGGAACGCCGGCATTTCCCGCTGCGGCACCTGAACCCGGCGGGTTCGCGCAACCGTTGTCGGTCGCCTCACTCCATGTCCGCGGGTCAACTCCAAGACCTGAAGGCTTGTTGCGTGGGCGTTGAAGGGGCAGCGGGGACCGCGTTTGGAATTTTGACTTCTCCGGCCGCAACACGCTTGAATCTGGCCGCTTCCACCTTTGCGGCGCAGCAGGCTCTGGGCACATCCCACTTCCCAGATCCCAGCTGCAGGCGTTGGCCAAACCCGAACAATACCGGCAGCAGAAGACCCGGGGACTCCTTGGTACCATTCGCTGGTCATGAGGCCGCCCCAAACTTGGATCCTGCAGTTGCTCGGTAATCCAGCGTTACACCGCCCAGATGGCCGGCAGCTCCGGTGTGAGGGGACCATGCTGGCTTTGCTGGCGTACCTGGCAGTGGAGGGTCCAACGCCCCGCGCGCTGCTGGCTTCCCTCCTCTGGCCCACCTCGTCAGACAGTGTCGGCAGGAACAACTTGGTCCACCTCCTGCGCCGCATCGCCTCCATGTCACGGTCGCAACTGACCGTGAGCAACGAGGCCGTGGCGCTGAATCCTGCTGTTTGGACGGATGTCGGAGTGCTTACGGCCGGCGAAGCGCTGTCCGCATTCCGGCTTGATGGCGCCTTTCTTGAAAACGCCGCGTTTAATGAGTTGCCAGAATTTGACGACTGGGTGCATCTGCAGCGGGAACGCTTGCTGCAACTGGCACTACGCAGGCTCAATGGCCTTCGGGCCCAGGCTGAACTGGACGGAGAGCTTGGGCTTGCCCTGGAGTACGCCGTACGCCTCTCGGAGCTCGACAATTTGAGTGAAGAGACCCACCGTCACCTGATGAGGCTGCACTACCTGAACGGGGACAGGGGCGCCGCTCTGTCTGCCTACCGGTACTGCACCACCGTTTTACTTCGCGAACTTGGAGTTCAGCCGATGCCTGAGACCGCTCGCCTGGCGGAAGAGATCGCTCAGGGTGGCCAAGCGGCGCTGTTGCCTTCTCGCAAACCAAATGCCATTCCGCTGAGCATCCAGCGCCCCCCTGTTTTGGTGGGGCGGGACCACATCTGGAGGCAGATGGAACACGCCCGGGATCAGGGACACGTTATTTTCCTTGTCGGGGAGGCTGGAACGGGGAAATCCAGACTCGCCGAAGAGTTCGCTGCAAGTCACGGTACCTATCTACGCGTTGAAGGCCGGCCTGGCGACGCCCACGAGCTCTATGCGTCCGCCCTCCGGCTGCTTCGCCGACACCTGGCTCAGCGGCCTTACGTCCCGCCTACAGCATGGGAGCGGCGGGCGCTGGCGCACCTGCTGCCTGAATTTGGACCCGTGCAGGTCGACTCCTGGAATACGCTGCATTTTCAGCAGGCCACCTTGAATCTTGTACGGGAAACGAGCCGCGACGTTCAAACGTTTATCACAGACGACCTTCAGTATTACGATCAGGCCTCTTTTGACCTTGGCGGTTTTATGCTGGCATCCGCCTTTCCGCTCGGCCAGCCCGGAGGATTGCCGCACTTCGTAGATACCTATCGGAAAGGCGAGCTGCCGCCAGCCACCGAACGGGCCATTCAGGATCTTGTTGACGCAAACCTGGCGACGATCATTGAGGTGCCTCCACTCGGCGAAGGGGCAGCCGACGAGTTGATGGATACGTTGGGCGTTCCTCCGCATCCAGATTGGCGACGGCGGCTGTGGCAGCATTCCGGAGGAAACCTCGTGTTTCTGTTGGAAACAATGAAATACCTCATCGAATTAGGAGCTTTTGACAGTGAACTCCCAGACCGCCTGCCGCTGCCCGCAAAGGTCCAGCAGATGATAAGCGCACGGGTGACCCGGCTCTCCGCTCCAGCGTTGCAGGTGGCCCGTGCAGCAGCCGCGCTCCAACGCGACTTCACCGTTGAGATCGTTGCCGAGGTGCTGCAAGCGCCTCTTCTGGACGTTGCTGAACGTTGGGGTGAACTCGAGCGCGCGCAGATTATGTCGGGAGAGCGATTTACGCATGATTCGGTTGCACAAACCATCTTCTCTGAAACCCCTGAGTTTGTTCGGAAGTTGCTACACCGAAATGCGGCCCGTTCTCTGGAGCGTCACCAGGCAAATCCAGGGCAGATCGCGTGGCAGTGGCAGGCTGGAGCGAATGACAAACAGGCAGCAGTCTGGTTCGTGCAGGCTGGCGAATCAGCCCTCCACGCGCATCGCCCCTTGGAGGCCAGGGTTTACTTTGAGCAGGCCCAGCAGGCTTTTGCCCGTTGCGGAGATGAAATGGGCAGAGCTCAGTCGTTTACTGCCTGGACGCGCCTCGAAGGGGGCTGAATAGAGCCGCTCCAGCTCTTTGGCCCTCCGCGCCTGAGACCGTGCAGTTTCGGCTCAAGTGATGGGAATCCCGGCCTGCACCCATCCGGGGCTCAATGGAAGGACGTGAACGCCCAGAAAGACCGTGGAGGACGGCTCTACGCCGATGTTCTCGCTGTCTTTCAACGTAGGCGGCGCCTGAAGAGCCTCCAAGCGCCGCCTACTCTATTTCTTGCCGCGCGGGGCCGGCACTTGCCCAGCCTTGCGGCGGTCAAATCGCCCCTGGCCATGGGTCGTTTCCTCAACCGCTCCGCCTGCAACGGACGTGCTCGGATTCGGGTGATGCGGCGTCATGCCCCCAGCAATACACCCTCCATCGCCAGCGTGCCCGGGGAAGAAGTGCCCGGTCCGGAGAATGGCCAACCTCAGTTCCCTGCGCGAGGAAGGCCGTTTTAAACACCTGCGGGGATGGGCGCACCGCCTGAACGGCGTCACCGGCGCGCAACGTGCCGCTCCCCAGCTGCTTCGCGCGCCTGTTTGCCCCATGGCGTGGCAAAGGCCGGCCCTCACCCGCCAGACTGGCGCGCAGGAGCCTGGCACAGTTTCCAGAGCCACTGCGCCCCCGCGGAAGGGTGCAGGCTTCGGCGGAAAAGCCTTCTCTCAAGGGGTGACGGCCTTGGGCTTTTCAGCCTGCGTCACCATTCGGGGCGACCGAACAACCTCTTCGGGACGTGACAGCTTCGGCCAAAACTGTCCAGGCAATTCCTTTGCCTTGGGCAAGGCCCCATCCACCGGGCATTTTGAGTCGCGGTGAGCAAGTCTCATCATTCCCTCATCATTCCTGTGAATCTATGCTCCGGGTGAAAGGAGGGACGAGGTGAACGCCCGGCTGCGGGTCGTCGTGTTCGGCTCCGGTAGGCAACTCGCCGCGCAGCCACGCCAAGGCGCAGGCGCCGTTTGACGCGCTGCAACGACACGAGAAAGCCAAACACACTTCGACCATGGCCGTAAAGCGCTCCACCCAGCATTTCGGAAACGCGACCCTACCGCTCTTTGCCACAAACCAATGTTGATCAATAACAGGCACAATGCCTCAAGGGGGAAGGTATGACGCACATCTGGGCCACCGTAAATATCGAGGATCTTCAGAAGTTTATTGGCGTCTTTTCGACTGCGGGAGCTGCCGCACGCCGAAGCCATGGCAGCAGGGGCTGCCGTGTATTCACCGTACCAGGGGTGGAAGGGCAGGTACGCGTTTTGTTTACGTGGGAAAGCCAGGAGGCATTTGAGGGCTTTTTGAACGACGCCGCCGTGCGCGCGACCATGCAGTCGAGCGGCACAGTGGGTCGACCTGAGTTTCTCCTCTTAAATGAGCTGGCGACTTTTCCGGGATGACCGTGGAAGCGCAGGAGCTGATGACCGTTCCCTCAAAAACTTCCCAGGATGCCCCGTCCTTCAGCGCGGCGAGGAATGGAGCGACCACCACGCGGTGGTCTCGGGTAGACGCGTCAAGGACCGTACGCATATCCATCTCCTTCCTGCAACTTGAGCCCTCTGGGTAACCACCCAGCGCAAGGCCCCCGTTCTGCCACGCGGTCATAAAATATATACGATCAAACGAATCCCTTCCCGCTTCCCTCTCCCTCCTGCTGGCCTTAACCGCCACGCTCCCCTACCGCTGCACGGCAGGCCATCCCCGGAGGCGGGCTCCCCGCTGCTCAACGCCGAGACGGCCTTACAACCGCTCGGGCACGCAGCTCGGAAAGCCTGGCGACATCCGCTGCCCCTCACGTTGCCTGACGTAAGGCCAAAACGTCCTTCGTCCTGGACCCAAAGGCGAACTTGCTTTTCGGGGTAGGCGGCCTGAGCAACGCTCAGCGCCGCCCCGACTTTTTTATGAACGCCCCCTGTTCTTTGGGAGAAGCCGCCTCCGTATGCGTCGGTCGAGGAACCTGAACAGGAAAACCAAGTCTTTTCAAGTGGCCCCAGGCACACACCTCAGTCACTTCAATCCCAAAATGCTCCTGGATGTGTATCTTGACTTTCTTGCTGGTCCAGAGACCACCTGTTTCAGCCTCCCTCTGGAAATGCCTCTTGCTGGTCTGGATTAAGAGCAGGATCAGACTTGTTAAACTGACGCTTATCCAGAAGGGCCTGTTCGCCACTGGCATTGTAGGCAGCAATCAACGTACTGATCGTTGTACGCGAAAATCCGGTCGCGTCAATGATCTCCGGAATTGACTTTCCTTTGCTTTTGAGCCAGACAATCTGCCAGCGGGAGCGTTCAAGAGGACGTTCGGCTTGGCGGTACGCCACTTCAAGCTCCTCAGATGTATGGTGCGGAATCAAGGCTGCAGCTCTCATATTCCGAACTCATCTTCATGACCCCGAGGGGCAGGTCCGTCAGGCGCGGCGCGCGGAGACTGCGGGAGATATCAGGACCTATTGCGCAGTAGCAGATCAAGTTTACGAAAACGCTCCACAACCAGCCCAGATTGGTTTTGGTTTAAAATGAGGGACTTTTTCCCTACCTAGACGACGTTTCTGGAGCCTCGCCCCCTTACTGCGCAACAGGCCTTCACTTGTCGGTACCGGGCCCGTTCAGCACGCACGCGGGCTCCGCCTCTGGCTCCAGCACGCCCGGGCAGCGCGGGCGAGAGACGTTTTCACTGCGGTGCCAGGCACACCAGTTTGATCTCCCGCTGCGCCGCCACCAGCAGCGTGGTCTGCATGTACGTCAGCGCGCCCCGGGCAGGATGCATGAATCGCCGCTCACCACCTTCGCGGTACAGTACGTCCTGGCGGTGCCAGTAGCCATCAAACAGCGCGCTATCGCGGCGCAGGTCGGCAACCAGCGCCTTCATCGTGATGTCCCCCGGTTGCCGGTGGAAGTCGGCCCGGAATTCGGCCACCAGCCGTTGCGCACGGTGCTCCCAGTCCGCGATCAGCCTGCGGGCAGCGTCGTCCAGGAACACGTAGCGCAGCAGGTTGTGGTCAACCTCATCGGCATCAAGCCAGCCGGTGAACAGCTCCGCTGCCTGCAGGTTCCACGCGCGTACCGTCCATGCATGGTCGAGCAGATAGGCCGGTACCGTCATCAGCGATGGCAGCGCGGCAAGCGGCGGCGGCAGGTCGTCCGCCTGTTCAGAAACCGCGTCCGGGTCTGTCCTGCCGGCCAGGTCGAACAGGGATGCGCGCTCGGCCGCGGAGAGGTGCAGCGCCCCGGCCAACCGCACCAGCGCGCCGCTCGATGCGGTCACGGAGCGTCCTTGTTCAAGCCAGGTCACCCAGGTGACGCTCAGGCCCGCGGCATCGGCCAGTTCCTCACGCCGCAGGCCGGGCGTACGTCGCCGCCCGGCGTTTCGGGGCGGCGAGAGCCGCTCGCGGTGCGCGCGGATAAAGGCACCGAGCAGGTTGCGCCGTTCTGCAGCATTCATGGCTGAATTTATACCAGTATAAAAGCTCTTCTTGTCACAGTGCAACGGCTCACCGACAATGAACCCATCAGCGCAAAGGAGCCCCGATGACCCAGCCACAAAACCGCAACCACGACAGCGTCATCCTCAAGCAGTACGATTCGCGCGCCGGCGCTTACCTGGCAAGTTCTGTGCATGCCGCTGGTGCCGATCTGGACGCGATGGCCGCGCTGGTCGGGCAACGGCCTGAGGCGACTGCACTCGACATGGGCTGCGGGGGCGGGCACGTCACCTTCCGGCTGGCACCGCTGGTCGGCACAGTGATTGCCTGCGACCTGTCCGCGCCGATGCTGGAGACCGTGGCGGGCGAGGCCGTCAAACGCGGTCTGGCGAATGTGGTGACGAAGCGGACGGCGGCGGAAACGCTGCCGTGTCCCGACGCGACCTTCGACGTCGTCGCCACCCGTTACAGCGCGCACCACTGGAACGGATTCACCGAAGGGTTGACGCAGATGCGGCGCGTGACGAAGTTGGGAGGACTCGGGCTGTTCGCGGACGTGGTCAGCCCACGCCGGCCCCTGCTTGACACCTGGCTGCAGACCACCGAACTGCTGCGCGATCCTTCCCATGTGCGCAACGCCTCGATCGACGAATGGAAAACGGCGCTGGCGGCGAGCGGATTTGCCGTCGACGCTGTCATCACCTACCGCCTGCGCCTTGAATTCGCGTCCTGGATTGAGCGCATGCGCACCCCGGACGTGCACGTGGCCGCCATACGTTCGCTGCAGGCAGGCGTGGCCGCCGAGGTAAGCGAGTATTTCGAGCTCGGGGACGACGGCAGCTTCACGGTCGATACAGTTCTGATTGCGGCGTACGCGGTATAGATCCACCTTGAGGCGCGTGGCGGCACAGCCGTACTGAAAGACCGCCCGGCCCCGCTCGCCGCTTTCGCCGACCCGGCTGTGACACCGCTCCCCGCCCCAAGCCGCACCACAGGGAGGAATACGTTGAGACTCGCGAGGGAGCCGGCGGCCAGGCGGTCCCGTTGCGCGCCCCGCGTATTCCGCATCACGCGCAACGGGCGGTCGTCCCCAGGGGATGAACGGCCCTACCGGAGGAAGGCCGGGGGGGCGAACAGCAGCGTGAGGGTGACCGCAACCAGTCCGCTTCCAGGAAAAGTGCTTCGGGGTTGCCTGGGAAGGGAATGGGAGAGAAAACCGGTGATTCCCCGGGTACGCAAATGGAGCGTTTGAACATCCCCTGCGTTTACGCGGGGGGCTCCTTATGCCCGTGTGCGTTTCAGGCGCCGCAGCATGGCGGCCAGTTGCGCCTGCTCTTCGGAGGTGAGGGGCGAGAACTGCTCAACCAGCCAGTCCTCGTGTGACGGCACCAGCTCATCGAACAGGGCCTGCCCGTGGGAAGTCAGATGCAGCCGTTTCTCCCTTCCGGCCGGCTTCCGCTCAATCACGTCACGCCGGATCAGGTGCAGCAGGAGCTGGCTGGTGTTGCCCTGCGTGACCAGCAGTTTCTCGCTCAGGTCACGTTGGGTCAGGCCAGGCTGACCGCCGATGGTGGCGATGACGTTGAACTGTGCGGGGCTGAGATCATGCGCTTTGAGGATTTCGGCCCAGGCCTGCCCGAGGTGCTGGGTCAGGCGCACCATCCTCAGCCAGGCCACGACCGCGGGCCGGCCAGTGCGGGCGCGGCGGTGTACCAGCCGAGGGGGCGCGTCCGTCATGCGCACACTTTAGTTCTAAAGTGTATGCTTGTCAATGCCAGGCGCGTAAAGCGGTTCTGGCGCGAGGAGACCTATGGAAATCGGCATCGACAGCTTCGCCGCCACCGTCACCGACCCCGACACCGGCCTCACCCTGTCCGGCGCGGACCGCCTCAATCACCTCATTGAAGAAATCGAGCGTGCCGACGAGGTCGGCCTCGACTCGTTCGGCGTCGGTGAACACCACCGCCAGGAGTACCTCGACGCGGCCCCCGTCATCATCCTGGCGGCGGGGGCCGCCCGCACAAAGCGCGTCCGGCTGAGCAGCGCCGTCACCGTCCTCAGCGCCGACGACCCCGTCCGGGTCTTTCAGCAGTTTTCTACCCTCGACCTCCTGTCCCGCGGCCGGGCAGAACTTGTGGTCGGACGCGGCTCCTCCACCGAGGCTTACCCCCTATTCGGACTCGACCTGCGCGACTACGACGCGTTGTTTGCCGAGAAGCTCGACCTGCTGCTGAAACTTCGCGGTGACGCCCATATTCACTGGCAAGGCCGCTTCCGCGCACCGCTCGCCGGCCAGGGGGTCTACCCACGTCCGCAGCAGGCAGCGCTTCCCATTTGGGTCGGCGTGGGCGGCACCCCCGAATCCTTTATCCGCGCGGGATACCTGGGACTGCCCTTGATGGTGGCCATCATCGGCGGCAACTTTCGGCGCTTCCGGCCGTTGGTGGACCTGTACCGGCAAGCGGGTCAGGCGGCCGGACATCCTCAGGAAGCGCTGCGCGTGGGCGTGCACGCCTTCGGCTTCGTGGCCGAGACCTCACAGGCTGCGCGCGACGCGTTCTATCCGGGGTACGCACGCATGACCGAGACCGTGGGCCGTGAGCGCGGCTGGCCACCACCCTCACGCGCCCGGTTCGACGCGGAGTGCGGGCCATCTGGAGCCTACCTGATCGGAAACGTTCAGGACGTGGTCGACAAGGCGCTGCGCGTGCATGAAGTCCTGGGAGGCGTGTCACGCCTGACGTTTCAAATGACCAACGTGATGATGACGCACGAGCGGATGCTGAGCGCCATTGCGCTTCTGGGCCGTGAGGTGGCGCCGATCGTCCGCGGGCGCCTGGGCTGATCAGCCCGTCCATGTCACCTCCAGTGTGCGCCTGGCCAAAGCCAGGCCCGCGACGATCCGCCCGGCGCAGTGGCTGTCGTCCTCAACGGACGCGAACGCCCCGGAGGAAGCGGGATACCCGTACCGGTGGAACGGAACGACTTCCAACAAGAGCCGCACGGTTTCCCCCGCGCCCTGCGTGAACGCGAGCAGCGGGCGGTGCGCGCCGCCGGGTCCGGCCCGGTGGTACGGGGGCACCCACAGGCTTCCTGGCGTCCGCGCGCGCGGCGTCCCCCGAGGGAGGGCAGCGTACATCCGCTCGAATTGCGCTTCAACCCGCGTGGGATCAGGGTGGCGCGGCGCCCCGCGGATAGGACGCGCTGAGGCAAATCGCGGCCAAACAGCGATGAAACCGGCGTGACGCGAACCGAGGAAGAGGAAAACAGAGCGGTTGGCAGTAAAGGTGCCCCGCCACCCTTCAGAACCGGTAAATGATTGAACCGACTCCGTATGATCTCAGGGGCTGGGTTGTCGTGTCAGCAGGGGAAGCACGCCTTCAGGCTGGGTGCGGGAGGTGGTGACCGGTCAGGCGGCTGCGAACACCGACTGGCGTGAGACGCACGATGGAGGTGGTGCTCGGGGTGTTGTGCTTCAGTTCTGATACGGATTCCGAATAATCAGTTATAATAATGAGATCAGAACGGTTACTTTCCAACACACGGCCGAAGACTTCTGGGGCATCTACGGCCGGAGTAGCTGCGCGGTGGAACGACGACGCAGTCACCTCCTCGCGTTCCTGGCAGAAGGGAAAAGCGCTGCTGAAGCCCTGAAGCTCACGGGCTACTCGTATCAAGGTGCAGACAAAATCATCGACGCGTACCACCAACATGGTCTGGCGGGGCTCAAAGATCAGCGACACCAGAACAGTGGTGCACCGACCCTGCTCAGCGACGCCGAAGTGCTCCTCCTGGCGCGGACGATTCGTGCAGACACCGCCAGCGGCGGTGTCTGGAATGGTGCACGAGTGCAGTCCTGGGTAAAGCAGGAATTGGAGAAGGACGTGCATCTGAGCCGCTGTTATGAGTTTTTGGATGCGGTGGGATATAGCCTCCAGGTCCCTCGGCCTCGACATGTCGAGGCCAACCAGGTCACTCAGGAAGCGTTCCAAAAAAAATCCTCCAGCCGTGGTCCAAGCAGCTACGGCGCGTACTGAAGCAACTGGACGAGCGGTAGAAGTCTGGTGCATGGATGAACACCGTGTGGGATTGAAACCCCTCGTCGGCAAACAATGGTCCGAGCGAGGCAAAGCACCGACCGTGCGTGTCCAACACCGGTATGAATGGCTCTATATCAGTGCGTTCGTCTGTCCTCAGACGGGAGAGAGCCAGTACTGGTTGTTGCCGACGGTCAATACGGCGGCCTTCCAGGCTGTGCTCGATCGCTTTGCCCTCGACACACAGGCTGGAAAGACCCGGGAGATCATCTTGGTCTTGGATGGTGCGGGGTGGCATGCCACGCCGCAGTTAAAGTGCCCACCGGGCATCGAGCTCGTCTTCTTGCCGCCCTACTCCCCAGAGTTGCAACCCGCCGAACGCCTTTGGTCCCTCACCGATGCTCCCTTGAAGAATCGTCACTTCGAAACCCTGGAAGACCTGACCGTGTTGCTTGCGGAGCAGTGTCGTCGGTTGGAACAGCAGAGGGAGAGAATCCGTTCTCTCACCTTCTTCCATTGGTGGCCTTGCATAACAAATTAATCGGAATCCGTATGACAGGCGAATTGAGGGCCCCGCGGGCCGGGAGCGGAAGGACCACCCGCCGTCAAACGGAACGGGCTCATTTCGGCGAAGCCATGCATGGGCGCCCGGCAACACAAGGAGTGCACTTCACTCGGTCCAAGCCCACGGTATGCTTTCCACGTTAAAGTCCGTTTGCGCCCGCTGGCATGGGCTTTTCTTCTGATTAGAATCCGGAATTCCTTTCCGACGGACCCTTTCTGGGGAAGAAGTGCGGCCCAGGCCACCAGAGTCCGCACGGCTTCAGGGGGTGAGGTGCAGACCCGGTCCAGTGCGGACCGGCGCCTTTGCGCTGCGGTGATCGCGAGTTCGGGGTCTGGTACTGCTCCCCAATCCTCAGTCACCAGCACGCGCTTCGGCTCCTTTATGTGCCCCGGACGCACTCGGCGGTCCCTCTCGATCAGCGCAGGCAACTGCTGGTGCGCCGCTCCCCTCTCACGGTGACGCCGCCGGCACCGTCCACCAACGAACCGCATCCGGGACCACCGCGCGTGGCACCGCTGCTCCGGAGCAGAGGCCAGGCGCGTGAACTTTAAGGGGAGCAGGAAAAGGCTCTGCCTTTATTTATATATTCCCTCGCCACGCCCTTCACAAAAGGCAGGGCGAGCGCAACGCCTCCATGCGCCCTTCTCGGCCCACTCACCGTGAAGCTTGCCTGGCCTGCAACGTGTGGGCTTGGATCAGGTTGTGGCCCTTCGGGAAGGGGCGTGGTGGCGTGAGCTTCTTGTCGGATCGCGCGGGTTGATCACCATGAGCTGGCGGTGGTGACGTGGGTTCACCGCCCGGAGGTGGATTTTTGTTGCCCTGAACCTCACCCGGAATCCCACTGAAGCCCAAGCAGCAGAAACATCAAAAGCGGCCAACCGGCCGCTTTTGATGTTGTACGTTTTACCCTGACATTCACGTATGCGCAACGTATCTCCCCTGATGGCCGTGGCTTCCGGCGGATGACAGGCGTTTCATGGAGCGTGAACGACCCCATCTGCCCGCAGTGCAACGGAGCTCATCCGGAAAAGAAGCGGAAGTCGACCGATTGTTGACCGGACGCCTCTCTCCTCGCGGAATCTGTCGGGGCACTGGGCTCAGCCGCTCGTGGTTTCACCGGCCAGATCCAAAAACTGTTCCACACAGCATTCCTCACGAGCAACCCTCATGAAAAAAGCTTGAGCATTCCAGCACCAGCTTCGCTGGTGCTGGAATGCGATGAGTGATGCACGTTTGTTGGCCGTCGGGACCGACGCCTCTGGATTTGGCTGGCGATGGACCGAGGCACTCGGCGCATTGCCGGTTGCTTCTGTGGGCAAAGAGACGCGCTGGGCGCCTCCGGACTGTGGCAGCGTTCCCGCTCCCTCCCTGGATGCGGTCTGTTACACAGGCCGCTTGGGCGCCGACAAGGGCGTGGTTTTCGGAGCCATCCACCGGATTGGAGGAGCACAGCATATCGGGCGTTTCAATGCCACGCTCAGACTCAAATTGCCCCACCCTGGTGCGCAAAAGTCTGTCCTTTGCCCGGAACCAGGACAACTTTGAGACCGTCCTCTGGCTCTTCATCCACCGCCAGGGCGGGTCATGACCCTGAAGTCACTACTGGGTCACCTGCCACGGGCGTAGGCGTTCGGACCCCTGAAGGACGAGAGAATGGAAATCTGTCCCGGTCGAAGTTTCCCTCGATATCCCCGAGCTCAGGAAACCGCTCGCCCAAGGCAAGTGACACACCAGGCCGCCAGTGTGGCCGAAAGTCCCGCGCGGACCTGGCGGGAGACCGCGTCGGCCAGCACTTCGGGCCGTCCTGCTGCGGGGCCCAGCAGTGCCTGACGCCCTACCGATTGCGGCGCGGCCCTGTCTCCCACCACGCCGCGAGACATACGGGCGTCGGTGTAACCGAGGCGCAGTCCAGTGACCTGGGTCCTTGACCGTGTCGTTTGCGGCGCAGGCCACTGGTCAGCGGCCACGCCGCGGCCTTGGACATGCTGTGGGCCGCCCCGGGAACACGGGCCCAGCTCCGTACGGACAGCACGTTCAGGACCGCGCCGCCCCGCTCGGGGCCAGCCAGCACTGGCGCGGAGGTCTGGCTCGGTTGCAGCGGTCCAAGCGCGTTCGTCCCGCAAGGGGAGCTGGCCCTGAGCGTCCGAGATCCCGGCGTTGTAGATCAGCAAGCTCACGTCACCGCACTGCTGGGCAGCGGCGATGTCTGCCGCTGAGGTGACGTCCAGCCGGAGCACCTCCACGCCAGGAATTCAGATGGTGCGAGGATCACGGGCGCGACGGAATCGCCGATTTGCATGGGTGGTCTCCCGAAGGCCCCTGGGGAACCGACCGCCCAGGAGCAGCCACTTTTGCCCGCTCAGATGATGTGTCTCATCTAAAAATAGATTACACTGATGATCTAAAGAAGGTCGACGGCCGCCTGCACCGCCCACCCCACCTCTCCCCTCTCCGGCGTCATTCTCAGGAGGATCATGCCCAGAGTTTCCAAAGCACAGGCTGCCCAGAACCGTCAACGCACCGTGCAGGCCGCCGCTGAGCTGTTTCGCGAGCGCGGTGTCGATCACGTCAGTGTGCAGGACATCATGGCCGCTGTCGGCCTGACCCACGGCGGCTTCTACCGCCAGTTCGATTCCAAGGAGGCGCTGGTGCCGGAGGCCGCTCGCCACGCCTACGACACGATGGCCGCCCGTCTCGCCGATCTCGATGCCAGCGCCGAGGATCATGCCGCTGCACAGCGCGAGTTCATTCGGACGTACCTTTCCCCAACCCACCGCGACCACCCTGGGAAGGGGTGCCCCACCGCCGGACTGATTCACGACATCACCCGCAGCGACAACGCCGATACCCGCGATCTGCTGACAGATGGGGTGGCGAAGCTGGGTCAATGGCTGAATCAGCCCGGACGTGATGGTGTGGTCACCGTCTGCACGCTGCTCGGCGCGCTGCTGGTGTCCCGCGCCGCCGCGGGAACACCACTCTCGGGTCAGGTTCTTGAGCGGGTCAGCGCCGAACTCGCCTCTCCGAGGTAAAAACTCCGTCCGACCCGGTCTCCATCCTTGCCCACCCCGTTTCCGCTGGCGAGCGGCATGACCAGGACAGAACGGTCAGTTCCCGCAGATGGGGGAGCTGGGCCTTCACGTCATCTTCCGAACACCCGGCGTGTCTCCACCGCCAAACAGCCATGACACCGCCGAACTCAAGATGGTCCTGCGGGATCAACGGACCTTTCTGGTGAAAGTTGAGGGGTACCAACGGATCACTCTCCGGGACTTCCACGCAGCTTGGTCGTCACTGCAGCCTGCCGAGATCTTGCCGGCTCCAGTACGGGAGCACGCGGCAACTCCCGCAGGTATGAAAAGCAACGCTGCCACCGTGGCTCAACTTGTCCGCCTCGCTGCGATCAAAGAAAAAGGTGATACCGCCGCCGAAGAATCTGGCGTCCTCAAGCGCAACATTGTTCCGCTGAGGCCACAACGCCTCCCCGGGTTTCCCGGAGAGACGCAGATGCCCGTCACGCCCGCGTGCATGGGCTTTTAGCGGGAGGACACCTGATACGGATTCCTCTTAATGTGTTACAAGAGGCCACCGCCTGGAAGAGCGTGGGGGAAGGGATTCGTGTCCTCTGCCGTTCCAGGCGGTGAGGCTGCTCAGCGAGCAATACGGTGAGGGCCTCCAACGTTTCAAAGTGCCGATTTTTCAGGGGTGCATCGGTCAACGACCACAGCCGTTCGGGGGCTGCAACTCTGGGGGCAGGAAGACCAGATAAATGCCGGACGGGCAGTTCAACGGCGGGGTGGCATGCCGCCCCGTCCCGTCCAACACGATCTCCCGATCCTTCCCCGCCTGTGTACCCCGAGCAAAGCGGTCCGGAAGGCAGCGGTATTGACCGTCGGCCACAACCAGTCCTGGCTTTCTCCCGTTTGCGGGCGGACGAAGGCGTACACGTACAGCCACGCGTCACGGTGCTGGACACACACGGCCTGCGCTTTGCCCCGTTGGCTTCACTGTCTGCCCATGAGGGGCTTCAGCACACTTCTACACGCCGTTCAGCGCCTTCAAGACCTGCCTGAGTTGCTTGGACCACTTCGGGGAAGACTTTTTTTGAAGGCGTCTCAGGAACGTCACAGCGGCGGCGGAGATGCAGGTCCTTGCCCAATTCCTGCTGTCTCCAAGACTGCACGCGTGCGCCCCATTCCAGACATCGCCGGTGGCGGTGTCTGATGGTTTGGGCGAGCAGCAGGCGTTCTGCGTCGCTCAAGAGCGTGGGTGCGCCTTGGCGCTGGTGCCGCTGGTCCTTCAGCCAACCCATTTTCGCGGTAGGCACCGAGAATCTTGTCTGCTCCAGGGCAGGAATAGCCCATGGGTCGGAGCGCTTCGGCGCCGCTTTTCCCGTCTGCCAGGAAGGCGAGCAGTTGGAGAAGTCAGGGCCTGGGTGAGGGAGGGTCACTTTTTTGATCGCATTGGTGTAACTCATTACCCGGAAACCGGATTATACAATGTCGTTATGAAGATAAATGCAATAAGAGACATTGCTTCCAATAACATTGAAATATCTGACGAGTAGCTTTTGGCAGGATGCGATAAAAATGCAGTATATTTTATATCCCCTTGTATTCTTCCGTATGAGTTCGGTTCACTTGAAAAGGCAGGGCCAAACATATACCAGTCTCTGTTAATTTCTGGAGATGAATGAGATTCTATAGTAGAACACCAATGGAATAGGTTTGAGAACAAGCGGGGGCTTCAAATACCGATGTATCTGATCTAAGCCGTACTGGTGTTCTTCGAATAGATATCGAGCACGAGATCAAAACTCGTGCTGGGTGATTACAACATATCTATGTGGGCTCTACCGAGCACACGAGATGACAAAAGTATTTTGCGAACTTGTCAGCCGTGGCCTCGTCAAGAGGGGCGTTCTGAAGCAGAAGCCGGTACCAGACCGGGCCCAGGACAAGGTCGACCAGCGTGTCGTCAGCGGGAAGATCGCATTCACCCCGGTCTGCGGCGCGCTGAAGAAGCGCAGAAACCTGGCGTCGGCGCCGAATCAGGTGGCGTTCGCGAAATTCGAGCAGGAACTCCGGGTCCTGCAACGCTTCTGTGAACAGCACGCGGTTGGTCATGCCGCAGGTGCCGCGCAACATCGAGAAGGTGGCGCGGAGGAAAGCCTGGAGGTCACCTTGAAGGGTGCCGGTATCGGGAAGATCCGGGAGAAGATCGGCCTTTTCGGCAAAGGCATCAACGACGAGGTGACGTTTGTGTTTCCAGCGCCGGTATAAAGCCTGTTTGGAGATTCCGGTCCGTTCTGCAACGGCTTCCATGGTAATTGCAGCGTACCCTTGCTCTTCGAGCAGATCGATGGCGGCAGTACGTGCGGCGGCAGTATGGGCGGAATTGAAGGGGCGGCCAGGAGGCATCTTGGACGCAATGTAACCCAGCATCATCCCTATTGACAATACGCGACGTCTCGTATCTTAATTTAGAGATGCAACGCTCCGTCGTGGAAATGAGGGCGGCCCTGCTCGTCCTTGCCCTTGCTTACTTTGTGGTGGGAACATCCGCCCTGGCTGTCGTCGGCCTCAGCCTCCCCATCAGCCAGACGTTTCATATCCCACCTGACCGCACAGGTCTGCTCGTCACCGCCTTTGCCCTCACATTCGCCGCCTCTGCCCTCCTTGCCCAGAGCTTCTTCGGCCACTGGCCCCGCAAACTCCTGTTACATACAGGGCTTGGTCTGCTGACCGTTGGCCTGATCGCTGGCGCCCTCGCGCCCACCTTCACGGCATTGCTGCTTTCCCGCCTCATGGTCGCCATTGGCGCAGCGATGATCGGTCCGGTCGTCTCCGCCACCGCCAGTCAACTCGTTGCACCCCATCATCAGGCCCAGGCCCTCGCCACCGTTTTCGCGGGCTTCAGCGTCTCCTCAGTCCTGGGCGTTCCACTCGCGTCTGTCCTCGGCCCAACGCTCGGCTGGCGCGGCACCCTGCTGGCCCTGGCCGTCATGGCTGCCGTCAGCGCCATGCTGATTCACAGGCTCGTTCCACACGTCCTGGGCGGATCGCGCGTCACCCTCACCCTGTATCGCCGTGCCCTCACCACCTCTGGCGTCCGCCCAGCGCTCCTCACGACGCTCCTGCAGATCGGCGCACCCATGGTTGTCTACGGTGTGGCAGCCAGCTACCTCGCCCAACGTTTTGGCAGCACACCTCCGTGGATCTCTGTCACCCTCCTCGGCTTCGGGCTTGCTGGAATCACCGGCAACACCCTTGCTGGACTCCTCACCACCCGCTACGGCTTCACGCCCACCCTCATCACAAGCCTCTCTGGGGGCACACTCGCCGTCCTGGCCCTGCTCCTACTGCCGGAAACGCCCCTCAACGGCGTGGTTGCTTTCGCCGCACTGTCCCTGTTCGCTCAGATGTTTCAGACACCCCAACAAGCCCGTTTGATCCATCTGAACCCCACCGAACGGGGCCTGATGCTCGCCCTCAACGCGAGTGTGGTGTATCTCGGCATCAGTGTTGGCTCGGGCTTCGGAAGTACATTGCTGCCACAGATTGGTGCGCAGCCGCTTGCGTGGTTGCCGCTTGCGATGCTCCTCATTGCCCTCGTTGCGAATGCCGCCGTACCGGTGCCCTCTGCGTCCACCGCCTTCCCGAGCGCCTCGCGCGAGTAGTTTGTCGGGTTTCTCGGAGAAGAGCGCTTCTCAAGGCCCGGTGCGAAGTTGTCAAAGAGGGGAGCGGCGTGGTTGGCGCGCAAAGCGTGGCGGACATTGAAGGGGAGCGGGCGGCCGCAATGAGACCACCTTGCGGGCACTTCCCTCTGTCGCCCGGTGTTTGGACAGTAAACGCTTGGTACTGCGGGGTTTGCGGATCATCCGTTCCGTCCCCTGGGCTCCGCTCCGGCGATTTCACGCCTCCGTGTCACCGTTTTTCCTGCCCCCTCTGCGGCGCAGCGTTGCACGTCCGCTCGGGTCAGCCCGTTGTTTCACCGCTGACCCACCGCAATCCTGACCTCAACCCAGTGGCGCCCTTTCCCAGGACCTGCACCCAAGTCTGCAGGCAGGGACTCCGGGCGCGCTTCCACGCTTCACGCCCCAACCTTGCTGGTGGCTGGGCGCACACCTTTGCTGCTCAGGATCCCGGCGTTCTACTGCCCTACACTTGGGGGGTGCCCCCCTCCGCCTGGCATATCACCGTGCTCGGACAGGCCCAACTGACAGGCCTGGGCGACATCGTGCTGGAGCTCGACCGCAAAACCGCTGGCCTGCTGGCCTACCTGGTTATCGAGGGAAGCGCGCCCCGCTCTCGCCTGGCCGGGTACCTGTGGCCGGAATCCAGGGAGGAGACCGCGCGCAACAATCTCGCGCAGCTGCTGCGCAAACTCCGGCTGTCGGTCGGAGAGGAGCTGGTGCCTGGGAGCAGTAACGGCCTCCTGCGGCTGGCCGACACGTTGAGAGCGGACGCCCAAGACGCCCGCGAGGCGTATCTCCTTGGACAGTACGAAACCTTTTTGGCCCACGATCCACTCCTGCTGGCCGGACGCGACTATGACGACTGCCCCGAGTTCGAAGACTGGCTGGTCACTGAACGTGAACGCTGGATGGACTGGCGCCGTGCTGCCCTACGCGAGCTCTCCACGCAGGCCGAGAGGCGCGGTGACCTCGACGAGGCTCTGCGCTGGGCGGCGCAGGGGCTGACGGCCGACCCGGTTTCGGAAGGGGCCTTCGTGCGGGTGATGACCCTGCAGTACCTGTGCGGTCAGCGCCTTGAGGCGCTGCAGACGTTCGGGCGCTGCCAGACCATGCTGAAGTCAGAATTCGGGGTCCAACCGTTGCGTCAGACCAGCGAACTCGCCCGCACCATTGCGCAGAGCACCGCCGTACTCAGGCAGGCGGACTCCTGTTCCCCGCTTCCGCTGACTGTCCTGAGACCTCCCCGCCTGATCGGGCGGGCGGATCAATGGCGGCAGCTGCAGCAAGCCCACGCAGCCGGACAGGTCCTGTTCCTGACCGGAGCGCCCGGCAGTGGCAAATCCCGCCTCGCTTTGGACTTCGCGTCATCCACTGGGACCACGATGCACCTCCAGGCGCGCCCAGGGGATCAGGACGTTCCGTACGCCACCCTGACCCGGTATGCCCGGCAACTCACGCAGGCAACCTCACGCGACCGGATGCCGGACTGGGCACGCCAGCAGCTCGCCGGCTTGCTGCCTGAGCTGACCACAGGGACCATTGGCCCGCAGGAGAGGCGCAGTGAGGCCAGGCTCTGTCTGTTCCGGGCCTTTCTCGAACTGATGCGCGCTGCGGCACCAGACTTCGGAGCGTTCGTGATGGATGACCTGCAGTTTGCGGACCAGGCCAGTCAGGAGGTCCTGCTGTACGTTCTGGCCAACCGACCGCAGGGGGACTTTCCCGCGCTTCTCGCTGTCGCGCGCGAAGGTGAGCTGGCCGCCTCCGCCCGCGAACGCCTGGACGCACTGATCGAAACGGGTCTCGCGGTCAGCTGCGCCGTCGCGTCCCTGCCTGATGAGGCGGTCCAGGAATTGCTCGGGAGCCTGGAGGTGCCGGAAGTCCAGCACCTCGCGCCCGATCTCGCCCGCTACACCCGTGGGAACCCGCTGTTCATCCTCGAGACCCTCAAGCACGTTATAGAAACCGACGGGTATCTCAATGCTTCCCTGGGTTACTTCACGCTGCCCAGACGGGTGGGCGTCCTGATCGAGCAGCGCCTCAAGCGGCTGCCTCCTACTGCCCTCCAGGTCGCCCAGGCTGCCGCCGTCCTCCAGCGTGACTTTGACCTTGATGTGGTCAGCGAGGTCCTGAACCAACCCATCTTCACCCTGATTCCCGTCTGGGCAGAACTTGAACGCGCGCAGATCTTCGACCGTGACCGCTTTACCCACGACATCGTCTACGAGAGTGTCCGCAGCACCTTGCCGGGAGGCGTGTGGCAGGCCCTACACCGCAGCGCCGCGAGAACCCTTGAACGTCACGGCGCCGCGCCAGAGCGCATCGCCCGGCACTTCCTCGAGGGCGCGCGGCCAGCTGAGGCTGTGCCGTTTCTCCGGCATGCTGCGCAGCATGCCGAGCAACGCTACCTGCTTCGGGAAGCCGCGCAGACCTATGGTCAGCTGGCCGATCTGCTGGATCAGCTTCAGGATCAGCCCGCTGCGTTTGACGCCCTCAACGCTCAGGCCGAGACGCTGATCAACCTGCAGGATGTCGATGGAGTAGGTGCCGTCGTCGTCCGCCTGCAGCAGAGTGCCGTGACCCTCGCCCAGCAGGTTGCTGCCCGTGTGCGCCACTGCTTTCTCCTTTTCCTGCAGGGTGATCACACCGCGCTGCTGCAGGCGTCAGAGGAAGGGCTGGCCTTGGCGCATGAGGCACGCGACCTGAGAGCCGAAGCGTCCTTTCTCGAGGGAATCGCGTATACCGATATCATTCGCGGCGGTGGCGCACGTGCACGCGAGGCGTTCACCCGCATGCTCGAAGTGGGTCAGACATGCGCAGACATGGAGCTCCAGGCCAAATCTCACGAGGGGCTGGGCATGGTGATCCCCAACGACCTTGCCCAGGTGCTGGAGCACTACCGCCAGGCTGCCCGCCTCCACGAGCAGAACGGCAACGTCAGCAGTTTCGCTGCCGCTTCCGGGAAACGCGCCTGGCTGCACTACCAGCTCGGAGACGTCAACGGTGCCCTCCACGTCTTTGAGCACGCCTACAAACGCCTCGTGGACGTCCGCGAGGGGCACGGCAGTGTCAAACTTATCAATGCCTGGGGCCGCAGTTCTTGCCTTCAGGTCCTCGGACGCTACGCGGCCGCCCTTGACGCCTCGGCAGAGGCTTTGGCGACCTCCTCGGGCAGGGATGCGGGCTCCGCAGGATGGCGGCGCGTGCTGGAGCTCCAGCGGGGCCGCGTGCTGTTGGAGATCGGGTGTTCCCAGGAGGCCCTGGCCGCCATTCAACCGGCGATCGACGCTCCTGAATACATCCAGAACATTCGGAGCCGGGGCCTGATCTCTCTCGGTCAGGCCCTCACGGCGGTAGGGCAACGCTCCGAAGCCCAGCAGGCGTTTGCGCAGGCCGAAGCACTGCTGAACGCGGAAAAAGAACCGTATTACTGGGCACAACTGCACCTCGCCCGGGCGCAACTGCTTTCACCCGAGGCGCAGTTGGCGGTGTTCGGTGGCCTGCTTGACCTCGCCCAGCGCAAGGCCCACGCACACCTGTCGCTGGCGGTGCAGATCCGCCGGGCCCAGGCACTGATGGCGCTTGACCTGCCCGTCGCGGAGCACGACCTGAAAGGCGACGCGGCAGCTCACGGGGTGCTGAGCTTTGGCGAAGTGCTCCTCACCCGCTACCAGGTTGCCTGCGCGAACGCCAGCCCTGACGCGGCCACTTCCCTGCGGTCCCTCACGGACTGGGTCATCCACACCGCCCAGGAGCACGTTCCTGCCGGGTACTGCGCAACCTTCTGGGCTTCCAACCCGGCCGCACGTATGGTGCTCGAAGCGCAGCCTGCCCTACAGCACATCACGGTCACCCGGGGCTAAGACCCTATCCGGAAGATTTTTTGAGAGGAGCAATGGGGGCGAGTTTGCGCCAGATGATGAGGCAAGCGGTCAATTCGACAAAGCCCAGATAGAGGTCTTGCCGCTTCTCCCAGCGCGTCTGGATGCGACGGAAACGGTTGAACCAACTGTGGCCCACCTCGACCACCCACCGCCGGGGTGGGTGTCGTTGTGGATCACCAGGAGCAGGAATGGGCGGAGCGGCCGTCGATTTCTTGGGGATATGCGCGAGCAGACCTTCATCCAGAGCCAGTTGACGACACGCCTGCGTGTCGTACCCACGGTCCAGGAGGAGATGGCGCTGTTCCTGCTCTCCTGGAGCAGGAACAGCAACGACGACAGCATCGAGGGCCTCACTCAGCATCTTGCTGTCATGACGCTTGGCACCACAGAGCACGACGGAGAGTGGAATGCCTTTCGCGTCGCTGAGGAGGGTACGTTTACACCCGGCCTTGCCCCGATCGGTGGGGTTGCTGCCCGTCGCTTCCGGGGCACCAGCGGCCCCCTTTTTCCCACCCTGGCCTTGACCATGCTCCCGTCGGCGGCTTGCCATTCCCAATCCATGCCCAGTTCCTGGTCGTACTCTTCGAGCACGAGGGCCCATGCCGCACGGAGGCATTCGTGTTCCACCCAGGCACAGAACCGCTCGTGGACAGTCGATTTCGGACCGTACCGGCGGGGCAACTCGCTCCACTGACTGCCGGTTCGGGCCAACCAAATCAGCCCGTTGAAGATTGAGCGGGCGTCCCTTGAGGGACGCCCGCTCTTTTTCCTGGGTGTGTTGATCACCAGCACTGGGGCCAGACGGACCCAAAGCTCGTCCGATACCTCCCAGAGCGTGTTCTGGTCATTGATCTGATCTTGGTGCGGTTGCGTCGTCGTCACTGCCTCTCAGTAGACCAATATCTTCCGGATAGGCTCTTAGCCGCCGGGAAGGTCAATACGCGCGGTGCGGAGCATAGAGCAGTGGTGCGAATGGCGCCGCGGGTGAAAGGGCACCCCTCACGGCGCCATTCTCCTCCATGCGCATTCAAATTCGCTTGCCGGGCCCGGTCAGAACGAGGACTTCTTTTTGATCCATGCGCCAGGGTCCGCCATGCCGCAAACGAAGAGGCCCAGGAGCGCCATCCGCCGCCCGAGTCCCTGCGCCACCCATCCGGTTTCCGGATCATCCGTTTCGTCCCCTCTGCTGCGCCGCATTGCACGTCCGCTTGGGTGAGTCCGTGATGAAGTAGCAGATTCACCGGAATCTGTGTCAGGGCCTGTTATGGGCGGGGAACCCAGAAGTGGGTCTTCACGAAGGTCGCGCTGTGCCCACAGGAACCGTACCCCTTGATAGAGCGATTTGAGGAACGGGCCGGGGCCCTCCCCGGTGTTCGCCGTGCCCACGGCCAGTGGCGTTTTGCTGCCGTTCCCGTTTACCAGGGCCGCCGTCAGCGTGCGCTACCCGGCAGCGCTGTCCTGAAGGCCCCTGTTCAAACTCGCGACCCGCGTGATCGTCTTGCCGGTGCTGCCCCCGGTGAATGGTCCGTCGGGCACCACCAGCGAGATCCCAACCTGCGCGGCACGGTCTACGGCCACGACCGTGTCAGTGAACGTCTTCACCAGCGCCAGTGGCCCGCCCCAGAAGCCCGTGCCAATGTCATCCGTTTGATCGGACGGCCCACTGACCTTCCAGCGGAAGTCGCGGATCACACCTGCGGTGGCGCTGAAGGCCTCCCTGTAGGGCTCCGGGTCAGCGGCCATCGGCAGGCAGGACCGCCGGTCGTGGCGAGTCACTTCCTTGTACGCGGAGGGCGTCATACGGGTTGGTGCCCGAGTTGTCCTCGGCCGACGGGTACGTCCCATCCGCGCCCGTCGAGGAACAGACCGTCCCGCGGAACATGGCGCGCTCAAGAATCCGCTTTACCCCGGGCACGGGTGCGCCCCGTTCGCCGATCGCCCCGCCACTGACGGTGTTGGGCGCGGGGTTCCCCCGCTCCCGGTGCCCGGGCCGGGGACAGCGCCGCAAGAGCGGAGGGTGAGGGCAATGAATGATTGCCGTGATGCGCGCGTGGCGGTGTGGACAGCAGGTACCAAAGCCAGCCTGCTTGCGCAGCCACGTCCGGTGCAGAGCAACGTCTCGATACGGCTGTTGAGATCTCCCTGAGGCGTGACGATTCGGGCCTTTGTCCGAATGGGGCGCTGCGCGTGGAAGGGCAGCCCTCACGGCGCCCCATTCTTCCCCATGCCCATTCAGGTTCGTTCGCCGGCCCCGGTCGAAAAGAAGTCCTCTTTTTGACGCGGGCGCCAGGGATGGCCCCGTGGACACCGGCGAAGGCGTGAAGGCCCCTGGGGCAGGGCATGGACGCCCGAAGCAGCAGCGCCGATGTCCTTCCCAAGGCGTTGCCACCGCCACACTGCTTCATCCAAAAATCACGGCGTTCGGAGCACCCTGAGCTCCAACGCGACGAACCCTCCCCGTCGCCCCCGGAGGAGCCATGAACCTGCAACGCCCCGCCCCGATCCTTGCCCTGACCGCCCTGCTCGCCGTTCCTGCCCTGGCGCGGATCCAGACACCCGGCACACCGCCCACACGAATTGTGCAGGGCACAGCGCAACTCGCGGGAGATACCGGCACCATCGGCAAGACCTTCACCCTGGGCAAGGACCCAAAGGCCATCAACTTCACCCTCACCGGGGCAGAGTTCAGCGTTTCTCGCGTGACCGTCGGCGACAACGTATACGTGCCGAAAGCGAACGAGAAGCTGCTGATCCTGCGCTACACCGTGCACAACCCCCAAAAAGAGGACCTCCACTACTTCTACAAAACGCTGCAATTCACCGTGGTGGACGCGAGGAACGTCAATCACGCGAACGAGAACCACATCGGCCGCGACGGCACCACTGACCGTCTCGATATCACCCTCAAACCCGCTCAGAAGGTGGCCGCGTACGCCGTGATCGCCGTCCCGGCCGCTGGTCCCATTCCGAAGCTCATCGTGAGTGTCGAGGACGACAAGCGGGTGGTGCGCTACGATCTGCGCGGCCAGGTGAGGGCGCTCCCGGCCCCATTCGCCGACCCCTCGGACGCCGCCAAGGTCACGGCGCTGGAGGCCGTGCCGATGAAGGTGGGCGCGTACGGTCCGCTCGGGCACTTCGACCTGAAGCTCGACTCGGTCGCGTTGAGTACGAACCCGATCAACGGTGGGAAGCTCGAGAGCGGAGAACGCAACCTCGTCGCCGCGTTTACCCTTCGCAACGGTGCAGCGCAGACGGCCGAGGCCCGCTCCTTCTTCTCGCGCACCTTCTCGTTCAAGTTGCGCGACGCGGACGGTGACGTCACCGCGTACGACGACTACATCTTGAAGGTGTCGCGGGACGAACGCACCGATGGCAGCTTGAAGCCGGGGGAGGAGGCGCGCTTCCGCGTGTACTTCAAGCTGCCCGCGAACCTGAAAGGGCAGAGCCTCAGCGTCGTTGAGGGAGACGAGTCCCGCGCGCTCGTCTTTGACGTGAGCGCAGCCAAGTAACGACAAGCCGGGGGGGACGCGTCGTGGCCGCCCGGGCGCTTCGCGGGCCCCGGTATCCTGGCCGCCGCGCTGATCTTTACGCTGCTCGGGGCCCTGGCGCGGCAAGGTCTTCGCCGCCTCACCTGGCCGGTGACGTCCGGCACCTGACGGATAGCCGCGTTTCGTGGAGCCTCTCGGATGGTCAGCCGCGGTACGCGGCGCGTACGCCCGCAGCGTCCAGGAACGCCCGTACCGTTCCGGGCGGCGGTAAGTTCGGCACGGCCACGGCCTGCCACCGGGCAGTCGAGCGCAAGTACGCCCTGCAGCGCTGCGGGGTGCCGCTTGAGGCCCACGACCGCCGGCGCACCCTCATGCTCGGCCTGGACAGCACTCCCGCACAGGCATTCAACCCGACGTACCGCATGGTGAGCGGTCTGCTGAGTAATATCAGCGACTCCGCTGGGTACGAGTTACGCAAGCTGTGGACCGAGCAGCAGGTCGACAAGATGGTCAGTACGTACCTGCTGGACGTTGCGGGAAGTCCTGAGGAACTCCGGCTTGAGGTGCAGCACATCAACGAGGTCAGTCCCGGCGCCTGCACGTTCGCCGGGCCGTACAAGGCCACCGTGAACCTCGCGTTCGTGGAGCCTCGCTTCAACTGCGAGAAGGTCGCAGTAGAGTTCTCCAGCGAGGGTCTGCTCGCGCTCTTCGCGGAGTTCGAGTACGCCTTTGAGGGCAGGCCCACGGTGTTCGTCGGCGCCAAGGCGGGCATCAAGGCCGGTCCCCTCAACGTCGGTCCGAGCTTGAAAGGCGGCCTGGACATCACAGAGGGCCCGGACGGCACCTTCAAGGACGGAGGCTCGGTGCCGGGAGCGGCAGATCTCGGTGCAAAGGTCGTGGGAGACGACAAGCCCGGGGCGGGCGCCGAGGTGGAAGCAGAGTCAGGCTGCAGTGCCCTCCTGAGCGCAAGGAAAGAGCGGCGAGGCACTCGACCTCGCCGCTCTTCTGGCGGCGCCTTGAGAAGACGTCCAGGATGACTCTGACGCCAGGCGGCGACGAAGTGCGCACAGGCGCGCCGTGCTGGCATCCAGGACCTTCTCGACGTCCTCGTTCCGCCCGTGTCCACGCTCCTGCGCCTCCCAGATGACAGTTCCGGAAGAGCCAGGTCGGTCACCGCGCCGAAGTTGAAAGTTCAGGGTATCGTCGAATCCGCCCCTGGTGTTTTCAAAGTCGAACGAGACGCTTGAGGACACGCTGCACTCCGCCGACCACACGCCAAGACCGCTGGCCTCCTCGCTCTGAATTTGCAGAGCTCCGGCGGTGAGCGCGAGGTTCATCTCCGTCACTCGGCTCAGCGTGAATGGCCCGGACTAAGGGATGTCCGCGAACGAACACACTTCACCCTGGTGAACTGCACTGAGGGGGAAAGCGCCGCCTCCGGCGAGGGCGGGACCCGCCGTGAGGAAGACACAAAACCCGCCCTTCACGGCCTTGCCAGCCAGATTGGCGTCTGCCTGAGCGTGCCGCTGTGCCCGCAGGAGTCAAAGCCCCGGAAAAGGAGCATCGTCGTCTTGCCCAGCTGCTCTTTCTGGCTGCCCTGCCCGACCTGAAGCGGCGTTTTCGTGCCGTCCGCGTTCTTCAGGGACGCGGACACCTTGTAATACCCAACGGGAATATCACCCAGGCCCTTGGACACCGGAAGGGTGCGCGCGATGGCCGTTCCCTTGCTGCCGTCGATAAGAGGTCCATCGGGCACCAGCGTGACCTCAACGGTTGCGTCCCGGTCGATGACGTGAGCATCGTCGGTGTAGACGCGTTCGAAGGCGAGGGTTCCGCCCCAGGTATCCCCCCCGTAAGTCGACGAGGGCATGTCCGACTCGCCGTGGATTCTCCACACGAAGTTGCGCACCGCGCCCGCTTTGGCGTTCAGAGCGTCCTGGTATGGTTCGGGGTCGCCAGCCATACGCAGGCAGTACCGCTGGTCGTGGTACTTCACTTCCTTGTAGGCCGTCACGTAATACGGGTTGGTGGCCGGATTGAGTTCAGTGGACTGGTAGCGTCCCTGCGCGTCCGTGCTTGTGAAGATCGTCCCCCTGAACATGGCAGGCGCGATGATGATCTTGACGCCCACCACGGGTTTGCCGCGCTCGTCGACCACACGGCCGCTCACCGTGTTGGGCGTGAGTTTGGCAGGCGCGCTCAGGCCCAGCGCCGAGAGGGACAGGACGGACAGGACGAGGGAGAAGGTTCTGAAGTGTCGTGACATGGGCTTGCTCCTTTGGCCGCCCGGCGTGTCAGGCACGCGGGCACGTCTGGAAGGCAGCGTAGTGACCTCAGCGTGATTTTCGGGTGAATTGGGGGAGCGCCGTTCAGGAGGTAGTCTGAGAGGAGGCGTCCGCCCAGCGCCGCCCTTCCAGACCGCGTTCGATCAGGGCCCGCTCCAGCGTGCGCGCAGCGTCTGTCATGCGGCCCAGGGCCGTCCCGTACCGTTCGCCGAGGACGCTGGGGCGCAGCACGTCACGCACCAGGCTTGCCCACGTGTCAAAGGCTGCCGAGCTGTCGCCGGGCACCGCTGAATCCTCCCGGTCTGCCGTCATGGTCGAAGAGGCCCAGGCCCCCATTAGAGCGTTTGTCAAAAAGAGGACTTCTTTTTGACCGAGCAGGGCGGGCGAACTTGAAAGCGCGTTGGGGAGAATGGCGCCGTGAGTGGAAGGCCATCCCTCACGGCGCCATTCGGACAAATGCGCTATAGGGGTTCCGGTCCATTCGTGATGAAATAACGGCTTCACCCGGGCGGACGTGCAACGCTGCGCAGCAGAGCGAGCAGGAAAAATGGTGGCCCAGAGGCGTGGAATCACCGGAGCGCAGCGGAGGGGACGGAACGGATGGTCCGGAAACCGTATGACTGAGAAAGGACGTGCTTGCTGCGTCTCTCCAAGGCCACAACCGCCTGCTCCAACTCCAGCACGTTGAGGATGATCAGGGGCAAGCCCTGGGGCTGGAACTCCCTACCGGCGGAGGCAGCATGGATGCGGCCCACACCCCCGCCTTCCGGTGCTGGGGTGACCTCAGTGCGCACGTCCATAAACTACGGGGTGAATACAGGTCAAGTGGTAAGGAAGGTGGCCAGCCACGTCTGCCTACAAGATGAGATTGGCACCACGATTAAAGTGCTCATCGATAAATTGTTCGAGTGGATTGCGTGGGCGTTGAAGCCATCAGTCACGATGTGGTCCACATCGGTGGCACTGAGTTCCTCGTTACCGCTGTGGTCGCGCTTCGACTGAACTGAAGTTGTGCAAATAGAACGTGCCCTGCCGTCAGGCGGGGTTTTCCAGTTTCAGGAGGCGACCGCACATCGGCGAAAGCTTCGGAAGGGTAGGTTTATTCTTCTGAACGGTAAAGCCAATGAAGGTGGTAGACCAACGATGAAGTTGTTCTCAACGATATAGTGTGCTTATGCTCAACAACATCGACATAAACACCTCAGGACAGCTCCATGATCCACCCAGGCCAAATAGTCACGGTAACTGCTTAACGCGTAACAGCCCTGTCAACAAAAAAAGGGTCTTGTGTCAGAAGTTAAATTGTGGGAACGATATGCTTAATTTAATACAGCATTCACTAGTATTAAAAAGGCGGGCGAAAGTAGTAGTAGTCCAGTACCTATCATTAGGCAGCCACATCCGTAATTCACCTGATCTGGAAGTACACTCCCTTCAATATAAGCCAACTCGGTTCCGTGACTGGAAGGTCCAGCTGGACCGGTCGGTGAGTGTTGGATCCTCACGATAGTACCAAGTGGGTAGAGACGTTCGGCCTCAATTATGCCTTGAGCATTCAACCTCTGTACCTGATGAGAGTCGTATACGTCAATCCTCAGCGAGTTGATGCGGATCAAGTGCATACCTGGGAGCGGGACAACAGCACGGCGCTGCATGTGGGCAGGCGCACCTGGCGGCCAAATCACCCCTGTTATGTATTCCAGTCGATGGTATCCATGATTCAACACTGGGTTCGTTGCTTCCCAACGAATGCCTTGATGGACCGGTTGCTTGAGTTCGTGCAACTCAATCACTGCCTCTGAGACGGGCCACTGGGCTGCGCCGGTACCGCTCCGAATGCTCCGACGAGTCTCACGTAGATACCATGCGCCTGCCATAAGTAGAGCCAGGGCCACCAAAACCTGTCCGGCAACAAACACTGAGCCTATGGCTACCACAGCGCGTCCTCCCTATATACCGGGTAGTGGATGAGCATAATGACCATGAGAGATATACGCTGTCAGTCTTCTCTCAGTTCCCATACCACTCCTGCGGAGACCTCAGGGAAATGCGCTTCCCCTTCGGCGGGTTCTGGGACACGCTCTGCATCAGAAGAAATGGCCGTTGCAGGCAACTAGGCGTTCACGGCGTTCAGGATGCGGGAATTGTTCCTGAAGGCTGTGCATAGGGTGTGGTGACGGCGACTGGAATATTGCGGTAAAGATTGGAGCATCGTTCAATATACTACCAGAAATCCCACAAGTGTAGTCGCCGCGAATCACTGCTCCACAGCTATTCCGAGAATCAACGTATTTGACATATGCCCGTGTACCATTTCCTAAAAATAGATCGGGACCATCGGAGAATTTGGCCCTAAAAAGTGCTTTTGACTTCTCTTCCATATATACTTCGCGCCCTACGGCAATTCTGCAGTTATCTACAAAAGCAGCTGAGGCTGAAGAAGACACGCTTCACTCGCCAAAGATTTTAGTGCACCCCCGGAGTACCCAAATACCAAAGAGGACAAGAACGATAATAACGACTGCTGCGGCGTACTCGCAGCAGTTTAGCATGAGAACAAGGGGTGAGAAAGAAGGAGCTGGTTGTGAAGATACTGACCAATCCTTTGTAGTCAGAGAGGCCCTGCTTCTGGAGCGTAGAGAGGTAGTTCCGAATGCGGTAGGAATTCTTTCCACCCCCATCGGAACGAAACCCACCGGCGATCTTGCGCTTCACACACCATCCGGATGTCTCGCTCGGCTTGATTGTTGTCGAACGGGACGCCCTCCTCTTGGAGGAAGCGTAACACCTTGTCTCAGTGTTTCTGACATTGAGGGGCAAGGCTACGCCCAGGGGACTGCTTCACCCGTCCCCGCTGCTTTGGAACCGGCTCTGCTGCGGGGTTGGTCTCCAGTCCCGCTTCCAGGGGTGCATCAAAGCGAACCAGGAACGCGGCTTTCTCCGGTGGAGTGAGGGTACCTGCCCCGTGTTGATGGTAGACGCCTTGCAGTGCGGCTCGCAGTTCTCCCACCCAGTCTTGGTACAACTGTTCGTGGAGGAAGCGCAACTCCCGAAGCAGGTGGGCGTTACACAGCGTATGCCGGGCGCAGAGGTGGAAGTACGAGGGCCAGACATCGTGCGTCAACACGCCGGGGTACCGCGGCAGAACCCCCAAAGCCTGGATGGCGGCCGGGCCTACGGTGCGGGTCGTGCCCATAGGGGGTGAGCTGTTTGCTGCTGATGACGTGCACCCAGGCGAGCTTGCCTTTTACCTTGCTGTCCGTCTCGTCCACATGCAGGACGGGTGCTTCGAGCAGGGCTTCTTTCAGGCTGACCTCAAACCCAGTGAGTCGCGCTGTGGCGAGGTTGAGGTGCGGCGCGAGTGTTCCTTCACTGGGGCGCTGACCGCACAGCGTTTCAAGCACGTCTCCAACCTGTTTGAACGGCAGGAATTGAGCGACACCCTGGTACACCGCCAGGCCCTGGAAGCGAGGGCCGTACTGCACCTGACCGCGCACGTCCCGTGGGAACGCCTCCTGTTGTCGGTGGTGACAGCGGGGGCACACCTTCACTTCGGCCCGGTACTCAGTCACTTGCAACTGGACCTCCGGTAGGTCCAAGACCTGCCGAGCCAGGAGGTCTTACACTTTCGACCTCATTCCATTGCTGTCCACACGTACAAGCTTCCCGTGAGGGGCAGCACGACCACCTCGTCGGGAGAAGGGCGCATCTTCAAGGTGGTGCCTGGGTGTCCCACTTGACCACCAGAAGAGCGAACGCCCTAGGGGCGTTCGCTCTTGGGCTTCTTCTTCCAGGCCTGGTCCTGGCTGGGGGCTGACGCGTCGTCTCGCTGGTCCGCGCGACCTGCGCTTTCAATTCACGGAAGCGCGCCTGGAGCCGTTCGCAATTCGGGCAGGTCACGTCGGAGATGCCTTCACGTTACCGCATCCCATCCGGTTGTGTAGGTGCTGAGTAGTCACCGGTCACGTTTCTTGGCGATGCGCTTGGGCCTGGCCGCTGGTTTTGCGGCGGCGGCTTTGCGCTTCCGGCTGTTGCCGAGGTTCTGGCCCTTCCCATCACTGTTCTGGAGCTTGCAGCGGGTTTCTTCCGCGAGGGCCTTGAAGTCGGTGACGTCCCCCTCAAGATTCTCCACCGTGAGTTTCGGCTTCCCGCGACCACGTTGCGGCGCTGCGGCCAGCTTCTGGTCCACGCCCTCAAACCACTTGCCGAACTTGACGGAACAGGTCGAAGTGCAGCACGTGCTGGCACGCACTCACCTTTGTGTGCCCACGTGCGTACGGCCAGCGTGTTGGCACAGCAGTCCTGGGGCTGTGGTCACCATCCGGAGACTCCAGGCCATTGCCTGCCACTGGCGGTCAGGCCTCGGTAACGGCTTGATCTCTGACCAGCCATCGCCGTGTCGCCACGCGCTCGACCAGGGCGCGGTCATGGGAGGCCAGCAGCAACGTTCCGGGAAAGGTGAGCAGCAACGTTTCCAGTGCCTCGATCGCTGGGAGATCCAGATGGTTGGTGGGTTCATCCAAGATCAGAACCTGCGCGCGCGTCACGCTGAGGCGTGCCAGTGTCAGTCTGGTCCGCTGGCCACCGGACAAGTGCGCCACCAGGCCACCTGGCCCACCGGGAACCCCCAATTGCGCTGCCACCTCGTGCACCTGATGCGGCGTGAGCTTGGGGTTGGCGCCGAGCAGCGCATCTTCAATGGTGATCAGACCCCCAAGCTCCTCACCCTGCTGGCCAGCCCAGTACTGGGTCAGGTTCTGGCCCCACCGAACCTCACCTGTACGCCGAAACCCTGCGCACGGTGCATCGCTGGTCAACGCTGCGAGCAGGGTGCTTTTCCCGCTCCCATTTGCGCCGATCAGGGCGATGCGGTCACCGCGGCGTACTTGCAGGTCAATGCTTCTCAAAATCGTGCACCTGTTCCGCTGCACGCCAAGCCCCCGGATCTGCAGAACGTCGACCGGTCCGGGCGGTGCATCTGCAAGGGCCAAACGAATCAGTTGGCGATCCTCATACGGTTTAGGCGGCGCGGAAGCGTCCAGGCGAGCAGCGGCTCGCTCGAGCATCACGGCGTGACTGGCGTTGACGTTCTGCGCGTTCTGGGCTTTGCCTTTGGCAAGCAGCTTGTCCGGATCGCGCGCACGTTTGTGATTGTACTGGTTTGCACTGCGGGCTTTGCTTTGCCGGCGGAGGCGCTCTTCTTCCAAGGCGCTGCGCTTGCGCCGGTACGCGGCGTGATCGCGCTGCTGCGCGGCCCGCAGCTCGGCCTTGATGGCCATAGCCGCGCTGTAGGCACCGGGGTAGACGCTCAGCGTCCGCCGCTCTAGCTCCGCAACGCGGTGGGTGACGGCTTCCAGAAATGCGCGGTCGTGGCTGGCGAGCATAAAGGCCGCCGGACTGGCTTGAATCCAGCCTTCCAGCCACGCTGCGCCGTCCACGTCCAGATGGTTGGTGGGCTCGTCGAGAAGGTAAAGGTCAGCAGGGGTCAGCAGCAAACGTGCCAGCATCACCCGGCGCATCTGCCCGCCCGAGAGCGCGTCGACGGCGGCGTCACCCTGAAGAGAAAGTCCATCCAGCACAGCCAAAGCGCGCCCTTCAAATCCATACCCGTCGGCTTGCCTGTAGGCCTCCTCAGCGTCCGCAAAGGCCAGCAGGTCCGCTTCACTTCCGCGTTCAAGATGCGCGGTCGCGCCGTCAAGCGCTGCGCGAGCGTCCCGCAATGCTGCTGGAGTCAGCACGTCCAATACGGTTGTGCCCCGAAGCGCTGCGTGCTGCGCCAGGTAAGCAACGCGGGCGGTTCCCGTGATGTGACCCTGGTCGGGGGTCAGTACGCCAGCCATAAGGCGCATCAGGGTCGTTTTGCCACTTCCATTTGCACCGACGAGTCCCAGCCGCTCGCCTCGGTTGAGGTCCAGGGTGACGTCGGACAACACCAGGTCGTCCGCGTGTCCAAAGGACACATTCTTTAATTGCAACATCTCTACTCCAATGCTGGTGAGCGTCTCGGCGTGACAGCCGAGGCAAGCGATCAACCTAAGTCAACGGAGAGAGGTACGCAAGGAAAGCCCCCAGGGGAAAGAACGACAGCCCAACACCGGGGAACCCGGTCGTCGCGATTACGATAACGGTTCCGGCCAGAAATTTTCAAGGTACAACGGGCCGGCGGGCTTCCACCGTTCCAGGGATTCCTCCCGGGGGACAGGCTTCTTCACCTGTTTGGGGCGCGTTCCACGCCTGGGTTTCCACCCCTGCCACTTCTCCGGCACAGGCGCGTGCACCACGGCGACCATTCCGCAAGCACTACGTCCTGTCCTTCCCGAGCTTCAACAGCCGCCCGGTCAGCTGCACGTACAGGGAGGGGCCGACGTCCAGGCCCAGAACCGTAGCTGCTCGCCCGCATGGCCACCACGAACGGCTCCGTGTTCGCCACAGCCGGTCAGACCTCCGCGCGGACGAGGCCCGCGCCCCGGCCGAGCTTGATGGGCCGGGCTGGTGCGGACGTGGGTGCCCTTCACACGCACGCCGTGCCCCCCAACGCTGGCCGCGTGGGGAAGACTGAAGCCCCTATGGCGCCTCGGGTTTCTGCTGCGCGTTTGAAGAGGGCCGCGGGAAGCTGGTCGCGCTGGGGCTTGAGGCCTTCGCTGCGCAAGGCGTCCGTGGTGGCGAGGTGGATGGGTCTGTTCGTAGGTTGGGATGTCTCGCTTTTTGCCCATGTTGTTTGCTCCTGCCAGGCACACGCCAGCGGCGGGCCAGGGCGGGAAGTGCAGGGGTGACTTGGGGGCGTGGATGGGCAGGGGCCGGAGTCGCCCAGGGACCGGCTGGCCAGCCGGTCCCTTCGGTGATCTCGGCGGCCGGGGCAACTGGGGAGACGGACAAGGTGCCTTCGTGCATACCCAGGCGCAGGCGACCATCCGGAACGCCCCATAGCGTGAGATGACGGGTGGGACCCACCGGGTCGTTCGGGGCGTCAACCCAGGTGGAGACGGCCCCCGCCGTGATTCGTTTGGGCTTGTTTGAGTCGGGCATCACCACCCACTCCCCCCCCCCTTCTGTCGTGCTGAACGCGAAAGTCAGTGAACACGCCGGTAATCTTTCATCAGCAGGAATGAAGCGAGTTTCTCACCCGTGTGCAGCTCTACCTTGGGACCACCGAACGCGACGACGGTAACGACCTTGTCCTCCACGCGCTTGTGCTCCCAGCGGCTGTCCACCTCAATGGAGACTGGAGAGGGCGGTGGCGCTTCCTCCGCAGCTGGGCTGCTTGGGGGCCGGGGCGATGCCCACCTGTGACAGGCCGGTGATCATCTCCAGGCTTAGGAGCTCACCGATCAGGCGGTCCAGGCCCAGCCGGGCCAGCGTCTCGAAGCCACGCGACGTTGTGTCCAGCGGCATGTCCTGCCGGGCAGCGTCCACGGCCTGCTGAATCTCGACGTCGGTCAGGCGGGTGAACAGCGCGCGGGGAGTGCCCGAGGGCGCGCTCCTGGCGAGTTGCACCTGGAGTTCCGCGAGGCGACTCTCGTTGCTGCAAAACAGCAGCGCGCAGCCGGCGCATGGTGACCGGATCGCGGGCAGGCCGGGAGGTCAGGACGCCGCGGGGGACCGGGACCAGGGCGAGCAGGGCCGC
Source organism: Deinococcus hopiensis KR-140 (assembly GCF_900176165.1). Taxonomy (NCBI): domain Bacteria; kingdom Thermotogati; phylum Deinococcota; class Deinococci; order Deinococcales; family Deinococcaceae; genus Deinococcus; species Deinococcus hopiensis. Next base: position 87,361 of record NZ_FWWU01000010.1, read on the forward strand.
GCCGCCCGCCGCGCCCGGAACTTTCTCAAGGGTGGGGCGTTGGGATGCTCGCTCCCCACCTTGCCCGTCTGTCCAAACCCGTCAGGCGCCCCCCCTCGCCACCTTCCCACTGAGGTTCGTTGTTCGGGCCTCCCGTTTTTTCGGCGGCAGCTGCCCGGTTATCATCGTCCGGACCGGAGACGGCCCGTCCTTCCCCATCTCCCGATCATGATGTCGGGGTCTCTGGAGGATGCTCTGCCGGAGTCTCTGGAGGATGCTCTGCCGGAGTCTCTGTATATGGAATGGCACTCTCCATAATTCGGGAATTATTGTTTTCGTAATTCCCGTTTTGACGCTCCGAAGGCCCTCGCCTTCCCCTTCTCGCTGTTCTGCGGCGTCCTCCGGGCGCGGGCGACGGTTCCCACTGCCCGGTTCGGCCTGGGACCGCTTGAGCTTGTCGCCCAGGCGACCCGCGCTCCCAACCCCCTCAGGGATGTTGATGGTGGAGGCCATCAGCTCCAGGAACCGGTCCCCATTGATGGCGATGTGGGTCGCCGTGTTTCCGTAGAACTTCCAGGTGCGGCAGGTGATGATGCCGCGACTTTCGAGGAGCAGCCGAGCGCCGCTGACCTCCTCGACGGCCGGCCAAGCCGCGTCACCTTCCTCCCCACCCCCTGCGGCTGGTGCGGCGCCTACGCCCAGTGGATTTCAAGTGATAACCGCCCCGACCGTCAGGAAGGCGTTCGCCGATGACCCGGCCCCGCTCAAACAACGGCGTGCCTGCCTTTTGGGGATGCCAGGGCCCTGCATCAACCGCAAGAAGGGGAAGGTGAATCTGGAGGGTCCCTGCCCCCGTCGTCCACACAGGTGGCCACCGCTCCGCACCAGACGGCACGTTCTACCTCTGCAGAACCAAACACGCCGCCAACCCCCAGGACACCACCGACGGGCTTGCGCCTCTGTGACGTTTCGGTACAAGACACTTCCCTCGGGCGCTCCCGCAACGCTGCTGCGAACGCCTCGCGCTTTAACAGAACGGCGGCCTCAACCGCTTCCCAGGCCACCCCACCCGCGTTGAGAAGTCTCCCGTCGTGAACGTTCAGGAAACTGCGCAGCGGGGATGCTACCGCCGACTCGCGGCGTTGCTAAGTCCGTACTACAGCCTCGGTCTGCAAAGGGCTTTGGGGCGGCGCGCCAGGAATGCCTGACGTGGGTGGGGGGAAAGGAGCAGGGCGCCCAGCCCTGAACCTCGTCGCCGCATTCTCCAGGTTGCATTCGGTTTCCGGGACCTTTCTATGCCTTTGTGCGCCCCGAGCGCAGGGTCTGGGTCCGCACCTGGTCTCGTCCATTCCCTTTGGCCTGGTAGAGCAGTTGGTCGGCGTCCTGAATGGCCTCGTCGATGCTTGCCTGACCCACGAGGGGGACGAGCCCTCCAGAAAAGGTCAGGCGCACTTCCGGCAGACCGGCTTTGGGGCCCGCAGTGGCGGCCACGTTGCGCCGCAGGCGGTGAACGATGTCAAGCGCCTGTTCTGCGGTGGCGGTATGCAGCAGCAGCACGAATTCCTCGCCCCCGAAGCGGTACGCGCGGTCTGAGCCCCGCAGGCTGGCCTGCATGACCTGGGCGACCGCCTGCAGCACCTGGTCTCCGCGGTCGTGGCCGTAGGTGTCGTTGACCTGCTTGAAGTGGTCAATGTCGAGCAGCAGCAGGTACAGGCCGTTCAGGGGGGCGCCGCCGGTGTCCATATCGAATTGCCGGCGGTTGGGAATGCCGGTCAGGGGATCGAGAAAGGCCATCTGCTCGAGTGCCGCGTTGCGGTCCATGGCGCGCTGACGCGTGTTGATCACAATTCCCGCGGCGACCAGGCCCAGGGCGTCGAGCAGGGTAATGCTCAGGTAGGTGCTGAGCGCCTCCCCGAAGGGGCGCCCGGCCGCGGAATAGGCCGCAAAGACCAGCAGGTTCGGGATCCCAAAGGCCGCCAGGGTCGAGAGGGTGCGTTCGCGCGGTGAACGCAGGTGGCGGGAGGCGAGGCGTGTGAGCAGGCTGCTGATCAGCACCACGAGCACCAGGTTGATGGCCGCGGGAACCGCGCCGTTTCCGCCCAGGTGCAGGCGGTAGGCAATCACGGGGACGCTGAGCGCCAGGCCCATACGCGCGCCGCCCCAGTACGTGGCGAGCGCAATCGGCACCGCGCGGAGGTCGAACATCAGGCCTGGAGCGAGCGGCAGGCTGTGCGACAGCAGAATGAACGACGAGGCGACCGTCAGGGCGGCGCGCACCGCCAGGGTGGTGGCGGCAACGCGCCCTGGCTTGAAGGTCAGGCTCAAGGCAAAGGCACCCGCGACCAGAAGGGCAAAGTTGGTCACAAGCAGGTCGAGGATGTGCCAGGGCATGGTCAGTTCACTGTAGCCCTTCCCCCGTTGGCCGGCTGACCGCGGAGGGGCGGGCGGCCCGCGCACAGGAGGGGTCAGGCCGGGCGCAGCCCCTGGAATGGTCCCCCTGACCAAGCCAGGCGTTTTGCGGGCGTCTTCGTGCCGGGGGAAGCGGATGTCACCGCTGTCCCAGCCGCCTATCAGGGCCGTCCTGGGATCATGGTGCGCGTGCGTCTCGCGTATGCCAGGGAGGTGGTGATCGGTCAAGGTGCTCAGGCTTGAAGCAGCGTGACTGCTCAGACCCCAGCGCACGACAGCATTGAGCAACATGGGCTGTACTCCTCAGGTCACTGCTCAGCAGGAGGCTTCTACCTGGATGAGCAGATAGAGTGATAGCTGCCCGAAGTGCAAAGACCATGGATGATGTCGATAAAGACCGTTCCCTGACGCGGAAAATGGCTCCAGAAAAGGCTGCTGATAGATTTTCGACCCGACTCGAAAAAGACCGTTCCCTGCCTCAAGGACTGAGTCCGGAAGAGGCCACAGATACACTCACGACTCAGGATGTATTCATTGGGGAAATCGTCTACGCCATATTTAAACTATTCAAGCTTTCTTTGGAGGAGGCGAAGAGAATAGGAGAAATTGCTTGTTGGACAGACTAAGGATAGGCCGTTCTCTAAGTACACAGTATATTTGACAGTATTTTAAGCTATACACCTTGCCTCACTTGTCACGATCATGGAGACGGAGGAGAAATTGCAAATTGGATTGAAGTAAGCTCGAATTTAAGACTTTACAGGCACAACGAATGTGATTCAACATGAGATAATCTTCCTATTGAGACAGGTAGAAAATCAATTTTTGGTTCTTATTTGCTACTTAAATATATAAGTATCGATACTATGCAACTCGCTAGAGATATTTTAAACTACAGCGTTGTGGAAAATTGGTAAAAGTTTTAATATTGCTGATAAGCACTTGGTACGAACGAGAGAGATCTTTTCCTATTGGTACGCTGCATGCCCTAACGTCAGCTTATACACCATTACGCATAGTGATCGAAATCCCATAAATGTGTTTTCTACCGGGTACGTAAGAATAAGTTGAATGTAAGTAGATACTCACTACGAGGCCGCATTCGCGAGGAGTTCCAGAATGGCCGCCACGACTACGTCCTGGGGCCAGGCGCTCACGGCACCCCAGCGCGGCTTCCTCCCCGTCGCGCGCGAACCGCTGCTGTTCCACGCTGGACAGGCCTACCGTGGCTGAAGGTCAGGCCCTGCTGGCCAGCCTGCTGCTCCACGAGGCGAAGACCAACAGCTACAAGTTCGCCCTGATCCACGCCCTGAACGACTTGGCCCTGGAGTATCTGCTGGAGGCGACGGGGAACGTGGCGGTGCCTCTGCGCCGGGTGGCGCAACGGTGGCTGGTGTTCTCCAGGGGCCTTGTCGGCGGCTCGCCCGTGTACCAGGGTGCCAGGGCACAGCGGGACGGCACAGTACGGCAAGACGTCAGCTTTCGCGCCGAACTGACCCGGCTGCGTGAAGCGTGGGACGCGCTGCCCTACACCCGGCCGGACGCGGCGGGAGGCGTCCTGCCTGCTGGCGGCTGACCGGGCAGAAAGGGAGCAGCTTCCCGCTGGCCTGCAGGTCCAGACGGCGCAGACGCTGACCGCCATCTCCCATGCGGTATGCCGGCGGTGGCGGTCAGCACCGAATCTTCGGTCCACTTGCGCCAGCGGCCACCCTCAGGGGCGTGCCCCTGCCGTGAACACAGCCGGACGAGACCGCGTTCCTGGTTCCCGCTTCCTTATGGCGGACGCTGCAGGACATGTCCCTGTGGGTCGAGGCGCTGTGCATGCACGAATGGAGCCTGTTCGTCGAGCGTGCATCGCGCGACGCTCCTGTCCTCCGGGGAGACATCTCCGCGCGCCTGAGTGCTTCACCGGAGACCCGCACGCCCCTCACCTGGGAACGCCATCAGATCCGGCTCCTGATGCTGGAGGGGCAGTCCTTCGCCTACCGGAGGCTTTTGATCTCGGCCACATCATCCCGGTCTCGGTGCACCCGGTTTAGGAGCTGTTGAACCTGGTGCCCAGCGACCCCGCGCACAACATGCACGTCATGCGCGCACGCATTCCAGAGCAGGCGCGGTTCAGCGAAGCTGCGCCGAGACTGACCGAGATTTACGCTGCCTACGGGCGCTGGCCTGCCACTCAGCCTGTACTTGCCATTGATGTCGCCCACCGCTTTGGCCCTGTCCCCCCTTGGGCTGACCCAGGCAATCACCCGGCTGAGCGAGGCCGTAGCGCAGTCCCGGAATGTGCCCCGGTACTGAGGCCGAGGCGCTTGAGTCCAAGCAGGTCTTCGCGTAAGGGAGGGGGCCTGCTGCCGCTTCGCCTCTCAACTCCAGGGCAGCTCCGCCCTGGTTCCCGACGTGTCCGGGTGGAGGACCCACACACTGCAATTTGCCCTGACAGGGCCGCCCTGCTCTGGGATACAGGTCAGGCAAGCCGTACCAGGATGCGTAAGATGGTGCATGCTCCAGCTGGTGCGGCAGCGGGAACGCACGGCTGACCGGCAGATCCACCGCTGTGAGAAGCGTACCCCTGACGAACCGTCCCCACGACTGCAGGGAACCCGCTGGTGGCCAGGACCTCTGGCGGGGCACAGCGGTCCCCTGGGGAAAACGCCTTAACTGCCGGGGGGGGCTGCGTCACATTCCCTGCTCACGCCCCATCAGCTGCCTCGGGTAACCATAGGGGGATGCAACGCTTTCTTCTCCTTGCTGCCCTGCTGACGGGCGCCGCCAGCGCCACCGACCTGCGCATCTACCCGAGCTTCACGGAGGTCCGGGACACGGTGCGCGCGCAGAGCACGACGCTGAACATCCCCCTGCCGGAGAGCGTGTGGAATGGCCTGATTCCCGGCACGCTCGACCTCGACGGCCTCAACTTCTCGCAGGTCACCCAGACCAGCGGCGCAAGCTGGCTCGCTGGCCTGGAGGGCAAGACCGTCACGCTCGAGGAGCCGGGCCGCGGGGCCCAGGTGGTGACGCTCGTGCGCGCCCGCGACCTGCTGGTGCGCGACGCCCAGGGGCAGTACCGCACGGCGCGTTTCGAAGACCTGCGCTTCTCCGGGGCGCCGCCGGTGGGCGCGCAACTGCCCGCCCAGACGCTGACCTACACCCTGACGCAGCCGGGAAGCGGCACCCTGTCGTACCTCACACGGGCTGTGACGTGGTCTGCGCGCTACACCCTCAGGGCCAGCGCCGCGGGCGCACGTCTCGACGCCCTGGCCGACATCCGCAACGGCACCGAGCTGCCCTACGACGTCAAAGCCACCGAGCTCTACGCGGGTGAGGTGAACCTGTCCGGCAACCCCGTGATGTACCGCGAGTCTGTGCAGGCCGCCCCTGCGTCCGCGCGGGCGCCCAGTGCCCCCAGGATCGGGGCCGAAGGCGAACTTGGAGGCCTTTACCGCTACGCCCTGAGCTCCGCCTTTACGCTGCCTGCCAGCAGCACCGTGACCCTCCCCTTCATCAGACCGAAGCTGACGGGCTTCGAGCGGTACGCCGGGCTGAGCACTGGCTTTTCCACCCAGTCGAGCGAAGGCGTCATGAGCCGCAACTACCGCCTCAAGGCTGGGGAACGCCTCCCCGCCGGGCCCCTGACGGTCCGCGAAGACGGCCGCGTGGTTGGGCAGACCGTCATTTCCGACACCGCGGCTGGCGCGCAGGTTGGCCTCAGCCTGGGGGCAGATCCGGACGTCCGCTACCGCCGCACCGTGCAGCAGCTCAGCGCGTCGAAGAACGCCAGGGGCGACGTGACGAAAGTGACCTACCGCGTGACCTACACCTTCGAGAGCGGCCGGGAACGGGCGGTGCGCGCCGAGGTTCGCGAGTGGATCGGCGGCCCGCGCGTTACCATCGACACGCTGCCCGCGCGCCAGGAGCAGGCGACTGCGGAACTCCGCGCCGACATTCCGGCCGGCGGCAAGGTCAGCAAGAGCTTTACCGTGGTGATCGATCAGGCGAGCTGAGAACGGAGTTCAGCGTTCAAGCTTGAGCGCAAGGGGAGACCTGAAGTCTCCCCCTTTCTCCTGTGCGGCACCAGCGTCCTGAAATGCCGCTGTGCCAGCGCGTAGATTCGCAGCTCGGTATGGAGAGCCGAGCGTGCCTGGGCTGGAGCGTGGCGAGAGACCAACGCAAAGGCGTCCCCTCGACCGCAGACGCCGCGTCTCCAACGCCAGACCACTGGGCCAGAGCCGTGAGACGGCCAGCATGACGTGACGCCGGTGCAGGGCGCGCATCGCCTCGGGGTCTCCAGCCGCGCGCAGCCAGCAATTCGGCGTCGCTCTGCACGCCCCGAGGCGCGCTTCTGGGATTCGGGTCACGCGCCGCCCTGACGCTGCTTTTCCTGCGCGGGCGGTCATCTCGGGCACCTGCACCTCGCACACCTGGCCACTGCGCTTGACGACGTCGCTTCCGCGCCTGGGCCGGTCTTCCCTCGGGCCCAGGTGGCCTGGGTGACCATCACCCGCTTTCCAGCGACCGCTATGCTGCCCGGAAGCCCGAACGGTCCGCGGCGTCCACCGCGCTCCCCGCCCTGGCTGAGCACCTGCAGCACGTTACCGAAGCGCTCGCTGAGGCGACCACGCCCGCAGACGCCACGCCCGCAGACGTCTTTAGAATCGTACTCCAGCCCGCTCTGGCAGCGCTGGACGCTGCTGCGGACATGGTCTTGCTGATCAGCGCTTTGGGCGACCTGGAGACCGCTGCGGCCCACGCCCACGAGGACGGCACGCAGATGATCTGGCAGGACAGCCCCCCGGGGTGTGGGTGTTCAGCACGGATGAGGGGTCTACGGTAAGACGAGATCCGTGTCGCCGCCTGCTGGCAGTGGGTGCCCAAGTATGCGCCCAAGGGCCAGGAGTTGACCTTTGTGGTGAAACTCATGGGTGATGGGATGCATGATCAACCACCGCTGCGTCACCTGCAAGCGGTCGCGCCCTGGCCGGATAAGTTCAAAGACCTCATCAGGTTGGATGAAGCTGGCGCACGCCTGCTCAACGACGCGGTCGACTTCTCTGAACGCGGCCCGCATCGCCTGCGCATCTTGCGGGCCTGGAACCTCGAACGCGCCCTCGTACTGTTCCAGGCGCAGACCGTAGTGTCCAACCCACGACAGATAGCAGTCCGCCACATGCGCCTGGATATTGCGGATGCTGCCATACGCGAAGTCCCGATGCTCGAAGGTGTACACCTCAGGCGGCAACGACTCCGCGTACGCCAGAAGCACCTCACGGGTGCGCTTGGTCCAGCTGTAGAGCAGCGGCAACGAAGGGTCCATGCCGCGATTATCGGCCCCTGGGGTCACAACGACAAACAGCGGAACTGCGGGACCATCCTGAACTCGCTGACCTCAACCCAAAACACGCTGCACCGCAACCCCTCGGCCCGGGCGGGCACCGCCTGACCTCCACTTCACCGCAGTGAGACCAAGGAGAACCCCTATGCGCGCGGCTGGGAAGGCCTGAACGGTCTGCGGAACCATACCGTCCCCGACCCCGGAACCGTCAGCCCGCACGACGTGACCCTGCGGGTGTCCGCTCAGCTTTTCACGCGGGGGCGGGCGGACCCGTGGATTACGTTCCGCGGGAACGTGTTCTGGTGGGTTGACGGTCCCCGCAGGGAAACCGGCGTGGACGCGTAAGATCAGTTGTACGGCCTGATGCCCTGGCCCGGCACCTGAAAAAATATGCACTTCCCCAACGACTGTGACGCCCAGCTTCCCGGTACGCCTCCCGGCGGGGTTGGACAGCGCGCCGGGGCCGTCCGGAACTGCCGGGCCAGCTCCTGCAGGTAGGCGCGCCGTTCTGGCTCCTCCCGCTCCCGGTACGCAGGAGGCGTGCCGGTGCATCAGGTCCAGCGTCTTTCCCATGCCCTCCCTGTCGGTACGGGTTGCCCCGCGCCTCCAGCACGACGGTCTGCTTGCCGCACGCTGGTCCGGCGAGACCCTGACCGGTGTAGGGGAGGGTCTTGCCCGCCAGGGCGAAGGCGTCCGCTTCCCCAGCCTCCTCCTGGCGGCTCCTCAGAAATCTTGTCTTCGCTGCCCAATGATGTGTTGCCGACCCGCATTATTTCTTCTCTCAAGAAACCCCCGCTCAGTGTCCTGAGCGGGGGGATGAACGCAGGGGAGCCATTCAGCATTGGCTTAGAGAAGAAGCACGCCGACATCCATAGGAAGGAGATACTCAGTTGGCCTCGGGTTGGGATGCGATTGCCTCCTGTAAGATCTGGGCTTTACTTCGGGAATTTCTCTTTGACGTTGTACACGCGAACGTAGTCGAAGCGCGCGGTGAAGTCCGGCCCGCCCATCGACACGAGGCCGATGCGGGCGTTGGCGTCAAGTTGGTGCGTCCAGGTGCTGCCGCGCGTCCAGGTCGTGCCGTTGCGGCTCGTGGAGGCCGTGTACAGCTCTTCGCCGTTCTCGGTCGTCCTGGCGATGCGCAGCCAGATCGCATCGGGCGCCGCCGCGCTGAGCACCGTGTTGCCGTACCTCGGAAAGCCCGGAGCCACAGGACCTTGCTCTTTGGCGAACTCAATCTGGCGCGTGTCCCAGATGCTCGCTTGCGTGAGCTTCACGAAATTGTCGTCGTTGCCGTATATGACGAGACCCGCTTGACGGAAGTTGAAGCAGCAGCCCGACCCTGGAAGATTAACGCTGAGCTTGACTTCGACGAGGTAGTCGCCTTGTGGAACCGGGCGGGTGAGCACGGAAGCGTTGTTGATGTCCCCGAACAGGTCGGCATTTTGGGTGTCGAAGCGCAGAACGCCGCCCTCGAGGCTGGCCGCGCTCGGCGCGGGCGGACGTATCCACGTCCAGGCGCCATCGAGCGTCGTACCGTTGAATTCGTCGCTGAACGCGGCGAGCAGCTTGCCAGGTTGCGCTACTTTCTCTTTCGGCGTGCGGTAGGCGCTGCGCTGACCGGGTTGCGCTGCCGGAGCGGGCATGACTTCGTCGGACGCCCCGAGGCCGCCGCGCACGGTGGGCCAGCCGCTCTCCCAGTCGATCGGATCGAGCAGCGCTGGCCGCTTGTTCAGGCCGCCAGGCTGCGCGAGGTACGGATCGAAGCGGTCGATGGCGTGGTACACCGTCCAGTCTTGCCCGCTCGCGTCGGTGAAGACCGCGTTGTGCCCAGGGCCCACCCAGCGGTTCCCGTTCATGCTCAACATGGGTGTCCCGCCCACGTAGGTGGCGCTGAGGTCCACGCCGTCACGGTCGAGGAAGGGGCCATCAGGGCTGCGCGAGCGGCCCACGAACACGCTGTAGCCCGTGAGGGGACCCCGGCAGCAGTCCGTGGCTGACGCAAACAGGTAGTACCAGCCGTCTTTTTGGAAGACGTTGCTGCCCTCGTACCGGTTGGCGCTGGCGATCTCTTTTTGCGTGGCTGGATCGGAGCGCAGGCCGTCCGCCGAGAGTTTGCGTACAGCGACGCCGCCGAAGTACGAGCCGTAGTAGATCCAGTTTTGCCCGGACGTGTCTTGAATAACGTCCGCGTCAAACACCCAGCGGCGGGCGTTCGGGTCCCCTACGGGAGGCCTCTGCGGCTCGACCACCGGGCCGCCGCTGTCCACCCAGGGTCCGGTGGGGGAATCACTTGTGGCCACACCGATGGCGCTGCCGCCCCTAACCGTGTCGCTCGCCGTGTAGTACAGGAAATACTTTCCGTTGAGGTACGCAACCTCCGGCGCCCACATGCCCGCGTCCGGCCAAACCCACGAGGGCCGCTGAGAGAAGGCGTCGCCGACGTACGTCCAATTCACGAGGTCTGTGGACTTCGCCATCGTAATGAGGCGGAAGTTGAAGTTGCCGTTCGCGTCGCGGTCGCCCGCGTTCAAAGGATCGGTCGTGCAGTACAGGTACCACTGGCGGTCGCCCGGTTGCTGCCCGCGCACAATGTCGGGATCGGCGCACGTGTCCACGGTGCCAAGCGGCCCCGCGTTAATCGTCAACTTGTTGCGGTACGTGCCCGGACGGCCTTCGCGAACGTTTTGCGCCTCGGTGGACGCGCCCGACAGGTTGACTGTGGGCGGCGCTTGTTGACAACCCACAAGGACGGTGAGAAGAGCTGCGAATCCGCCGGCCGGTAAACGACGACGGAGTGTAGGAACAATACCCTTCATGTCTTCCTCCCTACGGCTGGAGCCAAAGCGAACCCGTGCACCGACGCTGCGTAGCGCGCGTGCATTGAAAGTATTGAACTCTGCAGTGCCCTCACATTAGCATAATTTTGCTTAAGTTGTTACTTTCAACAATCTTCGTCACTAATGCAGTCTTTGAGACTGGCATGCACCCGGAGCGCTCCCAGCGGGCGCTGAGGCGTGCGAGGTCGGGAGCCCTGAATGTGAAGAGGGCGGCGGGAAGCTGATCGCGAGCGGCCTTGAGGCCTTCGGCGGCCAGTTCGTCGGCGGTGGCGAGGTGGGGTGGGTTTGTCCGTAGGTCGCGATGTTCCGCTGCCCATACGGGTTGCTCCCACCAGGCCCGCTGAAGCGGGCCGGCGCGGGATTATGGGTTCAGGTTGGCGACTGAATTGGGAGAGGGCCGGAATACCCAAAAGCACGCGCTGCACGGCGGTCGGCGTCCACGATCTCCGTTCCCGAATTCATCGGGGAAACGTACAGGACGTCCTCGCGCAACGCCATTCTCAGATGGCCCTCTGGAACCGTCCAGAGCGTCAATGGCCGCCTGGCCAGCGCGGATCGTCCGGTGAGGTCACCCAGGCGTCCACAGACCCCGCCTTGATCCACTGAATGTCGTTCGCGTCCGCCATCTCGCCCTCAGTCTGCCGTGGTGGACCGGAAAACGGTCTTACGAAGCAGGTTTCCACTCATCCCTGTGTCATCGACGAGGAACGGCGGGCTGGCCAGGATCATTCCTGAGTCCCCGCTTGTTGCCTGGGGCTCCACGACTTCCTCCACGTCCACGGGCTTCAGGCGCTGCTCGCCGAAGACCTCGGTTTCTGGCCTGCCGTCCTTGAGAAATTCAGCGCTGATGCGCACGCCGGCGTACAGGTGGATGTGCTTCGCGGCCGCCACGCCCTCCATGCCCGTGTGGACGTCGCGGTACCGCTTGCCGAGCGTGAATACCTTCCAGTTGTGAAAGGGGTCCTCCTCCCGAGGGACGGAAACAGGGTTCCGAACATGGTCACCGGGTGCGATTTGGCCCGCTTCTCCCTTCTTCGGGTCATTACGTGCTGATCTGGAGCTGAAAGTTGCGCCCCCGGACTGGGCCGCGCCTGGGGCGCGTGCAGCGGCAAGGAGCATAGCGTTGAGGCGCTGGAGCGCTTCCAAGCTGGTGCGTCCCCAGACCTCATCCTGATGGACATGAATGTGCCGCGCCTCTCCGGACTTGAAGTCTTGCCGTCCCTTGGCGAGAAGCTTTCCGACTTGCGGGTGGTGTGGAGTGCGGGATGGCAAGCGAACGACGCGGCGCTGATCCTGGCGGCAGGCGCAAGCGCCTACCTGCTCAGGCCCTCGTCCTACGACGACTTGGTCAAGCTGCTGAAGCCGCTTTTGTATTCCGCATGGCCTGCGAGGAAAAGTCCTACGCGCCCTGAGGAGTTCTGATCGAAGTCGAACAGGCGAGGCCGGCCGCTCGGTCCCCCGGACCAGGAAAAGACGTTAGGGTGGTGTCATGAAACGGGAGCAGCAACGCCGTGAGCTCTGGGAAGCCTTGCGGCAACTTCAGTGCGAGATGACGGTCCTGCCCCTCTCGAAACTTCGGGTGAATGGGAGATACGTCGAAACAATCGAAATCCACCGTGGAGGCGAGCGCATTGCGAGTGGCAGGGGGTATTCGACGAAGATGGCGTTGGGTATGGCCCTGAAGGAAGCGGGGGAAGCCCTGAAGGCGCAGGGATTTGCCATGCCTGAGCCCTTCTGAGGAAGCCCTGACGTTCAGGGAGGCCCCTTTCCGGAGCGGGAGCCGCGCCTTTCGGTTGAAGCGCCCCCAGACCCCTGCCGAGTTCGGGGGCCTGTTCTCGCACGCAGGGCGCGTACCTGGGTGGAAGCTCCGTACCGCTCTCACGGGTCAGACCCGATCGCCCAAGTCCTGCCGGGGGCGTCCGAGGGGAGGGCTGGAACCGAAGTCGGCCGCACGCAGGCACCCAGGCAGGTGACGGTGAGAAGAAGCGGAACAACGCGGACTGTCCTTGTGCGGAAGCCAACCACCTTAGAGCATTGGGGAGAATTGCGCCGTGAGGGGAAGGGCAGCCCTCACGGCTTCCCATTCTCTCCAACGCCCATTCAGCTTCGCCCGCTGGGTTCGGTCAAAAAGAAGTCCTCACTTTGACAACTGCTCTAGACTTCTTCTGCAGTCTCCTGAAACAGCTTGAGGAACACCTCCACCACCGCTGGGTCGAATTGACGGCCTCCTTGTTCCGCCACCTCCTCCAACGCTTCCGATACCGTCCAGGCTGATTTGTAGGGCCGAACGCTCACGAGGGCGTCATACACATCGCAAACCGCGAATATTCTGGCCAGAAGGGGAATATTCTCGCCTGTCAGACCGTCGGGGTACCCGCGTCCATCCCAGCGTTCATGATGGTGGCGAATCAGATCGAGGGTGGCTTCCGGGAGCATGGGGATTCGCTGCGCCATCTCCCACCCCTTATGCGCGTGCAACTGCATCAATTGCCATTCTTCCCGCGTGAGCTTGCCAGGCTTGAGCAAGATCGCGTCGGGAATGGCAAGCTTGCCGATGTCATGTAGGTACGCGCCCTGGCGCAGCTGATCGAGGTCCTGCCCCTGCAGGCCCAGCAGGACGCCCAGTTTGATGCTTAGGGTGGCGACCCGCTGGGTATGACCGTGTGTTTCCAGATCACGGGCCTCGAGCGCTGCGCCAAGTCCCAGGAGGCCACCTTCGAAGGACATGCGTACGGCCCGCTCCGTACGGCGGAGTTCCAGCACGTGTTCCAACCGGAGGGCGGCGATGTCCAGCAAGTGTTCGAGTTGAGGGGTGATGGTTCGCCAGCGCCCCACGGACACGAGGCTGAGCGAGCCGCAGATGACGCCTCTACTCCGGATGGGGGCCAGAAGAGCGCTTTTGACGTTCGCCTGGACCAGGAGGGGTAAGGCGTAGGGAGAGGACGGATAATCGGTGACCCCAACGGTTTTCTGCCGTTGGTCTACCTCCAGGGCCAGGCCAGACCGGGGAATCCACGCGTCCGTACTGGGCGCGAGGGCACCTGCTCGCTCAACACCTGGTCGGGAGACCACGTACTGGGCGCGCATTTGACGGCCTGACCATTCGAAGTGGAAGGCCACATCAAAATCCGTGAGCGTCAGGAGCTGGGTAAGGCCCTGCTTGATGACCTCAGCGGGTGAGTTCAGCTGTTCAAGTTGCCGGGAGAATTCAATGAGGGCAGTGGTGCTCCAGGAGCCGGCAAGCTGGGCGCCAAGTCGGGTTTTCATCCGCTGCAGCTGCTCTTCTGCCAGTGCAAAGGCCTGCGAAAAGGGCATGTCATGCCACAGCGCACATGTCCCAAACGCCAGCGCCTGCAGGCCAGGAAGAGGATGGAGAGCAGCAGAATTCACCCGCTCCAACGTCGCCCGGACCACTTCTTCAGGGCTTTCGGGTTGGAAGAGGAGGAACTCGTCTCCTCCCCAACGGCAAAACAGGGTACCGGAGGGAAACGCTTCTTTCAGGACGGTGGCCACATGCTGGATGAAGGCGTCTCCTCCAGCATGCCCGTGCAGTGCATTGACTTGTTTTAGAGCAGTGAGGTCAACAAGGCCCAGGGTGCCGGAGAGGTGAAGGAGGGCGGCCTCGAAGTCCGGGCGTCTGAGAAAGCCTGTAAGGGTGTCGTGCATGGTGCGCGCGTCACCCCGTTGCCCTGCTGTGAGGATCCAGCACGGTGGTGCCTGAGGAGGGACCAACGCATTTGGTCCACCTGTGCAGAAGACCTGACATGCCGAAGTGTACGTCGGGAAGAAGAGACACCCGTGATGACTCCCCGCGTTAAAACGCGGGGCTTCTCAGGCCAACAGGTGCCGCACTTGGCACACCCCCGCTGAAGGCTGCAACCCGGCCCCGATCCAAGATGTTTATGGCGGCATTCACATCGCTGTGCATGTGCAGCCCGCAGCAGGTGAAATGACCTGGACGTGCAGGGGTCAGGCTCCCCCAACCCGGTGAAGGCAACACAACCGTTGAGAGAGCGTTCCCTGAACCCTGGGCCGGTCAACTTCCAGGAGGTTCGGAAACAGGTTGGGCTGGCCGCGGGGCAGCGTCCTGTTCATGGACCCAAGAGGGCCTTGAGGAAGTCGTTATCGCTCCACGGTCCCCCTTCTCCGTAACGCACGACGACGAGGCGCTGTTCGGGAATCAGATATAAGCGCTGGTTGAACGCGCCTGCGGCCATTACGACAGCGTTGGGCGCACCGGGGGCGATCTGCTGAGCTACGCTGCCAGCACGGGCAATGGTCATGGACACATCATCGTCAGCGTCGAGGGTTCCCTCAAAGGGCCTGTTCAACCACCATGTGAGTCCATAGGCGGAGAGCGCTGCGCTTCCCTGAAAGCAGGCCTGCAGGACTTCTCGCGGGAGAACTGCCTTCCCTTCCCAGTCACCGCCCTGCAGGAACAGCTGTCCGTACCGTCCCCAGTCACGCGCGGTCATGAACGCCGAGCCGGCGAGATTAGGATGCCCGGCGTGGTCGCGGGTCCAGGTGGCTCGAGCGCCAATGGGGTCGAGCACACGGCGTTGCAGGTACGCGGCGGGATCTTCACCCGTTTTGGCCTGGACAAGCGCCCCGAACACCGCCAGGTGTGCGTTGCCATAGGTGTAGCGCTCTCCCGGGGGGTACCGAAGGGGAGTGGCAAGGGCGTCGGCGTACAAGTCGCGCTGTAGGCGGACGGCCTGAGGTCCGACCTGTCCGGGCAGCCCAGTCGTGAACTGCAGCAACTGGCGTACCGTGACGCTCGCCCGTTGGGGATCACCCGCCCAACTGGGAAAGGTGGCGCTCACCCGCTCGTCCAACTGGAGCTTGCCGTCTGACTGCAGCGCCACCGCTAGAGCACATCCGAAGCTTTTGCTGCCGCTGGCCAGCAGGTGAGGCCGCTTCAGGTCATATCCGTTTTGCGCTGCGGCGTAGCGCTCCTGACCGCCCTGCATCACCAACACGGCACTGCCGCGATGAGCGGCGCTATACGCCGCCGCCGCGAAATCCAAAGCGTGGGCGGTAGAACTGAGGATCAATGCACTCCAGGTCAGGAGCGGTCGCAAGCACATGAAAACGGCGTACACAGAGCGCCTCATCAAGGCCACTGGCAGGTCGGAGATCTCCCGATACGAATTCCGCTTGATCGGTTAGATGAGGCCGTCAATAGACCTCTTGCGAAAGTGATCGGCCAAGCTGGCAGGGTGGAGCGAGACCGTCTGGCACGCACATTAAAGACCAATCGGAAGCAATTCAAGCGGCGGACTGGGGTCTATCCCGAGACGTTTGCAGAGATGGAAGCGGTGCTGGCGGAACGGGAGGGGCGGAAGGAGAAATCAGGCCGCCCAGCGGCACTGAGCTTTACTAAACAATTGTTATTGGTACTCCGTTGAGTCTGAAAGTGCTGGCGAAGAACACGGGGGATTCCCACTCTCTCCGTACCGCGCTGACCCCAGAAACACGGGCGCCATCCATCAGGTTCCCGCCAGTCAACGGAGTACCAACGTAATTAAAGTGAGTCTAAGACGTGTTTAGTCCAGGGGAGGAGGGTTAACGACTTTACTTCCTGAGGGCAATTTCTAAGTCTTTCACATTCTCCTACGATTAGATCTTCGACTTCTTGAATAGACCTCTTGCGAAAGTCATGATGGGCAGGCTTGTGTGAGGTTACACAGCGCCGCGATGAGCTGAACCCGGAGCGCAAACCGACGCCGCCGATGTCGGCACACGCCCTTCAACACGCGGAAGATCTTCACGCGCCGGATCATATGTAGGGTCCCCTGCCGGGTATGCGCCAGGACACGGTTGTCCTGGCGCTGCTCAGTGGACAGAGGCGGGCGCTCGCGTCGCCTCATGAGGGGAGTGATGGCGGGCCTGTAGAGAACTCACAGGCCCTGGTACCCAGCGTCTCCAATGAGCGCCGTTTGGTAAGGAAAACGGACGCCTGACTGACCCAACAGCTTCAGGTCATGAACGGCCCCAGCGCTCGTGGCGGTGCTGAGGATGCGCTGAGTCACCGCGCAGATCAGCAGCTGAAATTTCAGGGTGTGGCGCTTTTTCTCGCCGCTCTACCAAGCGCGCTGCTTTTTTTGGGCCGTTCACAGGGAGACCATCCGCTTTTTCAGCTGCGCAGTTTCCGGTTGGAGGGCGCGGTTCTCAGCTTCACCCGTCGGGTTGCACCTGCCAGGCGCTCTTGAGCAGCAGGGCTAGAGCTTGGACTTGAGCCAGACGAGGGTGGTGGCCCAGGCGTTCTCCGCAGCGTCCCGCTTGTAACTTCCCCCGGTGTCGTTATGGAAGGCGTGATTGGCTCCAGGATAGATGAGGAACTGGTGTTCGACCCCTGCCGCCTCCAGTGCCGCTCGGGTCGGTGGAACGTTGGAAGTAATCCGGTTGTCCAGTTTGCCGTAGATTCCGAGGACAGCGGCCCTGATCTTGGGAACGTCCGCAAAGGAGGGCGAAGGGCCGTAGTACGGAATGGCCGCCTTCAGGTCCGGCAACAGCGTGGAGAGCCGCCAGGTCATGCCGCCTCCCCAGCAGAAGCCGATCATGCCGAAGCGTTCCACCTCAGCCCCAGGTTGCGCCTTCAGAAATTTTACCGCCTCCAGGCCGTGCTGCTCGTGCGTCTCTGCGGGTGTACGCGCGATAAAACTCGAGATCTGCGCCGTATCGGTAAACTTCTTCGTTCCGCCCTCGGACGAGACGAAGTCTGGAGCGAGGGCGATATAGCCCGCCTTGGCCACCCGGCGGGTGACATCTTCGATATGAGGTTGCAATCCCCGGTTCTCGTGAATGACCATGACAATGGGCGCGCTGTTGACGCCCTTCGGCCTGGCGAGGTACGCGAAGTTGGTGCGCCCGAGCGCCTCGTAGGTGACGGGCCCAGCCTCGATGGCTGGATCGTCAGGCGACACCTGGTAGCTGTTTTTTACGGGTTCGTTCTGAGGAGCGGCGGTCTGAGCCGCCGCCAGTTCCGATGCGCTCACGCCCCCGACCCCAAGGGTGGCGAGGAGCGCTCGTGCTCCGACCAGGGAGCCGCCCAGCAGGACGCTTCGGCGGAGGAACTCGCGGCGCGGCATCTCACCCTCGCGGTAGTCCTCCGCGAATTCTTCCGCCACGTACAAGAACAGGTCCTGCTGATAATCGCTCATGGATCGTCTCCTGTGTGGTACAGCTCATTCTAAGGATACCCAGCAGTGTTCTGGAAATTTAAGGTTAAGGAGGATGGCGAACTGTACCAATGGCTCTATCTGAGAACGCTGTCCTCTGACGCCTCTTCGCGGCATGAGCGCTGCGAGCGTAGGCCAGGAAAACGGACCCGGGCGCAACAGCAGATCCTGGAAATGGCCCAGACCGAGCCGAAGCACGCCCAGGCGTCAATGGACGCCAAGCAAGAGCACCTCACCGAACGGCATGACGTCCAATGGCCCAGACTGTCTGAAGCTGCGCAGCGCCTTACAGACAGCGCTCGGCGTCGTGGCTGAGCGCGACTAGGCCAGGCAGGGACCTCGCAGCGGCCACTCCATTTCTTCCCTGAACGGATTGAAATCGCCTCTGAACTCGGCCCTCGGTTGCGCTTCTATCCACCTGAAGTGAACGTCATGGGCAACGTCCTCCACCGCACCAGTGCAACGCGTGGGTCGCCCCTGCAGGCTGTTTTCAGCCTGCTTGAAGGAAACAGTCCACAAGGCGGTACATTCCTCAAACTGCGCCACCGGAAGGGTATTGACGTTCCACTTGATAGGCCCACACCAGCGAATCTCAAAGAGGGGTCAGCTCTACCCCGCGGCCTCTTCCCCTCAGGGAGTGTCTCCGCGCAACGCCGCAGAGGCCCGGCGCTTGCTCGCGGTCAGGGGAGGTCAGCCCGTTGCCCACAGTGATGGCAGGGCGCGGCCGTGGCAGGGCTCCTGGGGTGAGGTTCACGTGATGAACGCGCCTACAATAAGGGGGATGAGACACCTGGGAGTGCTCCTGACGTTCATGGCATTCTCGCTGGTGGACGCCCTGAGGGTCACTGTATGGACGCCCGACCTCTCGCAGGTCGTCGCGTACGGAGAGGTCCGTGGAGGCGTGATGCAGCTTCGAGCGGCCGGCACGTACGTCGGATCCGTTTCCGTCGTGGTGAGCCTCGAACCCGGTGAGGCCAGGCCCTATCCAGGGCTGGTGAGCGGATACTCGGGCGTACTGGAAAAAGAAAAGTTGTCGCTGAACGCAGCTTCTGGACGGGTAACCCTGAGCACCCTGCTTGAGCGCTGGAACATCCCTGTGCAGTGGCTGAGGCCGCTCCCCAGAGCGGACATCTGGAGGAACAGGGCTGTGGTTGGGAGAGCTGAACCCTCGGCGTGTTCCTTGGGTTCTACACACCTCTACACCAGGTTTGAACGGCGAGCATGAAGGCCATCATCAGCACGGCGACCCCCACGCCAGAACTCTGTACCCGGTGACCTTTGAGGAGCAAGCCCCCCCCTCCTGAACGGCACCCTTGTACTTTCAGATTGGACTTATCATCCAACGTATGGTGCACGGCATTGAGAAAAGCAGAGCGCAGACCGTTCAATGGGTTGACCTGAAAGGTCGCATCGGTCTTGGCTTCTCGGTCTGCGCACGCCGACCCTTTGCCCTCTTCGCTGGTCCTGCCAGCTCTGGATTGAGCACAGGGGTCTCTCAATGCTGCTGAGTTCGAGAACGTCTCGTCTGCCGGCCCCCACCTTCAAAGCGTACACCTGGGTCACCCAGGTTCAGGCGCACGTGGATGAACGACCGGGCGCAGGGCACGCGTCCGTCCGGATCACGGTTGATGTGGAGTGGGCGCATCCCGGCTCCCCAGGACTACGGACTGCGCGGATCGAGCCCCCTCACCTTCAACGCCTCCCTTCGCTGCGCCTTCCGGTTCTCCGCGCGCAACATGGTGCGGACGTGGTCCACGATTCGGTGGCTTTGCGGCGCCTCGCGCAGGAGGCAGCGCTGAGGATCATTCACCCCGGGGACCGATTGAAGGTGCGCTATGAAGTCCGGGGACGCGAGATTGCAGTGCTGGAGAGCGGAACGCGCTGCGATCATCGGAACCTGAACAAGCCGAGCAGCGCTCAAGTCCGGTCTGCAATCATCGTCTGCTTGATTGGCGTGTGCCTTCTGCTCCTTATCTCCGCCTTCTGATCCACATGGATCTGGGCCTCCCAGTCCAGCCAGGTCTCGGGCAAGCCTCCCTTGTCCTTCTGGAGTTCCTGTTGCTTCCTGGCCGAAGCGGCCCTCGCCCCGGGCGGGTTCGGGCGCGTCTCGCCACGTCACGCCGCTTAGAAAGTTGTGGCGGTACAGGACGGTGGCTTCTTCCCAGCGCCCACCCGCATGCGCCGTGCGAAAGCGCCACACGTTGGTGTCCACCGAGAACCGCAACCGGGTCGCCTCGACTTCGGGCGCGCCCCCCCACGCCAGAAAGCTGCCGTGGGCGCTGAGGAGACGCAGGCTGTGCCGCGCGCTCGCCTCGTCGTCAGGCCAAACAAGGTGGCGAGTTCTTGCCTCATCATCCAGATTTGCCCGTGCGCAAGCCGACTCAGCGGCCGCCCGGGCTTGTACGGCGGCACGTTGACGCAGCCCGCACCAGTCTAGGGGGCGCAGCAGGGCCACGCCTCAGAGGATAAGAAGAGGCCCCCAGCTTCACCAGGGCCCTCCGAAACGTTACGGGAGGTCTGCCTGTGGCTGCTGCCCCCGGGGCTCACGCCGAATAGCCTGGGTATCCAACTGTACTTCGGGGAATTCAAGAAAGTTTGCATTTGCTGTCCGGCACAGCATTTATGGTTCCGTACAATGTTGAAACCACTGTGTGGTGTGGTCCAGAAAAGGGAAGGAGCGGCCGCCCTCCGATCTGGCGGAGGAATGAGAGCACGGCGCCAATCGTGAAACGCAGATCCAGGGGTTTAACAAAAGTGACTCTTCAGCAGGGGCTGCGCGTGTGCGTGAGTACCCTCATTCCTTCGTTCGCTTAAGCTGCGAGGGTGACGCTTCCTCACCGCCAGTGCGCAGCATCCTTGATTTTCAACGAGGAGGGGCAGGTTCTTCTGGTTCGCCAGAACTATGGTGCCTATCGCTGGGGTGCGCCTGGCGGCATAGTGGATCCTGGAGAAACGCCTATGCAGGCAGCGCGGCGCGAAGCTGTGGAAGAGACGGGAGTCCAGATTAAGATTCTACGGCTCGTTGGTCTGTACTTGCTACAAGGAGGTGGATGGCCGGACATTCTCGCCCATGTGTTCGAAGCGCAAATTGTTGAGGGACAACCTATCATCGTGAATCCAGAAGAAATAGCCGAGTGCGCCTGGTACTCTGCAGATGCCACACCTGAGGACATGGTGCATGACATAGAGGCTGCTTTGGAAGACGTTCAAGCGGGACGTCATGGCGTAGTTCGAACGGTCCTGAGGAAACGTGAGATGAAAGCATTCACCCTATAAAGCTGCACCATCTTTCCCGACATATTAAGCAGTTGCTTTTCCAGAACGACATCCTTCTTCCCGAGCTTTCGCTTTCCCGCTGAGCCATCACCGAGAGGCTTTTGGAGTGTTCAAAATCAACCGATTGATTTTACTTACCCTTATATTTTTTCTCTTGGGGTGAATAGTTACCACCAGGACGAGCTTGATACTGGCAGATTTGTGCTGAATATTCACCGACAAAGCACTATTTGCCCCTGAGCGCTCAGTCAGACAAGACTGGGCCACGTCTTGGATAGCTTTTGCGCGGCCTATAAATATTCCTCGGAGTACAGCGAATGGCCTGATGGAGAAATGACGCAACTACTTAGAACGACAATCCATCTCGTCCTAAGTAGTTACAAGTGCCGTATAGAAAGGGCGTCCTCGGTTCAGTGTCCGCTTCATTCGGCGTGGCGGAATATCCCACCAATGGTGCAACCCCTGCAGAAGTCATTCACGCGGCCGATATCGCGTTGTACCGTGCCAAGAAGAATGGCCGGAACCAAGTTTATTCGTAACTACTCACCACAAGAAACACCCTCGTGGTGAGTAGTTACGAAATGACTTCGGAAATAACTTCTCTTCATACCTATAAGCACTGCAATCACGACGCAAAGGCAAAAAGCTCCCTTCAATTCAACTCCCGAACTCCCTCTTCATCTCACCACTCAGCCTGGCAGCGCTGGGAACGAAGAGACCAATGTCCGGCGTCAGTTCTCAAGACATTTCAGCTGCGGATTCAGGTTGACGGGAGGCGTACCCGGGCGTTTGAGCAGCAGTTGCCAGCTGTTCGGCCCAACCTTGAGGCGGTACTGCGCGCCGTGTTCCGGGACGGGCAGGGTGACGCCGCAGAGCCAGGAACCGAGCTGCGCGTGATGGATGGTGACGTCGTGCGCGGGGCCCTGAGGCGTCTGCCTCTGGCTGACGATGGCAAAGACGCACTGCCGCGGGATTCTTCCAGGACTGCACGTCTGGAAGGTCTGGAGAATCCGGTCGCCGGGAATGCCTAACCCCACCGAACGGATGCCCAAGGCGGCGGCGAGCGCTTCAGGGCTTGGGCGATGCTGGGGCCGAGCACCGGCGATAGACAGAGACAGAAGCAGGGCGGCGGCACAGTGGATTCGCATAGGGAGCAACCTTGGAGAGCACGGTAGCTGCTGAGAGGGGGGGATGCAACCCGTCTGAATCCGCTGGAGTTTTCGTTTGACGGTCTGTTCTCTCAGCCCGTCCCCTGAGCGTCGATCGTTGCCTTTCTGGACCGGTGTGCAGCGCTTTTCTTCGCTGGTGTCGACGCGCCGACCACCAGTTCAGCTTTCGCTGTGCTTTTGCGCTTGGCAGGTGCTGTGGGCGCTGCCCCGGCGTTGTCTTTCACCACCCGGGGGGCACGCTTTTTCCCTGCTCCGGGTCTGGAGCCGGCTGTGCTCCTGCTCCACCCGCTGTCCGGCGCGCCGAGAATGCCCAGCGCGTCAATGAACGTCCCCCCACGGCCGAACAGCCCCACCAGCGTCATGTCGGTCGGCACATCGGGCGCGAACTCATGCTGGCCGTCGTCACCGCCGAACCCCTTCGACTTGCGCTCCCGCTTGGGCGCGGTACCAGGAAGCCCTTAAACCCTGTTGACGCTCTGTCCCTTTCTGCCTTTGTCTTCAGGCCACACCTCATGAGTTTGGGAAGCGCAGGGACCGTTCCCTTCGACATCGCGCGCATATTTCTGGGTGACGCCCCACCGCTCTTCCTGCTGGAGATCGTGTTCCGCACCGCCCTGATGTTCCTGTGGCTGGTCTTCCTGCTCCGCATCACCGGCAAGCGCGGCCTGGCCCAGCTCAGCCCACTGGAGCTCGCCAGTGTCATCGGGCCCGGTTCCGCTGCCGGTGACCCCATGTTGTTCTACCCGGAAGTCTCCCCGCTGCGCGCCATGCTGGTCCTGGCCCTCATCGCCGCCTTCCAACGGCTGCTGTCCTTCCTGGTCATCCGCAGTGAACGCGTCGAAACTGCCCCCCCTCGGGTCACGCAGGCTGATCTTCAGCTTTTTGGCAGATGCGCCGCATTTCGCCCCTGGATATGTTGAGTGGAATGGAATTGTTTCTGACGCAAAGCTTGAAAGCCACCACCCCGGAGATTGGAGAAGCGCTCTGGCGGCTGGGCGAAGCACGGACGCGCACGCGAGAGCGGGTGAACAAGATCGGTGAGGTGGACTGGACCGCCGGTCCGGGGCTGAGCAGCGTGGGTGATCTCCTCTACCACATCGCTGCCATTGAACTCGACTGGCTGGCCGTCGAGGTCTGCGGCGACGTGTTTCCGCCCGGCTGGAATGCCTGGTTTCCTGTAGACGTGCGGAGTTCCGACGGCCGGTTGACCCAGATGCGGGGTGAAGCTCTGGAACGTCACCTGGAGCGGCTGGCCTGGGTGCGCGCAGAACTCGTGAAGACGTTTGAGGTCATGACGCCTGAGGACTACCACCGTCCGCGCGAGCTCAGCGCCTATACCGTCACGCCCGCGTGGGTCCTCCACCACCTCACCCTACACGAGGCGCACCACGCGGGGCAGATCGCTTTCCTGGGACACCTGCACCGGGCTGCACCGGGCCCAGCCTGATCCTCCGCTGCTGCACTGGACCGGTTGTCCTACATCGGCCCTACAGAAGGCGTCCTGAACCTGAACGAGGTTGCCCCGGGTGCCCAGCCATCTCAAGCCCTAGAGGCAGCCGGACCACCGTTCTGGAGTGGGTGGCCGCGCTCATGGGGGCGAGGTGGGTCCGCCGCTGCCCTGCCCGGGCGGGGAGGTGACGCCCATCACGCTGGACGGCGCCGAGGTCACGCCCGTGTTCAGCGTTCCACCTCTCGTGCGGTGTGTGGCAGGCGGGAGAGGCCGCACACGGGTGGTCTGCACACGCCCCTCTCGGTCGAGGCAGGCCTGGGGAATGCACTGAGGTCTTGCAGGAGACAGCTCTGGACGCGTGCTGATCACGCCAGGAGTGCAGTCCGCCACAGCACCGGGCTTCTCGCGTTACACGCGAGGCGGCGCGTGCTCCGGGCAAACAGATCTCCATCGCCAGGCCGGTGGGTGCGCTTTTGACACCGGCTCAGGACCAAACAGCCCTGAAGACCTGCCGCGCAGTAGGGGCGAGGTGCGGCTCAGCATCAGCCGTCTTTCTCGATATGCACGGCGGACATCTTGGGCAGTGCCGCCCCTGAGCGCGGCGTCCCGGGCCCGCCAAACGGCGTATGCGGCGTGCGGCAGGTCTGCCTACACTGCACGCCATGACGTACGGTATAACGCCGCCCGAACGGCAGATTGACCTGCGCCTCCCGGATGGACGGGTGTTCGCTTGGTCCGAATGGGGCCCTCAGAATGGGCGTCCAGTGGTGTTCTGTACTGGCGCGGCGATGAGCGGTGCGCTCGGCTTCGGCGCGGGTGTGCTGAGTGCGCTGGATGTCCGGCTGATCGTGCCGGACCGGCCTGGTCTGGGCCGAAGTGACCCACATCCCAAAAAGACCCTGCTCAGTTGGGTGGCGGACGTGAGGTGTTTGTTGCACACGGCCCGCCTGGGTGATGCCCGCGTGGTGGGCTTCTCGCAGGGAGCGCCGTTCGCGCTGGCCCTGGCCGGAGCGGACCTGGTGGGGGCAGCCGCGCTGGTATCCCCGCAGGATGACCTGAGGCACCCTGCCCTGACGCCCTTGCTGTCACCGGACGTGGCGAACATGGTGAGCGCGATTGCCACTGACCCGGACGGCTTCGAGGCTGCCTTCGCCGACTTCGCCACGGCAGGGGGCCTGTGGGAGCTGATCTTGGGCATGAGCGGCGAACGTGACCGCGCGGTGTACCTCGACCCGACCTTCCATGCGGCGTACCGTCAGGCCCTTGCTGAAGGCTTCGCGCGCGGCGCACGCCCGTACGCCCGTGATCTCGTGAACGCCCTGGCGCCGTGGCCGTACGAGCCCGAAGAGATGCGCATTCCGGTGGACCTTTGGTTCGGCGGTCAGGACGCCAGTACCGTACACTCCCCGGATTTCGGCATGACCCTCGCCAGTCGGCTGCCGTACGCCACACGCGTCCTTGACGCAAACGAGGGCGCGTCGATCTTGTGGACGCGTGCGTACGAGATTCTTCAGGCGCTGCTCGCGCACACCCCCTGAACCAATCGGGAGGGCGGAGGGTCTTGGCGGTCAAGGCCGACGCTCCAACAGCGCTGATCATCTGGCTGCCATCGCCAGGGCCAGTCATGACTCCATCGTCGGCACAGACCTTCATCACACCAGCCGCTCCTGGAACGCAGGAGCCACGCGGTTGTCCGGCTATACGGCGGCTGAAGCCATCGGTCAGCCCATCACGCTGTTTGTCCCACCTGAATGGCAAGCTGACAGCACGAGCACCTTGAGCAAGATCGCAGAAGGTGAGCGGATTGAAGCGTCCGAGTTGACTGGCGCAGGAAACGCCCCTGATCGTCCTCACCGCACGCAGATTGAGGCGCAGAACGAGTGGAGGGATTTAAGCCATTGTCACCCGTCACCCCGTCAGTGCGGATCTCGCGTTTTCGGGCGACGTGACGGCAGCGGTCGATCACCTGATGGCGTGCGCTGACGGAGCCCTCTATGTGGCCAAAGCCGCAGGGAGGAATCGGTGCGTTGCCTTTCACGGAGCCAATCCGTTGGGTAAGGTGACGTGAACGGCGGTATTGCCTGCCTCTGATGAAGGAGGCAGCCCGCGCCTTTGGGCACAACTCGGCATCTTCTGCTTCGGCTGGGAGGTGACCCCTGGGTCGCCTTCCTCTTTGGCTTTCTGCAGGGGGGTCCTCTCCCCTGTCGTTTCCTGGTGCCGTGGGGCTCCCCGCCGCCCTGAGGGCTGCGTGCGCTGGAGCGTGGCGCCACTTATGCGCCGGGACGACGGCAGGTTCTCGCGATCCACAGCAGTGGCAGGTATGAGCGCGAGGACGCCCACCCCCTACCTGTACTTCGGGGAATACTCACGGGCCACGCCGAAGCTGTCCTGGACGTGACCCAGTCCTGTAGGCCTGAGCGCTCAGGGGCAAACGGTGCCGTGTTGAACCCCCGGCTCTGGGCTTCACGAGTGGGGCCGTACCCCCATTCCTCCGCCAGATTGAAGGGCGGTCGCTCCTTCCCTGGCCCACAGCACGAAGTGGTTTCAACAGTGCACGGGCCCATAAATGCTGTGCCAGACAGCATATGCATACTCCTCTGAATTTCTCCGGAGTATAGCTACGGGCTCCTCGCAAGGCTGTCAGCGGCGTCTTATGACGTCTGATGTTCCCCCCTACAGCAAGGTGGAACTTCCCTCACCCATCATGACAAAGGAGAGGCGTCCGTTTGCCATTGGTCACGTCCCAGCGATTTGGCCCGGTACAGCAGGGCGTCCGCCCGCTGCAGCAGGCTGCGCACGTCATCACCCGGCTGTCCCGCCGTCACGCCGAAGCTCGCTGTGAACATCGGCAGGCCGTCCAGCCGTGTCTCACGCACGGACTGGCGAAACCGCGCCGTAATCTGCTCCGCCTGAACGGCGTTCACCCCGCGCAACAGCACCAGAAATTCTTCCCCGCCCCAGCGAGCCACCCAGTCACCCTCCCGTATTCCTGCCTTCAACACCGCGGCCATGCGTTGCAACACCTGATCGCCTGCGTCATGCCCGTACCGATCATTGATGGCCTTGAAATGATCGAGGTCCAGCAGCACTACGGCGAAAGGGCGGCCATCCTTCCGCTCCTCCAACACCTGTTGAAGCCGGTCGTACATCGCCCTGCGGTTGAACAGACCTGTCAGCGAATCGGTGAGGGCCAGCGTTCGGTACTGCAACCCTTCCGTCCGTTCGCTGGTGATCTGCCGACCAAAAATGCCCAGTTGCAGGATGAGCAGGACCACCACCGACATTTCAACCAGCAGGGTGAAGTCTTGAGGCGCCGGCCGGGTCAGGATCAGCGTGAGGTACGCCAGCATGATCACGCCCATCCAGAGCAGTGCAGGGCGCAGAGGAAGGTTCGTGACCGTTGCCAAGATGACGAACAAGCCAATGAAATACAGCCGAGGTTCGGGCAGCGCAGGGCTCTGAAACTGTTGAATCAACTGAATGACCAGCACCAGCGAGACGCTGAAGGTCACCAGGAGATCCAGGAAGCGCAAGGTAATGCGGCGCGACAGCAAAGCGGCAAGAATGGCCCCGCAAAACAGAGCGCCGAACGTGGACTCCCATCCATGGGACGTGGTGGGGCCGCGCTGGAGATGGTCGTACAAGGCCACGCCCGCCTCCCCCAGAAGAATCATCCCGGTCATGCTGACGTAGAAGCGGTAGCGCCACGCCTCGGCGTCCAGGCCCGAGAACTTTCGTCTGTTCTGCCGGCCCATACCGGCATCGTAAGGAGGTCTCTCTTTCTCATCTATGACGCCCAAATGAGGGGAGGGCGCTGGGCATGGCGGGAAGAATGTGCTCATTCGGCGCAAGGACAGCAAAACGACGAACATGCAGGTGGCCCGGGCAGGAGAGTGCCTGCGCTCCCGCTCAGCTCTTGCCGCTGCTCCAGTGCCCCTTACAGGAGGGCTGATGCGCCGTCCGGCCCACCAGCGTTCAACCGTGAGAGACGGCGGCTTTCTCCGCCTTTGCGCATGCTCTTCTCCATCCATGCAACTCTGGAACGCGCGTGCCCTCCTGGGCATGTTGATGCTGGCGTCTTCTGCCCAGGCGAAGACTTGAGCACCGTCTTGAAGTTCGGCCCACGTGTGGCCGGAACTGAAGCCAATGAGAAGGCCCGGGCCTACTTCGAATCCCAGTTTCGGGCGCTTGGCTAAACCACCCACCGCGACGTCTTCACGTATCCCCGGTTCGGTGATCTGGGCTCGGATGTCCGTTTGGGCAGGAGCACCCTTCCAGCGCGCTGTAAGGCAGCACTGGCGGGACAGTGACAGCGCGAGTCGTACGGGTCCCGGGCGTGGACGCCCCGGAGAACTTCCGTACCGTGAACGTCCGCGGTCAGGTGGGGGTGCAGCGCGGCCAGATCCCGTTCCTCGAAAAGGCCAAGAACGCCCTTGCGGTGCGTGCGGCCGGGCTGATCGTGGTGAACAATGAAGCCAAGGAGCTGCAGGGTCGTCTCGGTGAACGCCTGACTTTACCCGCCCTCACGGTAACCAGCACTGCGGGCACGGCCCTGCAGGACGGTCAACAGATCACCCTGAACGTTCGGGTACGTGACAGTAGGTGCGCGGTGTCAACGTGGTGGCGTTCAAGTGGGGTGTCACCCGCCCGGAAATTGTGTTTGGGAGTCGCCTGGACTCGGTGTTCCGTTCTCCTGGTGCCAACGACAATCTGTCGGGTACCGCTGCCGTGGTCGAACTTGCCCGCCGTGCGGTCCACACCCCACTTGCCCAGCGGAGCTTCTTCGCGCTGTTCGACGGAGAGGAGGACGGCCTCCGTGGCTCACGCACTTTTGTTCAGGAGAACCCAGCGCTGGTGCAGGGACTGAAGACCATGTTCAACTTCGACATGGTCGGGGTGAATGCCGCACCACTCCGTGTGACGGGCGAACGCCAGCTCGTCGACACCCCACGGCAGGCCGCGCAGATTGCTGGCTCCTCCCCAGACCAGGGCAGCGACCAGGTGCCTTTTGCACAGGCGGGTATTCCCACACTGTTCTTCCACCGGGGGCTGGACGCCAACTATCACCAGCCGACGGATGCGCTGGCCAACCCGGAACTCATTCGGGCTACGGTAGGAGCCACATTGAAGACCGCCGGCGCTGCGTTGAAGCCGACCTCTACGGGGCGCTAGATGTGCCAGGAGAGGGATGACCGCAGAGCGACCTGGAAGCCGAAATGGGCGTGAGGACTTCTACTGGCGCTGGGGAAGAAGAGTTGAGCGCAGCTCCTGAGGGTTGACCCCGTTTGGCCTGCTCTCTTTGAGCCGGCCTCACGCATCTTCCCCTCAACATCCCAGAGAAGAAGGAACCGCTTGAAAAGCAAGGCACCCGGTATCAACGCGGGCGCCTTTTCGCTTCTCCTGATGGGCATAAATGATTTTTAAGAAAAAACAGGATAGTATTTACGTTCAGAACATACCACACGCGTCAAGACCTCTCGGAGGAGGACTTCCCACTTCACCGGTAGGGCCTCCGCCACTTTCGCCCTGGGGTTGGAAAAACCCCGCAAGCTCTGAGGGTGCAGGTACAGCGACACCCGGTGGGCCACACATCCCAGATCCGTCTCCTGCGCTTTAGGACAGCTGAGCAGAGCAGTCACCCGCTTCCCTGCAGCATCGGGACAACCTGCAGCTTGTGCTGAGCTGCTTCCTGAAGGGTTGGGGATCTCCGGTTTCTCCAGGCCGGGAGCCTCAAGCGTCGGACGTCTCCGCTTGTCACGCTTCACGCTGCCCGAGAGCGGAGGCAGGGGGTACGTTGTGGGGGTCAGCCCCTGGAGGCCACAAGGTACGTCTGACGCGCTGGGAGAAGCGTCAAGCCCTGTATCCCGGCTTTGTCGAGTTGACGGCTTGCCTCAGCATTTGGCGCAAACTCACCCCCGATGCACCGCTTAAAACATCTTCCGAGTAGGCCAGTAGGGGTGCGCGGCAATGAGGAAACTGCCCGTCCCTGCAGCGGGGTCCTGAATGCGGTCCTCGCCCGCCCGTCGGCTTCATCGACGCGACAATCGCGTCGGTCGGGGGCCTGGGCGTGAAGTACTGGCCTGCGCCGCTCTTCTTCTCGTCGGCGTTCTTCGCGAGTAGACCTTTATACAGGTCCCCGCAGCCTTCCTCGCGGGCGCTGTACCAGTCCAGAGCACGGATGTCCGTCACGGACTTGCGGATCGTCACAAGCTTGCGGATGAAGCTGCTGGCGTCCGCGTAGATCTGCCGAACAAGCGGTGAGCCCTTCGTGCCCAGCTCCAGCAGGGTACGGCGGTAACGCCCGAACAGGCCCGGGGCGCTCAGGTTCAGCGGGTCGCCTCAGCGGTACCCCCATCCGGCAGCTGGTCTTCTGTACCAGTCTTCTTGGCCAGCTTCAGGAACAGCAGATAGATCAGTTCCGTGACGTACTGGCGGTAGGTCGCGCCGTCATTCCAGCGGTTCCAGAGTTTCTGGACGACATCGGCTGTTTTGATCATGGGGCCTTGAGGGGTGGGGAGAGGTCGGTGTTCTGAGCGAGCCCCGGACACTGGCCTGGAACCGAACGGCTTTATGGCATTTGTCCGAATTACGCCGTCGTTGGGAAGGTACCCCTCATGGCGCCATTCTCCCCAATGCGCATTCAACCTCGCTCGCCGGGCGCCGTCAAAAAGAAGTCCTCCCTTTGACAAATGCTCGAGGAGCCCTGCTCCAGGCGTGCCGGATCAGCGCGTCACCCGGAGACCTCCCTGGCTTCCACCGGGTAATCCATGACCACCACGCTCTCCACGAGGCCGTCCAGCCACTGCACGAAGGCCTGGTGCGCTGGATGGGGCAAATAGCCCTTGAGGGCGTCCCGATCTTCAAAGGTGATTCGCAGGCCCAGGGTGTAATCGTGAATGTTCTGAACTTCTTCCGTTTCATTGATGCCTGCGGAGAGACCAACAATGCCCGGAATCTGCTCCCTGAACTCCAGGATGGCCCCCACCAGCTCTGTTTGCTTTTCGGGAGACAGCGGCTCCTTGAATCGGAAAATGACGATGTGCTCGAACATAACGTCCACATCCTTTCACAGCTCCCAGACATTGGAGTGGTCCTGGAAAAGCACCCCACCATACGGACCCAGGGGCCGGTGAATCGTTGCGAAGGGAAGGGTCACGCCTGAGACGCACCTCTTCCCCGCTCGGGCGGATGCGGCCCACACCGCCTGCGTCAGCTGAGCCACCGCGAAATCCAGCAGACCGCCGAACACCTCACTTCATACGGTTTGCGGGATCATCCGTTCCCTCCCCTCCGCTCGGGTCATTCTGTCGTTTCGCAACTGACCAACCGCAATCCTTACGAAACAGATAGAGAGCTGGAGTTCCGCAGCGTCAGGGCCTACGGAACTCCAGCCTGGTCCCATGGCCGTCGTCACACCGGCGCGCAGCGGCCAGATCGGTTCCTCGCGTGTCATGCTGGCCCACTCACCGTTCGTGCGCTGGGCGCGGTGCAGCACCCGCTCCTGGGTGCTGCTGGGCAGGGCGCGGCCAGTGAGGAGGTCCGTCACGCCCTGGAGAGTTCGCACCCGGTTATGTGGCCGCTAAGGGCTGATCTGCACGCTCCAGATTGATTGCCTGCAGTCGCGCGAGCACCTCGTCCTCGGAGAGCGGCCACTCCCAGCCGTACGCCGCGACCACCGCAGGGCAAGAAGGCATGCAGATTTCGTCCTGGTGCAAGCGTCCCGCCACTCCTCCCTCTGGGCAGGGTTCGACGAACTCAACGTCGAGCCAGTATTCGGTATCTCTAATGTTGTGGCCCTCCAGCTCCAGCACGTTGCACCGCGCCTTCCATGCTCTGGCCTGGGCTTCCTCGTGAGCATCCAAGTCACGGCAGGCCTCACCTGGGACGTCCTGGGCCAGCTGTGCGGTACACTGGCAGAACAACCCTGATTCTTCTGAATCAGGTGCCGGCGGCCATACGTCGAACTGGAGGAGCCTGCTACCGCAGGCTCCTCCATGTTGTTTTCCCCAGCGAGGTCCTTATGCGCCGTGATCATCCTCAGCAGAAGTCGCTCCGCCCCCTCTTTCGTCTCACCCGCCCCCACACCGTTGGTGGTCCATGAGCCTTCTGGACCTCTCCGCCCTCCTGGTCTGCGTCACCGCGGCCCTGGCCTTCGTGAACGCCCGGTTTCTCAAGTTGCCTGCCTCCATCGGCGTCACGGTGGGGGGGCTGCTGATCAGCCTGGCCCTGCTCGCGCTCGTGGCCCTGCGCGTTCCTTTCGCCCTGTCCGCGGCCGAAGCCGCACGGGGAATTTCGTTTGACGTCTTCGTGTTCGAGGGTGTGCTGTCCTTTTTGCTGTTTGCTGGGGCCCTCAGCCTCAACTCACATGCCCTGTGGAGTTTGCGCGGCCCAGTGATCTCTTTTGCACTGCTGTCCACCGCCATATCCACGGGGCTGATGGGCGGCGCACTGTACGGCCTGCTGCGCCTGTTTGGACTCGGGGTCCCTTTCGTCTACTGCCTGCTCTTCGGGGCCCTCATTTCGCCCACCGACCCAGTGGCAGTACTCGGAATGCTTAAGCAGGCCAAGGTGCCCAAGCGCATCGAAACGCTGGTCGCCGGTGAAAGTCTGTTCAACGATGGCGTGGGGGTGGTGGCCTTTGCCGTGCTGGCGAGTATCGCCGCCGCAGGAACTGGCGGTCACAGCCCAGAGCTGAGTGCGCTGGGTGTCCTGACCTTGTTTGCTCAGGAAGCCGTCGGCGGACTGCTGCTCGGCGCCATTCTGGGGCTGGTGGCCTACCTGGCCCTGCGGTCTGTGCATGACTTTGTGGTCGAGGTACTGCTGACCTTGGGTCTGGTTCTGGCCTGTACAGCAGTGGCGACGCACCTCCATGTTTCTGCCCCACTGGCCGCTGTGGCTGCAGGACTCCTGGTCGGCTCTCTTACGGATCGCCGCCCGGCCAGCTTGAGCAGCCGCGAGAAATTCGATGCTTTCTGGCACCTGACGGACGAGTTGCTTAACATCTTCCTGTTTGCCCTGCTGGCCTTGGTCGTCGTGGCGGTGGATTTCAGCGGTACAGCGCTGGTGCTGGGATTGATCACCATCCCACTGCTGCTGCTGATTCGCACGGTGAGCGTGCAGGTGCCCGTGTGGTTCTTGAACCGGCGCCATACTTTTGCGCCCTATACACGTCGCCTGATGATCTGGGGCGGGCTGCGTGGGGCAATCAGCGTGGCGCTGGCCTTTACGGTGCCGGCTGGCCAGGCGCGTGACCTCTTCCTGGTAATGACCTACGTGGTGGTGGTCTTCAGCATCATCGTGCAAGGGTTGACGGTGGGCCGTCTGGCTGCGCGGGCGGGGGAACAGGGGGCGTAAACACCAGATTGATGGTGCACCGGGTGGATCGCTTGCCACGGGGGCCGGCTTCCAGACCCCGAGTGATGAGAGAACAGCAACCTGTCCTGGTCGAAATTCCTCCCGACACCCCTGCGCCCGGGAAACCGCTCACCTATGGCAAGTGACCCACCAGGCAGCTCGGCTGAAGGCCTACAAAGGCGCTCCAGGCCAACCAATGGTGGCAAGAGGGGTTCAGGGCGTTCCGACTGTAGGTCGCCGATTTCGTCGTGCCACAGCGCAAAAAGGCACTTCCCTTCGCTCAGTTTTCAACCCTTGGCCTACGCGCTGTAGCACGTCCTGGTGCTCCTCCAAGCCGGGGAGAGGGGAGAACTCTGGAGCCGTTTCCTGACCCAGGACGTGCTTCAGCATGGTGCTGCCCAAAGAGAGCGGGGAACGGGAGTCGAGAAGAATCCCGCCGATTTGTATACTGCACTCTCCACCTCAAAACATTTGGAATTGACGACGTGTTCCACCCGCATTCCAGGCAATGAACGGGCGACACGCCCGCACCAGGGGCCCTGCCTGGAGGCCTTACCTCCAGCTTGTGAGGCGCCTGTGGTGATCGGTCAACCCCCTGTGCCTTGAAGCAGTGGTGACGCCGGGACCGAGGAGGATCCGTGGGCAGGGCACTTGTCCCTCGTGTTGGCCAGCAAGCCGCGTATGGTGGTCTTACTGAACGAACGTTCAGCTTGTTATGTCCATGGAACGCCCACTGCTCAGCGGCCAAAACGCTCTTTGCCTGGCGGCTGCCGCATGGGTCGGCCGAAGCCTGCGCCGCCCTTCCCACAACTCGGATATCACGGCATCCCATCACCCCTC
The DNA here is from genome assembly GCF_900176165.1 of Deinococcus hopiensis KR-140. Taxonomy (NCBI): domain Bacteria; kingdom Thermotogati; phylum Deinococcota; class Deinococci; order Deinococcales; family Deinococcaceae; genus Deinococcus; species Deinococcus hopiensis. The sequence goes on from NZ_FWWU01000010.1 coordinate 121,191, forward strand.
CCACCACGGGACCGGCCTGCCTGACTCCAGGGCACCCGCACCTCAGTTCTGTCCGGCCGGAACCCCACCGAAGGAGAATCCAGTGCACACCACGTCAACAGGGTCCCCGCTCCACCACATCCTGATCGGCAAAGTACTTCTTACCCGTGAGGGCAGCGCTGCTCTACCGAGCGCCGCAGCTGGAGTGTGCCGATGAGGACCGTGCTGCTGACGGGCGGATCAGGTCTGCTTGGCCAACGAGTTATCCCGCATCTCCTGTCGCACGGCGCCCAGCTGCGCCTGATCAGCCGCCGCCCGGGCCGGGAAATGCCGAGCGTAACCTGGATCCAGGGCGACCTGCGCGACCCCGTTGCCTGCCAGCAGGCCCTGGACGGCGCGGACACCCTGTTGCATCTGGCGACCCAACCCCTCAAGGCCGGTGCAGACCTCGCCGTGGCCGATACCCTGTTCCCGGCCCTTTGCCGCAGTGGGGTCCAGCACGTGGCGTACATGAGCATCACTGGCCTGGAACGCATGCAGGGTGCCGCGTACTACCGCGAGAAGCTGGAAATCGAGCAGCGGCTCAAAGGCAGTGGGGTGCCCTTTACCATCCAGCGGTCCACGCAATTCCATGAATTCGTCGCTCAATTGCTGCAGCAGCTGACCCTGGGCCCGGTCACGCTGGTTCCGGCCGGTGTGATCCTGCAACCGGTCGGGGCACAGGTCGTCGCCCAGCGCCTGGCGCAGCTCACACTCGGTGAACCGGCCGGCCGGGTGCCCGACCTCGCTGGCCCGGACGCCGCCAGCCTCACGACCCTCGCCCGGCAACGGCCGGGCCGGGCTGGTCAGAACGCCGTCATCCCGCTCCCTCTGCCGATCCCGCTGTTCCGGGCGTGGCAGGGACGGGCCGCGGTCGCCAGCGACGCCGAGGTCGTTGGTGAAGGCTGGGCGTCGTGGCTGACCGCCTCCCAGCGTGAAACCACAGGGGCCACATCCGCATGACTCCTCGTGTGCGTTTGCTGATTCCTTTGGCCCTGACATATCTGGGCGCCACCTCCCTGCTCGTCGGGGTCTGGGCCCAGTTTTTTCCACGTGCATTCTACGACCGGTTCCCTGGATTCGGCGTGTGGGTGGCCGGCGACGGACCTTACAACGAACACCTCGTGCGTGACGTCGGCGGTCTGAATCTCAGTCTGGCCGTGCTCGCCTGGTTCGCGTGGCAAAACCCGGCGCGGATGGACGTCCGCATCGTCGGCTGGACTGCCCTGATGTACGCCGTCCCGCATTTCGTCTACCACGCCAAGCACCTGCACACCCTCACGACCCACGCGGACGAACTCAGCAGCCTGGTTGGCCTCATCACCGCCGCCGCGTGTGCGCTCATCCTGACCCGCTCCGCCCCACGCTGACCGGGGGAAAAAACCCTCAGGACCCGCAGCGCCCCGGGTGTCCTCAGCACCACGGCCCTTCACCAAAGAAGGCTGACATGAATACGCCGTTGCGCCGGAACAATTCAGACCCACCCGAGTTTCGGAACGTTGCCGCACTTGGCGCTCCGCAGGCTGCGCCCGAACTCCTGGCACGGCTCCCCAGTTGGCTGCTCTCTGGAGCTCCTGCGCGGTTGGCTCCGGTCACCCTCCTGGAATGGGCGACGCCCCACCTTGCGCGGGCAATGCGGGTGAATGCCCCATTTGTGACGCCCCAGGCAGACATCACCTTGCGAACCTGCAGCACAGGCCGCAGTCTTACCATCCTCCGCGGCGGCTACCTCACGACGTGACGTTCCGTACCGACGTGCGATCCGGCATGCTGGTCTACACCGTTACGCCGCGCGGCCCCAGGCCCCGCGGCAACGTGGTCTACATCCACGGAGGTGGATGGGTGAATCAGATCCTGCCGCTGCACTGGCGGCTCACTGCGCAGATCGCGGCAGAGGTCTGCACGACCGTCACCGTCCCGATCTACCCGAAGGTGCCTGGCGGGACGGCCGACACGGTGGCCAGGTCGGTGGTTCAACTGGTCCTGGACAGCATCTGCCAGGGCGAACCCACCGGACTTTCCGGGGACTCGGCGGGTGGTCAGATCGCGCTTTCCGCGGCTCTCGTGCTCAGAGGCGACCACGGCACCGTGCTGCCCCAGACCGTACTGATCTCACCCGCACTGGACCTGACGTTCACCAACCCGGATATTGCGAGGGTTCAACCGCGGGATCCGCTGATCGCCAGCGAAGGTGCAGGGGTCTTCACCCAGTTGTGGCAGGGGCAGCTCCCGCTGACCGACCCGCGGGTTAGCCCCCTGTTCGGCGACCTCAAAGACCTCGGTCCAATCACAGTGCTGTCCGGAACGCACGACATTCTCAACCCGGACGCCCGACTGCTCGCGCGGAACGCGAAGGACGCTGGAACGGCCCTTGAACTCATCGAGCAGCCGGGAGGCCTGCACGTCTATCCGCTGCTGCCCACCCGCAGCGGTCGGGCCGCGTGGGCATTTATCGTGGAGCGGTGGCAGATGGCCTGCTGTCCGTGAGGTGAAACGCGCAGCCAGCAGCGGTCCCGTCGGCACTATGGCTTCGTCGGCGCCGAATTCAGCGCATCGGCTTCTGCGCCTCCGGTGGACGCGGCTGGCGATCATCATGGGGCTGTAGTCCAGCCGTCACCGCTTTTCCTGCTCGGGCTGGCCCGTTATTTCATCGCGGATGAACCAAAATCCTCATACCGTATCGTGCGGACAACATGCCGCGCCGTACGGGGCGGAACTGGAGCGTGAGCGCTCCCCTTGCCCCCGTTCCCCTTGCAGAGTTCAGTCACGCGCGCTTTTGACCCGGTCCGCCGGTTGAACACGGTCCGGTGGTGACCGGACGTCTCTACTACGCGCACCACCGCATATGGGCGCAAAAGGCAGCCCCACGATCGGCACCTGCAACCGCACGCGCTCTCCCCATCCAAAGACCATGTGATCCGCGAGGATAGGCGGCCTGCAGAGGCAGAAGTTGCGCCGTGATGGGGTCGCAGGAACGGGTCATCTGCTGCCTGCCCACCCCGGGCAAACGGTCTGGCCGCGCGCTCCCTCTGGGCAGGGGGGTTACTGGCGGAGAGAAAGCCGGTTTGGCGCAGTGGACCTGCGCTTTGTCTGGGAGATCCCTTCAGTCAGGCCCGGGAAGCCAGTTCTTCCAGGCGTGCCCGGGCGCGGGCTCCCAGGGCCGCCGGGTAAGCCGCGTCGTCAGGACGACCAGACGCGAGGGGCAGGGCCGGCGCCAGAGGAGCACCGATCCGGTGATCCCCGTCCAGTCCGAACCGTCCTCCAGGGTCTTTAAAGGTGTTCCCAGCACCGTGCAGTGCTCCCACCGATGCCCCCAAAAGTTGTGCGCGGACATCTTCCTTTCGGCAGACGCGCGTCCCCGGTGCGAACGTGAAGGTAGAACCCTGCTGGTCAACCTCTGTGACGCTCACCACGCCGGTCCCTCCTCAAAGTCCAGGGCGAGAGGCGCAGGGCTTCTCAGGTCCAGCGGGGTGCCTGGCGGACATGGAAAACTACCTCTATGCACCCTGCCCGCGTCGAAACGCTGAATCTCACGGACTTGACCCATACCCTCGATTACGCAACAGGCACCCCGCCCGTCACGTACCGCCTCGACTGGGCGCACCTCTCTCCCACAGGGCTGCACGTCGCCCGGGCATTTCACCAGCACCCGGACATCACGCACATGGAACGCCACGTCCTGCCGGAGTACGGTTTGCTGATCAACCGCTACACCGGCACTGGATGGGCCGCACAGAACCTCTATTACGTCGATGTCGCCGCCATCACGCCCGGGGACACGACCTGGGTCACCCGCGACCTGTACCTCGACCTGACCGTGAGTGAGAACGGCACGGCGGAGATCGAGGACACCGACGAGTACCTCGGTGCCATCCGCGAAGGCCTGCTGACGCCAGATGAGGCGGAACACGCCCTCACCTCCCTGCACCGCCTGACCAACGGCATGCTCCAGCACGGCACGCTCAACAGATGGCTGGAAAGCCTGGGCGTCACGCTCACCTGGCGTGGCCCAACGGCTTTCCAGACGCAATAACTGGGCATGACGCGCGCCGCTTCCCTCGCAAGCGGTCGACCCGACAAAGCCCAGATCCAGGCCTTGAACGCCAAGGTCAAGCCATGTTGTACCCGGGGCCTGCTGCACCGGGCCATCCCTACATTCTGTTCGTTGAGGGACAACACATTCGCGGCGGCAGGTATGAACTGCGCGACTCCGGTGCGGCATCCTGAAGCAGAATCGGTTGTGGCAGTTCCTGAAGCGCCCGGCCATTCCACCGACGAACAATGCAGCGGAACGGAGTCCGCGGACGGTAGTGATGGCGAGGAAGGTCGCGCAGTGCAGCAAGAATGCAGAGGGCGGGCAGACGTACATGCGGATCAAGTCCACTGTGGAAACCGCGCATCAGGCCGGTCAGGACCGTGACGGGGTCCTGACCGGCCTGATGCGCTGACCGGGTGCTCAACCTTTCGGCCGGGCACCCGATGCCCCGCTAACCACAGACCGCTCATCAAATACATTGGCGCGACTGCTCAGCACGGCAGCCCGTCTGCTGAGCAGTCGCGAAATTACTTCCATCCTCTCTTTATTCCATACCCGTGGCCGTCAGGCCAGTGCGCCGAACCAGAGTTCCTCTACCAGTTTCCCGGTCGATCCAGATCAGGGCTCCGGCCTCCGTCATCCCGTACAGCATCTCCCCTCTGAACGTGAGGCCATACACCTGGCCAAAGCCGATCAAACCCACTGGGGTAGCCTCTCCTGTGGAGACATTAATGGTGACGAGTTGATCACTCGTTCCAGCCAATACTGAGGCATACAACGTACCATCATGACTGAACGCGAGGTCTCCGGCTATAGCTGGCGTCGTCTGGCCGGTTCCAATCTGCGTTGTCTTACCCGTCCCCTGATCCACTTGATACAGGCGCCCACTTCGGCTCCCTGCGTAAAGATGCCCTCCGAGATCAAAGGCGAGCGCAGTCATGTCGGCGACCTTCAGAAGACCCTGGAGCGTGTCCCGTCCTGTTTGCATATTGAGCACATGTAAGCTGGAGTTCGTTATGGCGTACATCGCGCCGTTTTTAGGATTGCGGGCAATATCCGCAAACACAGTTATTCCGTCCGGGGGAAGCGGAAGCGAAAGGTCTGGCCCAGTGGCATCAAGGGCCACCATGGACACACCTTGTTGTCCGGTCGCGGCGGCACGCACGAAAGGCACAGGCCCTGGGTTTGGAGTCGTGTGCGGCAGCGACCCACAGCCGACCAACGTCAGCAACAGAAAGGGAAGCCAACGAGAGGTGCTCAGCGTTGAGGGGGGTTTCAGAAGATAAAGCATTGAACTCCTTTTCGCGAATCATCACAGCGAGGAACATGGACCTGAGCAAAGCCAGATCTCACGTTGAGCGACTTGCGCTTTTGCCTCTACCCTCAGGCAGACGCTCAGAACACACGGGTGGTCAGGAGGCGTCTACCCCGCACTTCAGGCCGCCACCCTGTGCGCTGTGGCGAGCAATCTGCGTCCCACCGCAGACCACCGACGCTGCGGTAGGTCCTTACGCCCGGAGCAGAGGTGTCATTCCACTGTCCTGACCGATCAACTCAGCCTGGAATTGGAAGTGATCGGGGTCCACATGCCGCCCTCACCGCTGGCGAATGGAGCGTCGGCCGAGGCGAGGGCATTGGGATCAACTGCAACCAGGCACATCTTCAAGCCGGAAATACACGGGAATTCCCCGCTCACGGGCCAAACGGACGTCGTTGTCTGCTCCCTTGGATTCGCCTTCCAGGCGCAGCACGGCGTGACACAGTTGAATCAACCGCCCGGCCGTAGGGTGCAGAATCCGGTCATACAGCGCGTCACCCACTTCCTTCCCTCCGGCGACGTGCCAGATTGGCAGTGCCACCCACTCGCCGATTATGGGCACATGTCCGGCTTGAAACAACGGCCAGGACACCTCTTCCAGTCGGCGCAGGTTGGCAGCCATCTTCTGGGGGTCATCGCCAGTGCCGCTGCGGTAAGGTCCCGCGATCAGGATCAACATGGACTTGGTCTGGGACATCTCGGAAACCTCCTGGGAGCCGTAAAGCGGCTCACCCGATGAAAAGGTGTAACTGGGCGTATTGAAGCAGCATGATCGTCTTGCCATCTATGATTTCGCCCGTCTGAATCATTCCTAGCGCTTCGTCAATGGAGAACTCCAGCACCTCAATGTCCTCGCCTTCCGTCTCGACACCTCCGCCGGCCCCTGCTTTAGAGTTGGGGTCGTACTCGGCGACGAAGAAGTGCAACTTTTCGGTGACTGAACCTGGGCTCATGTAGGCTTCGAACACCTTCTGTATGTGCTTGACCCTGTAGCCGGTCTCCTCCTCGGTTTCGGCCTTGATCCGTTCTTCTGGAGTGGCGTTGTCGAGCAACCCTGCGGGCGTCTCGATCAGCAGCCCGTGGTGGCCGTTCACGAAGGCCGGGAAACGGAATTGTCGAATCAGGATGACTGTCCGCTGCGCGAGGTGGTAGAGCAGGAGGGTCGCACCGTTGCCACGGTCGTAGGTTTCCCGACTCTGGCGCTGCCACGTGCCATCGTTGCGCCGGTACTCGAAGGTCGTCTTCTTGAGAACGTACCAGTCATCAGACAGCATCTGAACGTCGTGAATACGAACTCGCTCGGTCGTGTTCAAGGTGGCGGTGTCCTTTCGTGGGCGGAGGGTCTGGCCGCTCTCCCTGGTCCCACCTTACCCGGAAATTTCGTGCAAAGTCAAGAAATACCGTGCAAATGGTATATTGGGGGAAAGGAGATTTCGTGCTGACCAGCCAACGTAAGCAACACCTTCTCAGCCTCCTGCGGCGTGATGGGCAGATCGTGGCGAAGGCGCTCAGCCAGGAGCTTGGACTGTCGGAGGACACCATTCGGCGTGATCTGCGCGAACTTGCAGCTGAAGGGCTCGTGCAGCGGGTCCATGGTGGAGCCCTGCCCGCCTCGCCAGCCGCGGTGAACTTCACAGCCCGCCAAGACCTGGCTTCAGAAGCCAAGGTGGCGGTCGGGCGCGCCGCGGCACGCCTGGTGCAGCCGGACCAGATTGTAATTCTGGATGGAGGTACGACAGCCGTCCAGGTCGCGCGCCACTTGCCGTTGGACCTGAAAGCGACCGTGGTGACGCACAGCCCGACCATCGCCGTGGAACTTGCGCAACATCCAGGGGTTGAAGTGGTGCTGATCGGCGGACGACTGTTTAAGCATTCTGTGGTGGCGGTGGGGGCGGCGGCCATCGAGGCCATCGGACACGTGCGCGCAGACACCTACTTCATGGGGGTGACCGGCGTGCATGTGCAAGAAGGCCTGAGCACAGGGGACCTGGAGGAGGCCCACGTCAAGCGTGCGCTGAGCCGCCGAGCGGCGGAGACGGTCGTGCTGGCGTCGAGCGAAAAGCTGGGAGTTGCCTCGCCCTACGTGATCGCCTCCATCAGCGAGGTAAGCGGTCTGGTGGTGGAACAGGACGTACCGGAGGATGTGACCACACCATACATTGAGCTGGGCCTGTCCATTATTCGGGCTTGAAATGTTGTTTCAAACCCTTGGAGCAAGGAGGGCCACAAAGGCCTGCTGCAAACCGGGCAGGATCTGGCCTGGTCAGAGTAAACCGGAGCCGCGGCAACTTGTGAAAAAAGAAGGTAACTACTCAGCATGTGACAGCCTGTCGCGCTGGTTGGTCACAGATTGCCTTTCCTCAGGTACATTCGTCGTCATGCAGTCTCCCCACAAGCTTTATGGCAGAAGCTGACGATACGGCTAAAGCCAGCACACCTGGAATTCTACTGGTAGCTGGAAATGACATGGCTGCTCGCTCTCCACGCGGAAGCCCTGGAGGCCTGGTGCCCAGGGCTTGCGCCAGCTCTCCTACCACGTGCATGCATTCCCTGCGTCCACCGGTGGAAGGTGCGGGTCAACGAGCTGGGGCGGCCCTGCCCAGACTGACATCCTGCAGTTGAGGTTGTGAAAGGAGGAAGTGCGTTGTGGAAGGCATCGAGGGCCTCTCGCTCCAGTTGAAGTGCTTAACGACGCACTTCTGGAACGAGCGAGAACCGTACGGTTCTCGCTCAGTCGCCCCAGTCAGGCCGCGTTCCTGGTGTATCGATGGGCAGGTCAAGGTCCTGAAAATGACAGAGGAGGAAGGCCATCCCCGAGAGGCACCACCAGCGCAACACTCCCTGCTGACTGTGCTGGGCGAAGCGTTCAAGGCCGAAGCGTCCCTTCACCGTCTTGAAAAAGGCTTCTATCCGCAGGGCGGCGCTTTTTCACCCGTGCCAGGTACTTGCCCCCCAGGTCGAGATTGGACCTCACGAAACGTTGTTCCGGTGCCTTGTTGCGGTGGAGCCACACCCAGGAAATGCACATCACCTGGTCAAGCCCTGTGGGCCTGAGCAGGCTGCCGCGGACCATCAGATGACGGACTTGCCGCCCATCCTCCAGTTTCCAGGTACAACGCACCCCCACCACAATGTCGAGGCCCCGATTCAGCACGCTCCGGATGAACTCGGCACGCTCAAAGCCCCCGTCCGCGTGCAGACGAGGCCGACGTTTCCCCTTCAGCAACGTCGCAGGGACGGTTCGGAGCAACTTCAGGGCGAGTTGTGCGGGGGAAGGGGTACCCTTCCCCCGCCAGACTTGAAAAGCCCAGGGTAGACGAAGCTCCCCACAGCGCAAGGACAACACCACCAAGTGAACGCCGTGGTAGGTGTGGACCCCATCGGCAAGTTCGCTGAACTTGCCGGTCTTTTCCAGATGGGTGAGACCCACCAGCAGTTCCAGCCGGGGGCGCTGATGGGGTTGCTGTCGCCACAGGTCCTGCAACGTCTCTCGAGCGTGCTGACGCGTGACTTGGCACAACTGCCGGGTGTTCCAGCCCGCATGGCTGAGAAAGCGGCTGAGGGCCGAGGGGGATTTAACCGTAGCGCGTTCCGGCAGAGGTCTGCCGGAACCATCCAGCAGCAGGTCGAGAAAGACCTCGAAGGATTCCCGGTGCTGCTTGCGGAAAAAGCAGGGCAGGATGTCAGAATAAAGTCGTCTGGAACGCTGTCCTTTTGGGTTCACACCCCTCTATGGGGCCAAAAGCGCGTTTCAGACGACCTTTTCTAAAACTGCAAGATGTCAGTTACGCATCCTGGCGCGGCTCCCCTAACCCGTATCTCAGCGCAGGGCGGCCCTGTCAGGGCAAATTGCAGTGAGGGGTCCACCACCCGGACACGTCGGGAACCAGGGCGGAGCTGCCCTGGAGTTGAGAGGCGAAGCGGCAGCAGGCCCCCCTCCCTGAAGACCTGCTTGGACTCAAGCGCCGCGCCAGCAAACGCTCCTTTTCGGTGCGATACCGATTGGAGAAGGGAGTCCAGGTACTTCCCTGGTCTGACCCCTCACACTGGCAGCATGCCTGACCTGCAGTTGGCCCTCACCGACCTGTATGCCACCCTGGGTGATTTCCTTGACCGCAACCGCGAAGACGGGGTGTTCCACGCCCAGGTCGGCGGCCCAGGCAGCGTCCCCTGCCTCCAGGACCTCGACGTGCCGGAACTGCACGTCGCTCTCCTCCCCGACCCCATCACGGCCGCTCAGGCGCAGGCGCTTGAGACTTTGGGCTACCGGCCACAAGGTCTGCACTGGCTCCACCCGGCGGGCTGGCGCCTGGTCCTGCTCGACGAAACAACCAGTTGGCGTGCGGATCAGCACGCTCTCAACGCCTTGCTGGCCGCCGACCCGGATGCGGCGGCAGCGTACGCGCAGGTGTTCCGGCGTGAGGGACGTGAAGAGGCCGACGCGGTCTTCCGCGAGCGGGCGACCGCCCATCACGCCCGCGTCACGGGCTTTGAGCGCGCCTGTACTGCCGCGCAGGTACTCGCCCCGCTGGACTTTCCGTGGATGTTCGCGGGCGGCGTTGCGCTCGACTTGCACGTCGGCGCCGTGACCCGTCCACATGAAGACCTGGACGTCGTTGTGCCCCGTGACCGGCAGGCGGAACTTCAGCAGCATCTGCAGCGCCTGGGCTGGCGTCTGGACGTGCCGGTGAACCGCAGGTACCAGCCTTGGGTGACGCCCCTGATTCCGCCTGACTTCCAGGTGCATGCGCGGCACCCAGACCTGCAGGAAGTGATGATGCTCGATCTCATGCTCACCGACCTCAGCGGCGGAAACTGGAGGTACCGCCGCGACCCGGACATCACCCTCCCTCTGGAGCAGGCGAGGTGCTACGGGCCGCACCATCTGCCGTACCTGACGCCGGAAGCCGCGCTGCTCTTCAAGGCCGGCCGACCAGGGTCACCCGTACGTCCCAAGGACCAGCGGGACTTTCTGCGGCTGCGGCCTTACCTGACCGCCGCACAACAGGCCTGGCTGAGCGCCCGGATTGGAGCGACTGTTCCAGGGCACCCGTGGACTGCACAACTGAACGCAAGTGGCGGCCGCTGACCTCAGCGTCGAGCGCGGGAACTGCTCAGCACAACAGTTGGTGTTGTGCTGAGCAGTTACAAAAGAAGAAGGCGACCGCTCGGTCGCCTGAAGAGGTGTGGGCGATTGGAGTCGAACCAACCCGGGGGCCTACTTCCGTCCCACTCGCACGTTCGTTTTTGAGAAGGTGAACGCTTCCCTTCGCGGATGAAAAAGTATGGCGTGAACACCTGGAGAGCCTATAAGACAACGTTTTCGCTGTCTTTGCCCTGCCTGAAACTTTTTAACCATCGTTCGCCACAGGACTGTCATCTGGCCCGTGTCTCAACGAAGAAGGCAACCGAAGGGGTCGCCTTGATTTCTACAAGATACCCCTAGATACGCCTAAAGTCAAGCCTATGCGTTGCGCTCTGTTCCTACCGAAAACCACGCATCGGCGTGGGACCCATCTGGAGGACAGCCCCGCCACCTCGAACCGGAGGGGGTTGCGTGGGGATCAGGCTGACAAGTGGCTCAACGCCAGGTCAGGTGGGCTGTCGGGGCCGGCGTTTTCGGGAAGCGACCGTGCAGGAGACTGCCCGCTTCCGTCACCACAGGTGGAGGAGGTTGCGCAAGGCGTGCGTGCACTCCGCGAGACCGGCCGCCAACGTCAGTCGAGCCAGGCCTGGAGAGGGCGCCGCGATTTCTGCCCGCACAACCCCCGTGGGGTTGCCAAGCAAATTCATTGCGCTTTGCTTCTGGAAGGGTCAAGACAGGAACTGACTGGTACCGGTTGAGGCTAGGCGAGGGCGTGGATGTCCTGCTGCTGTTCGGCATACACCTTCAAGCCTCCGGCCAGCACCACGCTGACGAGCGCCAGCAGCAGGGGCAGCGCAAACGCCGCTTGCAGTGTCGAGGCGTGAACGACCATGCCCACCAGAGGTGGCCCGGCCAGAAAACCACCGTAAAAAATGCCAGTCATCAGAGCAACGCCCCGCGCTTGCCCCACCTGCCACGCCGCGCTGAACCCCAGCGGAGCCAACACGGACAGCCCCAGGCCGACCAGTGCGAATCCCATCAAACCCAGGAAAAAGGCCTCCCCCGCCCACTGCAGCGCGAGGAAACCCACAGTGGCCAAAAGGGCTGCTGCTGTGGCCAATCGGCTGCGCCCGAGCGCGGCACTCAGGCGGTTGCCAAACACCCGGCCGACCACCATCATGACGGCGAAGCTGGTAAAACCCACACTGGCAGCTGAGGCGGGAACATCCAGAATCCCCTTGAGATAGACCACGGCCCAGTCGTTGACGGCGCCTTCACATAAGGCGGCGCTGAACCCGGCCACGAGAATCAGGCACAACAGGAGGCTTGGACGCCCCCGCTCATTCGCTGTGGACCCAGACGTAAGGCGGCTTGGGAGCGGCAAGGCGAACGCACCTCCAACCAACCCAACCAGCAAACTGATGGTGCCCAGGTGCCCCCCCAGAGAAACGCCCTGCGTGAGGAAGAAGCCTCCGGTGACCGCCCCCACGAGTGCTCCTACGGAGAATGCAGCGTGAAAGCCTGACATGATGGGGCGCTGCAACTCGTCTTCAAGCCAGGTGCCAGTGGCGTTCAGGACCAGGTCAACGCCCCCGAAGCCAATGCCGTAGACCAGGAGGCCGATGACCGCGAGCGGGACGCTTGGACTCCACGCCAGGCCGAGGAGTCCAGCACTCATCACCGCGATACTCAGCAGAACGGCTGTTTTTGCGCCCCATTTCCGCAACACCCCGCTTACCGGCGCAAGTGCCAGGACGTTTCCCAGCATGATGGCGAACAGCAGTCCAGAGAGGTGCAAGGGGCTGAGTGAAAGGCGCTCCTGAACAGCTGGGATCTGCACGGCCCACGAGGAAAAGAGGAGGCCATTCAGGAAAAAGAGTGCCCAGATTCGGGGAGCAAGTCCAGGGAAAACAGCCGGTATAGAGGTGGTATGGGTCATTCCATGCTCCCTTGCTCGAGATGCTCCGCTCTGGTCAGCGGTTGCCGTTGCGAAGCCAGCCCGTCTTGTACGTTCCTACACCTGTGCTGTGGCCGGCGGAATGCGGCGGACCACTCATGTGGGGTTGGTGCTGGGTCAGGGAGAAGACCAAAGCGAGTGCAGCCACGTGAAATTAAGAACTTCACTCGGGGGGATTGGTGCCAGCGTGTGTGCACTGTGTGAACTTCCTGGCATACCTTAACAAATTCTAAGGCTTTAGAAGGAGGGTGGGTAGGCAGCGGCCGAGCCACAGGTCCTGCAGCCACGTCATGAGGAAGCCCGGATGGGTGTCTACAGATGCCTTTCTTGAACCGGCGCCAGTAAGCAACTGGGCGGGATGATCACCGCGGTGGCGCAGCCCCTGCAGACGGTGTTGCCTGCCGTGGAAGGCACCGAACGACCAGGACGGTCATGCCGGTCAGGAGCAGTTCGCCCCTCAGCCCGTACAGTGCGTCCCGCAAGGCACCCCACGTTCTTCCTGAGGGCGCCCACGCTTCCGCTTCTCCTGGTCGTCCCTCCCTGCGAGGGGGCCAATTTCCCTGTGCCCCGTCACCGGTTTGTCATCCGGCGACTTATAGGGTGGGCCCGAAAGAGAGGTCGCCCATGCCGTCCCCCAATCTCCCTTCCGTTTCTAAACGTTCAGAACAGACGGTCTCCAACCGGCCGGCACGGTCCATGGCGTCATGGACCACGCTCCCGTTCTTCCTCGTGACGCTCAGCTCCGCGTCGGCCGGCGGTGCCGGGGGTCCGGCGGTCACCGCCCCTCCCACTCAGGTCCTTGCAGCAACACCCGCCACCGTTGCCAAGGTGTTCGGTACTGCTGGGTACCGCGTGACCGTTTCCCCTGCCTCGGGGAACGAGGACTTGAGTTTTACCCTGGTGGCGGGGAAGTACGAACTGGGCATGTGGTTCAGCGGGTGCGCTGGTCAGGGCATCGATGACGCCTGCCTCCGGGTCACAGCCAGCATCTACGACGGTCCCGATGCCGTCAAACTCACCGTGGAAGACGTCAACCGGTGGAACACGCATCACTACACGCATGCGTACGTCCTCGAGGACAATACGTACGTTGACAGCAGTTTCATTCTGCGTGGCGGTTACACCAAAGCCGCTCTGCTGGCCTGGATGCAGGCTTACCTGGATGATCTCGGCGACTTCGAGGAGGAGTTCTTCAAGTAAGCTTGCTCTCCCCCGTCTCCATTCCCCAACTCCACATCCCTGGTGGGCACGGCCCGTACCGCGCGCCTTGCAAGGCTCACCACGTTCAGGCTGAGTGTCGCTAGGACTTCCGCATTTCTTGAGCGCTCTGCACTTGCGCCCGGCTCCGGCACCACGCCCAGTAGGCCGGTGCTGGGCGCAATGTCCGCAGGAAAACGCTGGTACGTTGGAACTGCCTTTTTTCCGTGGAGTGCGAATGACGCCGGGCCTTTGCGGCGGCTGTGGCCCTGCTGTGCGGTTCCGCGCTGGCCCAAGGCGTACCGGGCACCAGCAAGGCGTTTTCCACCTCGGCGTTTTGCAGGTCCTACCGCTGGACTTCGCTGGACAACAAAGATGGCCCAGGCCACGCCACCACCCCCCGGGGAGATACAACGAGGTTCGGTGACGTGGTGCTCGTCGCCCACGCTTCGCCCGGTCCCGCGAGCAAGGTCATCTCCATGGCCCTGCCGGTCAGGCAGGCAGACCTGCGCCACCTGAGCGAAGACGCCTGAGGACTGCTACGGCAGGGATGGCAACCTGGTAGCTATCAAGAGCGTCATCGTGGGCGGCAAGCGGATTCCCCTCTGCTGCGGTGGCGCGGAGGGCACGATGCCGTGGAGATTCAGCAGCAAATAGGTACACCTCGGCCAGGACCGGTCGAACAGGAGCTGTACGCGTGGACACCCACGTGGCTTTGGCCTTCTGCTCAGCGGTAGAGTCGGAACGCCACGCGGCGCGCGTTGGTGTATTCGCCGTAGGAGTTGACGCACGAGAGGGTGAAGCGGCCGACCGGCACCTTCACCTCCACTTGCTGGCCGTCTGCCTCGCCACAACGCCCCTCGAGTTGCCGTAACGTGGCTTCGGAAACCGCGCTACCGGCTGCGAAGGTAAACGTCCGCGAGAGAAGCTTCAAGAGGTAAGACCCTGGATACAGAAGGGTGTCTTGCGCTCCCTGCGCGTACCCCAGTGACGTCACCACGTTGTTGACGCGAATCACCGAGAGGGTCGGTCCGGCTTCAGGAATCTCCCCTGCCTGAGGAGCGCGCTCAGGCGCGAGCGTATAACGGAAGTCCACCACTCCGCCGCCCAGCGACTCCCGGGAACTGAGGCTGCAACGGTACGTACGGCACAAACCGCTCTCGAAGAATGATCCGGGAGTTCCCAGAAGCGGGACGGCGGAAGCGACGGAGCCGAGGGACAGCAGCAGCAGGAAAGACCGCTTCATGACGCTCCTTATATTGCATTACACCGCCAACCTTTGGACGTGCAAACGTCCCTCATCCACGCCTGGGCGCAAGTCTTGCAGCCCTCGTCCCCTCAAGCGTCCAGTCCTGACTCACGTCCCCTTCGTCACAGTCTCAATCACTTTTTCTCTTCGCCGAGCACGGGTTTCAGGATTTTTGGCGCCGCCCCCAGTTCCCAGCACGGCAGACCGCGTGGGAAACGGCTGGTATTCGCGTGGCTCTCCTTATTGCAATGGAGGTAGGCGTCATGGGCCAGATCAACACCTCCCCTGATCTGAATTGCCGAGGAGTTGGAACACCCCACCATGCTCTGCGGTGCCACCGACCTCAGCGGAAGAGGGTGAGCTCCCCAGGAGTTCTCCTCACGCCCAAAAGTCTCCTCCATGCTGCCAGCCGGAACGGACGCAGAGAAGGGAAATGGGGGCGTAAGGGGTGATGATCAGGGGCGCAGCGCGCAGAGGTCGCCTGGCCTGGCTCAGGGCAAAGCCGCCTGACGGGCAGAGCGTAAACGGGCTGTTCGCCACTGCTCAAAGTTCAGCAGCTGGAACGGACCCCTGGAAGCGGGCTGCTGGTATTCCAGGATGGAGGAAGCCGTGTACGCGGAATACGCCAGGTTCTCCGCCTCCCTGGCCGTCAAGGTGCGGGGCTGCACGTCGAGGATACACAGACTCCCCACCCGCACCCCCCCAACTTTGAGTGGTGCACCGGCATAGAAACGGATGTGGGGGTCGCCCGTCACAAATGGATTTTCCCGAAAGCGGGGATCCGCTTGGGCATCGGGAACGACCAGCACCTCGTCGGACTGAACGGTGTGGCGGCAGAAGGTCAATTCAACCGGCGTTGGTTCGGGACCAGTTCCTACAGCCGCTTTGAAGTACTGGTGCGTTTTTCCAACGAGGGTGAGCAGCGCAATGGGAACCTGGTACGTCATAGCGGCGACCTCAGCAACGGCACTGAGGGAGACGCCGTAGTATTTCTGCTCGTAAACGCGCTCCGCGATGTGAGAACGAACGGTTTCAGCATAGCCTGTGTTCGCCGACGATTCCCGAACTATCACGTCACCTTATATAGGTTCTCAATGGTTCCGCTGCCGTGAAAAACGTATCTTTTCCTACGGTTAGCCAGTCTTTACGTCGTACTCATAAACGGAACATCTCCTCTAGAGAGGAAAAAGCCCCTGTCCCTGTGCGCCGGCGGCAGGGGCTCAGGAGTGAAGACGAATTCCGGAGCTTGGCCTCTCGGTCCATTTCACCGTTTCAGTGGGCGAGTCGGTCAAGCCCACAGCAGGTTTTGGGCTGAACCTGGGGAAAGGCAAGGGCGGGTCAGCGCGTGCGGCCCAGGTCACTTCAAGCGAGTAGGGTGGTGCGCCGTGAGCGATCTGGAGCTGTACCGTCAACGTTTCCCCAGGGCCTCATTGAATCTGGCACCACCGCTTCCCCCTCATCCGGCGAGACGTCCTGGAGGTGCGGTACGGGCGTGGGAGCACCGTCAGTCCCGAGACCCTGGGGCAGAGGAACATCATGTTCGCTCCCTTGCCCACTGAGGTACTCCGCTACCAAAAAGTCTGACGGGGTCTGCGTGAAGGTGGGGGGAGTGAAGCACTGGCTGTAGAGGGCAAAGACGGGTGCAGCACCGTGCCCGACATCCCGCTTCAGCCTCACCGGGATACGGAGGCGGCCCGGACCCTCTTCACCCCGCTGCCCGGCGAGTACAAGGTTCCCGAGTGCATGCCCACCGGCAGGTGCTGGAGTTCCGGCGCAGCAATTCGGAAACTCACTGTGCTCCAAGATCTGGAGCACGTCCAGGGCACCTCCTGTGCACGGCATGACAACCTGACCGAACCACTGCATCGTCCCACCCGGCAGCGGCCACGCCTGGACTTCAAACGGCGATGACGAACCGAGGAATTCCCCGCCCCGTATGCCCGAATCTCCACGTTTCACTCACCCGAACCACCGTGCCTGCCGCTCTCCGACAGCGTCACCTGCGCAGCGCCCTTCGTGTGAGGCGTGAGGGGGGGGCTGCGGGTGACCTGAACTTCGACTGCAGGCCACTCGCCCGTGGGTATGAGCTTCTTCAGGGGTGAAGATGCCCGAACCTGCACAAATTACAAACGGGATAGTGGTCGTTATTTTCTTCATACTTCTTCTGTGGTGCTTAGGCAGTTGCGCAGAACACAGAACGAAAGAGGTGCAAAAAAGGAGAATCAACCTTGTGCGCAACCACGGACGCAAAGCGCTACTGTATTGCTCTCACAGGGGGTAAGTTTATGACCGTTCCACGTTTTGGCCTCGGAACCTTTCGCCTCAAGGATGATGTCGTTCGCAATACTGTCCGTACTGCCCTGGGTCTTGGCTACCGCGCAATTGACACCGCACAGGGATACGGGAATGAAGCAGAAATAGGAGAGGTGCTGCAGGAGTCAGGCTTGCCCAGGAGCGAGATATTCCTGACGACAAAAATTAAACCTGAAAATTTCAGTCGTGATGCACTTCTTTCCAGCCTACAGGAAAGCTTGGATAAGTTGAGGGTCGATCAAGTGGACTTGACGTTGATCCACTGGCCAGTCCCTAAGGGAGAAGTCAAGCCCGAAGAATACCTAACAGCTCTGGCTGAAGCGCAAGCACGAGGTCTTACCAAGCAAGTAGGCGTGTCAAACTTCAACATTGCTGGACTTGTACAAGCCCGCGAGATTTTGGGTGAGACAGCCATCGCTACAAACCAGGTGGAAATTCACCCCTACCTGCAAAACCGGAAACTCGTCGAATTCGCCCAGAAGGAAGGTGTTCACTTAACTTCGTACATGACATTGGCCGTGGGAAAAGTGATGAATGACGAAGTTCTTCAAGACATTGCCCGTAGGCACGACGCGACCCCCGCCCAAGTGGCCTTGGCATGGGCAATGGGGCAAGGCTTTGCGGTAATTCCATCCTCTACAAAACGGGAGAATCTGGAAAGCAATCTGAAGTCCCAAAATCTTGTCCTCACATCGGATGATTTGGACAGGATTGCTGCGCTTGAGCAGGGCGAAAGTGCTCGTATTGCTTCTCCCGAAAGTGCTCGGCCTGACTGGGACTGAACGCTGTGTTCCGGAGGCAAAGGGACCAGTTCAGCCGTCTGGGGCTGTCTACCCTTTGCCGCGTCTTCAGCGTCTTGTGCCGTACGAAAGCACTCCGGACTTCAGGCGGGAGAGGAGATCACTGCCCAGAGCCATTTAGAGCACCTGTCAAAAAAGAGGGCTTCTTTTGGCCGAGCAGCGCGAGCGAACTTGAATGGGCATTTGTTCGAATTCCGCCGTGGGTGGAGGGGCAGCCCTCACGGCGGAATTCGAACAAATGCACGAAGAGTGAATGGAGTGCCGTGAGGCGTTCCATCACCTGTCCTCGGGCGGCCTGTGTACCAACTTCTCGGACGAGATCTGGAGCGGAAAGGCTTCACCATCGGCAGAGCCGCTCCGGAGTACAGCGGGAAGCCCGGGAGGGCCTCCGCTCCTGGAAGCGGAACGCTACAGGCATTACGGCTTGGGGGCCTCAATCTGAAGAAGCTGCCTCCTGGTTCTTTCCAGGTGCGAGCGGCCCGGATCACTGCGGGGCATTTCCCAGGAACTGAGCAGCTGGAATTTTACCGGTCACGAGGAAATACGGCGTGATCAGGTCAGCCCTGCTTGGAGGCGGGAACGCTGCGGGCCTCTTCAACGTCACCCCGCTCCTTGACGTCCTCGTGCTCGTTGTTGCGCGGCGCGGTCGCTTCCCTGTCGTTTACACCCTTGAATGAGGGTTTACGGTCGTGCCCGATCTCGTGGACTTCCTGCTTGTTGCGGTCGTACTGGTCCGGCAGGCTGGTGTGACCACTGTTTTTGTCGTCTTTGTCAGGCATGCGCCTAAGCTTCCACCTCAAGGTGCGCCGCGCACGAGGAGAAGCTGAAGCCCGGTTCAGAAATAGGGAGGACGTGAACCCGAGCAGTTTCTGCACAACTCGGGCAGGATGCGTATGGGTGGCCTCACCGCACACCACGCTTTTCAACACAAGAAGGGCACCGTGCACCGGCGCCTTGCAGTGGCGGCGGAGAGCGTACGCCCTGAAAGCAGGGGCCGTCTTTGAAATCCCGGTTTGGAGTCTACGCCGGCTCCCAGCAGGCCACGGTAGCCGGAGGTGTGGCGGCCGACGAGACGGTCGTGGTGATATCGACGTGGTGACCGCCCACCTGAGTGCGCAGGGCAGCGGTGGGTGCTGGCTGCGCTCCGCCCGACTGGTCGGCGGGCCTGCCGGGTTTGCGGCCCCTGGCCGGCACCGCTGGCTGGAGGAGGGAGGGCACCACGCCTGCCTCGCCGCGGCACGCCAGGCCAATCTCCCCGAACGGCGCCCCAGCGGGGTGTCCTGCTGGCGGTGGGTACCGGTAAGGGCGGAAAGAATGTGCTCATCCTGTTCGGGGACGGCGCCGCGGCCCGGCACGGTTCCTGGAGCGCCACGCAGACAAGGGAGGCAGAGGCCTCCCCTGGCCTCCGCCCGTTTGTTCAGCGCCCGGCCTGGACCCAAACGCCCAGCGACTCGATCACCGTAATCCCCCAGTCACCGCCTGGCCAGGCGGTGATGTCTCCGGCCTCGGGCTCCCACACAGAGGTGTCCACGCGGAACCTGAAGGGCTCCTTCCCGTCTGGCTGCAGCGCAGGCCTGGGGTCGTCCCGGATCTCTGATTTCGGGATGTGCACCTCTCCCCTTCCTGCCCCGAGCACCGTGCTGCCGCTCTCACTGCGGCACGCTCGGTTACGCTGAGGGCTCCAGGTGGGCCGCACCGCTCCCGTTCTTACTGGTAAGAACGGACCTGCGTTATGGTGCGGTCGATGAAGACAGCGACGGTGTTCAACCATGCTGGAGGCGCTGGGAAGACGAGCCTCACGCGCGACATTGGATATGAGCTCGCTCAGGCCGGAAGCCGGGTCCTCCTGGTGGATCTCGATCCTCAGGCCAGCCTTACCCGGTGGCTGGGGATCCGCGACGTGTCGCTCGACGAGACGGTATATGCGGTTGCCGTGGAGAATAAGCCCCTCCCGACGCCCCGCGAAGCGCATGGCCTGCACCTGATCCCCTCCCACGTCACCCTTGCGCTCTCCGAGGCCCAGATCAGCGGCCAGATCGGCGCGGTCCTCACCCTGCGGCACGCCCTTCAGAAGGTGGCCGACCAGTATGACGCCGTGCTGATCGACAGCCCACCGAGCCTTGGGCAACTCGCGGCCCTGGGGGCGCTCGCTGCGGACATGCTGATCGTGCCCGTCCTGACCCAGCAAAAGGGCCTGGACGCCCTGCCTGGCTTGCAGAGCGCGCTGGAGCTGTATCACCGCCTACGCCCGGAGCTGCGGGTGGGCCTGTACGTCCCCACCATGTATGACGGCCGCCGCCTACACGACCGCGAGGTGCTCGAAGAGCTGCGCCGTCACCTGCCTGACCTGGCCAGGCCGGTTCCGTTCCGGGGAGCCGTATGGCTGGACAGTTCGACCGCCGGACAACCGGTCGGCGTGTACTCGGCGGGCAGCCCCGTTCACCAAGACGTTCTTCAGGCTGCCCGGGCGGTCGCGGGGGCCCTGGGTGTGCCCGGGCCGGAAGTGCAGGCATGACCCGCAAGCGGCCTGTCCGCGAGGACCTCAGCGGCCTGCTCGGCAAGTCGGCCGAGTTGCTCCAGCCCAAGCCGGCCACGCATACCCTGCCCGTCGCAGCCCTTCACCCCACTGCGGCGCAGCCCCGCCGGTCCTTCGACGGGGCGGGGCTCGCCAGCCTGGCGGCGAGTCTTCGGGAGCAGGGCGTGCTCCAGCCCCTCCTTGTGCGCCCCGTGGAAGGTGGTCACGAGATCGTGGCGGGCGAGCGGCGCTGGCGGGCGGCGCAGCTGGCCGGGTTAACGGAGGTGCCCGTGATCATCCGCGAATTGAATGACCGAGAGTCGCGTGCCGCCGCCCTCGTGGAGAACCTTCAGCGGGAGAACTTGAACGTCATCGACGAGGTGGACGCCAAGCTTGACCTGGTGGCCCTGACCCTCGATCTTCCCCGCGAGGAGGCCCGTCCTCGCCTCATGCAGCTGCTGCGTGAGGCGCCAGGGGCAGACCACGAGGCGGTCTCCCGCCTGTTCGGCGTGTTCGGCGAGACGTGGGAAGCCTTCGCCAAGAACAAGCTCCGTATCCTGAAATGGCCAGAGGCCATCCTCGGTGCGCTGCGGTCAGGCCTGCCCTTCACCCTCGCGGGCGTGGTCGCTGCCGCGCCGGAAGAGCACCACGCCGACCTGCTACGGCTTGCCCAGAGTGGAGCAAGCCGGGTGGAGCTGCAAGCGGAGGTGGCCCGTCTCAAGGCCGCCGCCCAGCTCCCAGCTCCGCACGTCCACCGGGCGGTGCAGATTGGCAAGCAGCTCTCCAGCCGCCGCCTGCTCACCCGGTTGCAGCCTGCGGACGTCAAGGCCCTGGAACTGTGGCTCGACAAGATGCCGCAGAGCGTCCGCCAGGCCCTGGAGCAAAGCGGGGGCTAAAGTTCACCTCCTCCTTTCCCGTCCCTGCGCTGGGGCGGTTTTTGCTGTTCAGGTCACGCAACTCGGACGCAGGAGACACACCGCGCGGGCGGTGAACAGGGGAAACATCACGCCGCGCAAGCCACCAGCCGGTCCTCCTTGCGCACCGACCTCACCCGCGCCCATAGCGACCAGTACACGCTGCCCGCCAGGCCCACGTCCCCGTCCCTTACGCTGCGCTGGGCGCGGTGCGGAGCCTCATGCGCCGCCTCGGCACGCCCGAGATGACCGGTCAGGGCCACCTCATCCTACGCAGCAGCGCCTTTACGGCCTTCACCTCCGGCCTGCGCGTGGACATCCACGGGGACAGGCCCAACTCGCTGGAGGTGATGGGCCTGGGCGTGACCGGCAACCCGGCGGTGAGCGAGGCCAGCGGACTTCAGGTTCGGCACGCCCCTGACCCAACTGGTCTCGCTCACCGCCCGCTCGCCCCGCCCACGACCGCGGCACCCTGGACGGTTGGCCGGAGCGCTGCTTCGGCGTGCTGTCCGGCAGGCCGGACAGCGTTCACCTGCTCGGCATTCCCCGGGAACGCATATGCGGCGCGAGCACCTTGAGCGAGGCATTTCGGGCGGGACGTCGCCCACCCGTGGAAGACCACGCAATACACGCCCGCTGCGCAGCCTCTGCTGCCCGGCGGCGCCGCGTGTTGCCCCGGCGGTCTGCCTTTGCCCTTCTGGGCAGTTTCCGCTGTTCCTGGCCTACATGCTGGACGCAAACGGCACACCAACCCGGAGCAAAACAAGGCAGACACGGTGGGTCTTCAAGATGAAGTGGGCCGTGGTGTTGCTGCGGGCAAGTCCAGCCCCGCCGCTGAGTGGTCACACGCTGGAAGCTCTTGAACGTCTGGAACGAGTTGCTCCACGTCGCGGACGTGACGTACGCCGTACATCCCGAGCATCACCAGGAGGCCGAACAATCCAACGAAGACGAAGAGAAGGCTTATCCCCGCTCCCGGTCCACTTCCCACGACGCGACCAAAGATGGGGGCCAGCGATCCTCCCGGGAGCATCGCGGGATTCAGCCACCGGTCCACAAGCGGCCCTGCAACCAATGTCGAGAGCGGCAGCGCAAGCATCGCGATCACCCGCCGCGCGGCGAAGACCTTGCCCTGTATGTCCGCGGGTGTCTTGCTCTGCCAGATGGCCTGATTGCTGCTGTTCGTCACCGGTGCCCCAAGAGCGCCAATGAGTGCTCCCAGTACCCAGGGCCATACGCTCTGCGCCAGGCCGTTGACCAATATGGCCGTCATGCTGATGGTCCACCCGATCAACACACCGTGGATTCGGCGCTTCGGTCCCCCCCAACCCGCAATGGTCAGCCCAACCAGCACGCCACCGATGCCGCCCGCCATCTGGGTGGTGGCCAGCGCGCCGGCGTTGTTGCCACTCCGGGCAAGAATCAGAGGAGTGAACAACGCCATTGTCAGGCCATTTATCAGGTTGCCGAACAGAAAAACGAGTTGCAGGGTCAGAAGATGCGGACTGGCGAGGATAAACCGGAAGCCGTACAACGCTTCATGCCAAAGGTTTGCTGGTGCTGCCCCACGGGCCTGGCCCCGGGGCGGTCTGGGCACGATCACGGGCACCAAGGTCAGGAGCGCCACCAGGCTGCCCAGAAGGTCGAGCAGGACGAGGCCGCTCAGGCCCACCTGCTTGTACAGCAGCGCTCCCAGGACCGGCGCGAGGATGGTGCTCGCCGACCCCACCACGCTCTGAATGCCACCTGCACGGGCGTAATCCTCCTGACGAAGCATCACGGTGGTCGCGGCAGAATCGGCGGGCCACTGAAAGGCACCGAGCGCCGCTTCAACGAAGATCAGGAGGTACAACCAGGGCAGCGCGAGGTGGCCTGAGGAGAGGAGGGCCAGTAGAACCAGGCTGGTCAGGAGCCGGGCAGCGTCGCCAATCATCATGACCCGCTTCAAGTGCTGGTTCCAGCGGTCAACCAGTGCCCCAACGAGGGGCGTGATGAAAATCAGGGGCAGAAAGACGATGAAGGGCACCGTTGCCAGGGCAGTCGCGCTGCCCGTTCGCTCCCACAACCACAATGACAGCGCGAAGGCCGTCATGTTGGCACCCAGAGAGCTGAAAAACTGACCGGTCCAGATCACCGTATAGCCGCGCAGGCCACCAAGAGAAGGCATACCTCAACGCTAAGAGACCTCTACTTTTGTGAAAACAACCAGATTAGAGTAGAGAAACCATGATGCCATCCGGAATCCAGGAGGTCTTGAGTTCTGAGGCAGCAGAACTGCTCTGCCGGCCTGATGTGGCGTGCTTGCTCAAGCCATTTATGCGTGGCGAACGGACAGTGGGGCAGGCTGCAGTGGAACTGGGGGTGCCGCTGGGCACGCTGCATTACCGGGTCGGGCGATTTTGCCGGGAGGGCCTTCTGGAACTGGTTCGCGAGCAATCCCGGCGGGGACGGCCCTGCAAGGTCTACCGCGCGGCGCAGAGTTCCTTCCGTATTCCGGCCTCCCTTCTGAGTGATCAGACGCTGCAGGCCATGCAACACGGAAGGTACTGGAAGGAGCAGGTGGGCCAGCAACTGCAGTACGCACCGACTCCACGGCTCAAGGAGGTTGTGGTGGAACTCGGTGACAAAGGGGCCTTGCAGTGGACGCTGAATGCGCAGGAGGGTGGAGCGGAACCGGTGGAGCATATTCCCGGCCTCCTCCAGATTCGGAGCGCTGCACTCTTCCTCGACCCAGCCGATGCGGAGGCCTTTGCAGAAGAGCTCTTTGAGCTGCACCAGCGCTACCAGTCGAAGCGCGGAGCAAAGCGTTACGGCATACTGTGCGATCTCGTACCACTCGGCCGACCCGTCGACCAGGGGCGCTAGCCACCAAAGGCTGCACTCCATCTTCCAAGGCAGGCCCATCCCACCGGGTTGCCCTGGCCCTACTCAGGCGCCGCTCCGGAAGGTCCTCTTTTTCGCCATGTACTGGCCCTCATGCGGCGCAGTTTTGTGGCCAGCCGCCCCCCGCCGTTCGCTGAACGGGGGGGATGAGCGATCGGCCGCTCACGCTGGAATGCAAAGAACATGGCCGCAGCTTTGTCACCCTTGTTTGCCGACACGTTGTACAGGGCGTTTTGCCAGTTCCGAAGATCCTGATGATCTCCGCCCCGATGCCTGGTGTGCCCCATACGGGCACCGCTTTATGGCGAATGGCGGTCAGTGGAACGAGGAGACCAAGGACGATGCGGAGATCACACGCCTGGGTGCTGGCTGCTATGAGGTGGTGAGAGCTCGGAACCAGGAACGGAGACCAAGGGGCCTCGTTGCGTCCGGATGTCCACAGCCACGGATTAGGGATTCCGGTGAGTCCCTGAAAAAACCACCGGAGCGGCTCGAGGGTGCCCCGGCGTTTACGCCTGGGGGTGAATGGAGTCCAGCGCCATCGGCGCTGCGAGAAGCTGGAGCCATCTGCCCGTTGTAAGGCGGTGAGGTCCTTTGCCGCGACATCGAAGCTCCCGAGTCTAAAGTTCGGTCGTGCCCGAACCGCAATTCGTCCAGTAGGCCTTCCCGCATACTTCCCGCTTTTCACCTCACCCCGCACGATGTCTTCCGTCTGGAAGCCGAAGAAAACCTTTTGCCGGGTGCGGTAACGAATCGGGAACCCGGAGTTGTTGGTGCCGCACATCTGTCTGGCTCCCCGCCCCATGCATTTGATCAGGAGAGGCTTCAGGGCGCTGCGCCGGACCCTCTCCCCAGAGTCTCCAATGCAGGCCGCGTCGATCCAGTGGGCTTTGTCGTAGCCCTGCTTCCAGCGATTGAACTGGGTCTGTGCTCCTGAACCGGTTTCGACCGGATAGCCGAAGCGGCGCAGTTCCTCCAGTAAGCGATACTTGGTGGCGTTTACGGCTGCGCAATCTTAGAGGCTGACCTGCTGTTGTTCCCGAATGCGTTTGAGCAGGGTCAGTTTCTTTGTCAGGAATTCTTCGAGGGTGCGCTTGCCTTTGAGTTCATTGCACTTGCGGCAGGAGAGGACCAGGTTGCTGATGCGGTCACTGCCTGCCCGGCTGCGGGGAACAAGGTGCTCGACTTCCTCGCCTTTCTTCTCGCAGTACGCGCACTTTCCGTCCCATAGATGCAGGAGGTACGCGCGGAGCTCGGTGCCGAACAGGGTGCCTTTCTGGTAGGCCTGTCCCTGGATGTCCGGGTTCATCAGCTTCTGGGTGTCGAAGGAGACCAGTTCTATGCTGAATGAATCCAGGGAAGTGAAGCGGTCCAGTCGTCTTGCCCAGGAAACGGTGGTGAGAACGCGGTGCATCAACGAAGGTGGCAGCCAACCGGTGGGCCTGGTGCGGTTCAGGAAGCGCGCGGGTCGGTGCCGGAGTGTGCGGTTGCGCCGGGAGGCCCGGAGACTCCTTCTGGCCTGGAGTTTTGGTTTGATGGCGGGGCGGCGGTGGGCCAGTTCGGTACCCCAGATGCATTGTTTGCCAGTCTTGCCTTTGAGGACCAATGCAAGACCGGTGGTCTTGCTTCCAGGATCAATCTTCAGGGCCAGAGGTTGGGAGACGCGTCCCGTTTCGGCTTTGAGGATGATGGTGAAAGGGGCGCGTCTGAACACAGCGGCTCTTCCGGCTTCGAGGAGCGTCCTGGCCCGTTTTGGTGTGCAGGGCATCAGGGGAGAGCGGCTCGGAATTGAGGACGAACACTCGGTTGGGCATGTGGACCCTATGCGCGTAAGCGCCGTGTGAAGTTCGCCTGGAGGGGCATTTCTGAGCTTGTGGGTGCCTTACCAGAGGCGCGGGGATTCCCTTCCCGGCCTTCTTTGTTGTGGCGACAGAGCCAAGAACTGGCGAGGCATTCTTGGGTGTCATGACTCAGAAATCGTTTACTCGCCACAGTCCTCGGCCAAGCAAGTGGAGCTTCGAAAAGCCCCCGAATTCATTCGTGGGGTTGCTTACTGGCCAGCCCGAGCGGAGTGAACAGGAAAAATCGTAACGGAGAGCCGGGCAAGCGCTGGGGGAGGCGACGCAACCCGTGTGATTCCTCGGTTTCGCCCCCCGCGTCAGTTGCAGGAGGAGTAAAACTGGCTTTTACCAGGGTATACACGTTGACTTTGCCGTTCTAAAGGCGGCGTTAGGGCTAAGCCAACAGTTTATATGCAGAGGAAAATGCCTCACTGTGACAGGCTGCATGAACGTAGGAATTCACACTCTTGCGGGAGGTCCACCCATGAAACAAGAAGCGAAAACAACCCTACTGGCGCTGGCCCTCGGCTTTGCCTCAATGCCTGCTCTGGCCCAGGACAACGCGGCGGAAACCACCACGACCAACGCGACCACGCAAAACGATGATGGCGGCATGGACTGGAGCTGGCTTGGCCTGCTGGGCCTTGCTGGACTGGCAGGACTGCGCCGGAAAGAACCTGCTGTGGTTCGCCGCGACCAGACGACAACGACTCAGCGCTAAGTCATACCCATCTCAGGCGGCCTCCGGGTCGCCTGTTTTCGCACCGTTGAGGACTTGTTGCGCCGCGGTGAGGCAAAGTCGAGAAACTGCCGCCCTCGGCAGTAGAAATCGACTCAAGTCGTCCTCCGGTCAAGAATGACGGAAGGACACAGACGTCATTCCAGACTCTGGGCCTCCTTACTGCGCGCCAGGTCTTGAGACGTCAGCGCGTCTCAAGAGGAAAACAATCATGCCATCTCTTCAAAAGAACACAAGGGAAATCAGGCAAAAGACCCGGACCACTGAAGGCCATGCAGAACCGAAGGCGGCAACAAAGACAGCAAAAGCGGTGTTCAGGCAGCAGGTGGCAACGGCAGCAACCGGGGCGCAGCAACAGAAAGAGCTTCAGCGGCACAAGCTTGCTGCGATCGGCGACCATCACTCCTCAGGACGAGGCTTCCCCTGGCTCCTGCTTTTCCTGGTTGGAGGAGTCTACGCCCTGTACCGCTTCAATCCCACTGCCCGGCAACAGGTGCAGAGACGACTGAACCGGGTTGACGCCGCTGAGGACGCTGCCTCTCACGCTGCCCAGAATGAACGGCCTCTCGCCGTTGTGGAACAGGTTGCGGCGGAAGTCCAGCAGAAGGCCGAAGAGGGCACCGTCACCTCAAAGGACGAGGCGGCGGATCAACACCGGAATTAGAGCCTGGACCAAACCCCCTCGGGATGACCAGGAGGGTCTTGCCACACCCCTCACTCCCCCCTCGGGCGGTGGCGTGTCACACCGTTTCCGGGTGTTACGGGCAGGTTCTGGCGTCTGGGTTGTCCAGCAAGCAAGGGACGCATGCCTCCAGGGTGGCTTCAGAAGGAGGCGATTGGTCAGGCACTTCTGGCGCATGTGTCAAAAAGAGCCCTCCTTTTTGCCCCGGCAGGGCGAGCGGACTTGAATGCGCATTGGGGAGAATGGGGAACCGTGGGGGGTGCCCTTCCACGCGCCGCGCAACTCGGACAAATGCGCGAAACGCCCACGAACGTGGAGCGCGGCGTTGCCAGCGCTGTGCGTGAGGGGAGCAAGCCGCCGTCCTCTTTCTCGACCTTGGTGGAGGTCAAAGCAGCCCATGACCCCCTCGTGCACGCTGCTGGAGACGAGCTGCGCGGTGAGGTGGCCGCTCGCCTGCAAGGCTGTGCGCGCCAGGCGAGGCAACGTGTACAGGCCCTACGTTGACTTCCTCGCCCCTCCCAACCCCTTCCCACCCGGCTGGCCGCCGCTGAAACATGATCAGCGCCGGGGGAGGTCCGTGAGACCGTCAGGGTGAGCCACGGCTTTCCTCCAGTCTTGCAAGAACCCGTGCACGACCATCACGAATCCGAGAAAGTCGCTGGGCGTGACGGCGTATCCGCTGGCACCCGCCTCCGTACACGCCTGAATATCCTTGAGGCGGGCAGAACTGCTGAACACCACAACGGGCAGCTCGCGCGTCGCTGCGTCTGCCCGGAGTTCTGTGAGGACTTGACAGGCGTTCATGCGCGGTGTGTTGGCGTCGAGCAGCACCAGCTGCACCGGGGAAACGCCGGCATACGCCCCCACACGCCGCAGGAATCGTAAGGCTTCGTCGCCATCCTGAACCACGTGGAGCGTCACCTCCCCCTCGAAGCTCGCGACGGCTTCCCGCACCAGCTCGACGTCCGCGCCGTGGTCTTCTACCAGCAGGACGTCAGTCAAGGCCGTGTTCCACCCGGCAGAGGGTGAAGTGCACCGTTGTGCCGGTGCTCGGCTCGGAGTTCAGCCACGCCCGCCCCCCGTGCCGCTCGGCAATCTTGCGCACGATCGACAGCCCCAGCCCGGTCCCCTCGTACTCCTCCCGCGTGTGGAGGCGCTGGAACAACCCGAACACCCGCTCGTGGTACTCGGAGTCGATCCCGATCCCGTTGTCGGCGACCGTAAAGTGCCACGCGTCCCCCGCGTCGCTCGCGGCAACGCGCACGACGGGCGGCTCATCCGGACGGCGGAACTTCACGGCGTTCCCAATCAGATTCTGAAACAGCTGTGCGAGTTCCCCCTCGTCTCCCAGCACCGCCGGAAGAGGGCTGACTTCGACGCGCGCGCCTGCCTGCTCGATCAGCGCCTGCAGCCGGCCGAGCGCTTCCTTTAGGGCAGCGTTCGCGTCGGTGGGCCGGAGCGGTTCACGAACGGCGTTCATGCGGGAGAACACAAGCAGGTCGTCAATGAGAACCTTCATGCGCTGCGCCCCGCTGGCCAGAAACTTCAGGAAGAGGCGTCCACGGTCATCCACCTGGTCCCCGTAGCGCCTGTGGAGGAGGTCACTGTAACTGGAAATCGTGCGCAGGGGTTCTTGCAGGTCGTGGCTCGCGACGAAGGCAAAGCGCTCCAGCTCCGCGTTGGAGCGTTCCAGCTCGCGCGTTCGTTCGCGGAGCAGCCGGGTCTGCTCGTTGCGTTCGAGGGCGAGGGCAAAGCTGCGCCCCACCGCGCGGAAAATCGCCCTGTCCCGGCCAGTCCACGTCTGGCGCTGCATCATTGCCATGCTGAGCAGGCCCACGGGCTCCTCGCTGAGATAGAAGGGATACAGCGCGCCCGCGCCGTACATCCGCGAGTCGCCGAGCCCTTCGCGCTTCGCGTCCCACACCTCCGTGTAATGCGCTTCCCGCCCCTGCACGGCCTGCGCGAAGGTGGGCTGGTCCAGAGGAATGCCCGCACGGATCATGGTGAGGGCCTCCTCCGGAATATCTCCGGACCACGACTCAGCCTTCCACAGGTTTCCGTGGCGCCCGTAGTACGCGACGCTGACTGAACCGATGGTGGCGCGCAGCACCTCCACGGCGTGACGCGTGAGGTCCTCCAGACGGGTGGTGGACGCGAGCTCCGCGAAGCGGACGAACGCGTCCAGCGCGGCAGTACGTTCGGTGAGGGCAAGGGTGCGTTCCTGGACACGGCGCTCGAGCTCCTCGCCATGCTCGCGCAGCGCGCGCTCCGCCGCTTTCTGCACGCTGAGGTCCTGCACGTACCCCATCACGAACGTCTCGTCGTGGTGGTCGTACCGGACCAGCACCAGCCCCACGGGGAAGCGGGTGCCGTCCCGGCGAAGCATCTCTTTCTCGTAGGGTTCGGATACGCCCCGCTCGAATGCCTCTCGAAACGCCCGCGCGTCCGCTTCCCGGTACTCGGGCGGGGTGTGTTGGGCCCAGTTCAAAGCCCCGGCCTCGTACGTCTTCCGCGTGAAGCCGAGCATATGGAGGTACGCGTCGTTCGGAAGGTGGAGCGTGCCGTCAAGCGTCCCGATGGCGATCCCCATGGGACTCGCCTCGACCAGCCGGCGGAAGCGCTCCTCACTCCCGCGCAGTTGGGCTTCCGCCTGCACGCGTTCGGTGACGTCGCTGTGCGCTCCAACCCACTCGCGGACCGAGCCGTCCCGGTCCGGAATCGGAGTCGCGCGCGCCTGCATCACGCGGTAGTGCCCATCATGCCGCCGCAAGCGCTGCTCGACGACGTACAAGGACTGCGACTCCACTGCCTGTCGCCAGACCTGTTGGACGTGCTCGCGGTCTCCCGGATGCACGGCGTCCAGCCATCCCCACCCGAGCAGTTCCTCCTGCGTCTGACCAGTGAACGCACGCCAGGCGGGCTGGTCCTCGCTGAACGCTCCTGTGGACGTACGGGTCCACACGATCTGCGAGGTCGCCTCGACCAGGGAGCGGTGACGCTGCTCGCTGAGCGCAGCTGCCTCGTAGAGTTGCGCGACGTCGAGGGCGAGGGCCGCGCGGTGCGCGAGTTCCTGCGCGAGGTGCAGGTCGTCTTGCGTGAGGGTTCGGTCTGCGCTGGAGGTGGCCATGCCCAGCACGCCGAGTTTGCGGCCATTGGCGATAAGCGGCACGGTGATCAGCGAGTGCAGCCCCAAGGAGCGGACCATGGCGCGCCGCTCTTCCCCGGGAAGTGCGTCGATCGCTTCGGGAGACAGGGTCGGCACCAAGAGGGGCCGGCCGGTGCGGTAGACGTGTTCGTTGCTGATGGGGGAGCGGGGATCGCTCGGGTAACGGCGCAGCATGCCCTGCAGCGTGTCGATCATTGCGGGATCGCGGTGCGCGACTGCGGCGGGCAGCAGTCGCTGCCGTTCCGGCGGAAGGGTGTCGAACTGCGGGGCAGGCTGGTAGACCACGCACCAGTCCGCGACATGCTGAATGGTCAGGCCAGTGATGCGCTCCAGGGTCACCTGCACATTGAGGGAAGCGGAGAGGGTTTCGCTGACCCGGGCAAGCAGCGCCGCGCGCTCGTGGGCCCGCTGCTGCCCGTCGTGGAGTCGGGCGCGTTCCATCGCCTGCGCGGCCTGCTCGGCCACGGCCTGGATGAACACCTGGTTCTCGTCCGTGATGGCCCGCTCATCCTCAAAGGACAGGGTGAGTGCGGCGAGCACACCGTCTCCCGCGATGAGCGGGACGGCCGCGATGGCGCGGGTGCCGGGTTGGAGGAAGGCGGCCGCAGCCGGGGAGGTGGACCGCAGTTCGGACGCCGGGAGGAAGACCGCCCGCTGCTGTCGGACCGCGTCGACGACGGGAAGACGCCCCGGGGCAGGGAAGCGCCGCCACGGAGCGAGGATCTCATCGCTGTAACCGGTCGCCCCAATTAAGAACAGCGTGCCTCCGTCGGCGGGGGCGATGAGCATCGCGGCGTAGGCTCCTGCAGCGCGACTGGCCTCCTGGAGGATGAGCTGGTGGACGTCTTGCTCGGTCACGGCCCGGGACAGGGCGCTCGTGAGGTCCTGAAGCCGCCGCATGCGTATTTCGCCCAGCTCACGCGCCTGCTGTGCGAGCACTTGCGCGGTGCGTTCCTCGATGGTGACCAGGAGGTGGGTGATGACGCCCTCCTCCCCCGAGATCGGGAAGGCGGTGCACTGGCGGTGGGCGAGTCCGGCAGGAGCATGGGGCGTGGGAACGGTGTAGTGAAAGTCCCGCAGGGGCTCGCCACTGACCAGAACCGTGCGGTAGGCCTCCAGAAGTGCGGGTGGGATGGTGGGGAGGACGTCCAGAACGGAGCGGCCCACGACGGCGTCCACCGGGAGGCCCACCAGACGTGCAAAGGCGTCATTGACCCGAACGAAGCGCAACTCGGCGCTGTACAGCGCGTGTGCCGTCCGCGCTTGCTCGAAGAGCACGTCGAGGTACGACGTGGTGGAGTGGGGTGCGGAGACGCGAGACTCTGGGGGCACGGCTGCAGTCTACGGGGAGGCCGTGGCCGGCACATGTAGGGCGTTCATTTCCTCAGCTCTACCGGCTTCCAACGCTGGAGCAGGGCGCGCTGAAGGCCTCATCGTGAAAGGCGCGGCGTCAGGACGCGGCCTTGCTGACGGAAAACGGGTTGGCACAGACGCACGCCTGGGCCACGGCGTGCGCGCAAAGCCGCAGCACGCAAGCAACCGTTCGCCCCCGCGTCTGGAGTGCGCCTCTGGAACTCCGGTGGTGAAACCTGGCGGACCGCCTGGCCCCTCCCTGAGTTCACAACGTTCGCCAGCTGGTGGTCGGTGATGGGGCCCGCGGTAAGCACCACGGCTGCAGCGCCCAGTTCCCGCTTCCCATCCACACCTTTGTGCTGGTCAGCCACCGTGGGCAACATCACCATGGAGGCCATGACCTCACTGGCCCTTTGGAGCTCAGGTGGTGTTCTGAGCCGCCTGACGCACCAGAAGGTGTTCGATCTCGGATGCGGGCCTGGGCTTATGCCAGAAGTAGCCCTGTGCCAGCCGGTACCCCAGTTGCACCAGGGTGTCGCGCTGCTCTGCGGTCTCGATGCCCTCCGCAAGCACTTCACACCGCAAGGCGACGCCGAGGTCAGCCACCGCGCGAAGCAGCGGGATGTCTTCAGCGAAAGATTTGTCGGCTTTGAGCCGGTGAACAGCGAACCGGCGCAGCTGGGACAAAGAAGAGTATCCACTGCCAAAATCATCAACCGCGAGTCGGACCCCGGCTTGGTGCAGTTCAGTAAGGTTGCGAATGGACACGCTGCTCGACTCCAGGAGCGCACCTTCGGTAATCTCCAGGCACAGCAGGTGCGGTGACAGCCCCTGTTCCCTGAGGGCTTCCCGAACACGTTCGCAGAAGTCCGCGCGCCGGAGTTGCACGGGTGAGACGTTGACCGCCAGGGACAGGTCAGGCTGAAGCGGTGACCAGACGGTGGTGGCTGCCAGCGAGGTGCGCAGAACACGCAGGCCGAGATCATGAATGAGATCAGACTCCTCGGCAATTCGGATGAACTCATCTGGGGAGACGCTTTGTCCATGGGAATGCCAGCGGGCCAGTGCCTCAACGCCGACAATCCTGGCCGTGAGCGGGTCAACGATCGGCTGGTAGGCGACCCAAAAGGCAGGGGCGTGATCGCTGAGGTCTTTGCGCAACTGCGTCTCCAGATGCATGCGGCGGAAGGCCATCTCACCCATGGCCTCGTCGAAGATCTCCAGGGTAGAGTGGCCGTGGCTCTTGGCGCGGTACATCGCGGTGTCTGCTTCACGCAAAACGGCGTCCAGGTCCTGACAGCGTCCCCGGGCAAAGGCAATGCCGATGCTCAGGGTGACGAAGAGGCTCTGCCCGCCGATATCGATGGGGGAGCGCACGGTTTCTTGCAAACGGGCGGCCAGGGTCAGCGCATCGGCGGGCCCGTGAACGTCCTGCGCGATGATGACGAACTCGTCGCCTCCCCAGCGGGCCAGCGTGTCTTCCTGCCGCAAGGCGGATAACATCCGCTGACCCACCGCCCGCAGCAGGTCGTCGCCTGCCTTGTGGCCCAGGCTGTCGTTGATCAGGCCAAAGCGGTCGAGGTCAATGAGCAGCACGGCCACGTCCGTCCCAAGACGCTGGGCGTGAGGGACGGCTTTGGCCAGGCGATCGGCATAGAGGCGCCGATTGGGTAGCCCCGTCAGGGCGTCATGCAGCGACTCATGCTCGCGGCGTGCTGCCAACTCCCGCATGCGCGCTTCCGCGGCGGCCAGTGCTCCGGTCGCCCGCACCGTACTGATGCTGACGATCAGCGCCACCACCCAGAAGATCAACAGATCGCTCAGATTCCACAAGGACGCCGCCGACGCGCGCTGGACGAGAATTGCCCCGGAGGGCAGGAGCAGGGCGGCAACCGCACTCCCCCTCTGCCGCCCACGCAAAATCGCGCCAATGAAGGGCAGATGCGCCACGAGGAGCAGCAAGATGCCGATCTGCGTTACCTGAATCAGCGCAAAGCTCCAGGTCAGCAACAGGCCATCCGCCACGATGACGCTCACCCAGGTCCAGGAGGACCGAGGACGGCCTGCGGTCAGAAGCAACCAGGTGGTCGCCACCACCCGAAGCACAAAGCCGGACACTTCGGGCAGGACCAGCGCGGAGTTCCAGTGAAATCTTGGATCGAGCACGACGGCCGCCTGAACGGCCGCGGTGCTGAGCAGCACTGCAGCCAGTAGCCAGTCGGGCAACCGGTCCTCGCCGATGCGGGCCCACTGCAGATGGCCCGAATCCACCTCACGTAAGCGCATCAGGCATCCAACCCTTGAACAAAGCCAACGGAGAGGCGTCCACTGCTACCCAAAATACGCCAGGGCACACCGTCGACGCCCAGAAGTGAAGCGGAGGCAAACGCAGCCAGGGGTTTGCCCCTCAACGCTGGACAACCGTGACCCGGGCGCAACCGTCTCCCAGAGGCACGCATAAAGTTGATGGTACCCGTGACCACGTGGTGCGCGACGTCAACGCCAGATGGACCGGGGTGACCGCAAAGTCAGGGGGTGGCGAGGATCAATGGGAACCCGGCAGCGTTGAGGGCGGGGACAGCCTCGGAACTCGGGGGCACGGCGCGAGATGGCGAGGGCCTGGTGACGTGGGGCACCCAATTCTGGCGGGCGTTCTGCCGCCTCACCCGGGACGCGTCATGCCCCAAACGCCTCAGCACCCAGTGCAGGCTGTGCCCGATCCCCCGGTGCAGCCCTGAAGCGCCCCAGCGCTTCATCGGCTTTTCCCTGCGGGCTGCTCAGGTACAGCCTCAACACCGGTCTGCTCCCCCACCGTCCGGGTAGAACGTACCCGAGCGCCGCGCAGCTTCCTCCACTGCCGGGCTCCCCCGAGGGCCTGGAGGTCGCGGAGGAATCCCGCCCAGACCCTTGAAACCCTGGCGGGAGAATTGACCTATAGTCAGTGGTGGTCCTGGCCAGATCAGGACTCCATGGCCGTCCTCCCCTTGCCTGCACGCGCGGTGGGATGATGTCGTGGTCCGTGGATCCCTACCCGCTGGGCAGAGATCCAGGCGCCAGCGATAGAATTGGTAGACCGGTGGAATGGCGGACACGCGCCCTGGTGTATGGCGCGAAGCTCCAGTGCCGATGCAGCGGACCGAACGAGACACCCGGCCGAGCGTCTGAGGAGAGGTGGTGGGCTTTCTTCGCCCGAAGCTGCTGCGGAGGAAGAGGAGCAGCGGTGGGTGGCGCGGTCTATAGGCGCGCTTGAGGCTGAAGCGGATCTCCGGTGAAACCGCAAATGCCGAACAGCAAAACGCTCCGCTCGGAAGGCGAGGATGAGCTTTTGAGGAGGTGTTGCCCGCACCACCCGCGTTTCAGTCTCAAAATTGTACCATGGGACATGATTGTGCCTGATCCCGATGAGGCTGCCCCTACCCCCAACCCAGCCGGTACGTCCAAGGAGAAATGGGCGGTGCAAAGGAGGAAGCCTCAACGGCCAAGCTATTGGCGAGGCGCCGGGCTGAACGCCCTGCTGAGCGGTGCAGGCCTAATGAGCCTGGGGCAGATGCCCGCTGGCTTCGCCTGGGCAGTGGCGTTCTTCGTGTTGTCGCTCTACACCTCTGCGGAGGTCGGATGGGCAGTTGGCTTCGTCGGCAGCCTGCTGCACTACAACAGTGTGTACGACCGGATGTACCCCTGAGCCCTGCTGTTGAGCAAGGGAAAACCCCCGCGACTCGGCGGGGGTGAAGTTTTGGGGGACTGCCCAGCGCGACGAACTTCCCGTGCGGCGCATTCACCGGCAGGCGTACGGGCGTCTTTCGCGCTGCTTGGTCTGCGGGTCCTCTCAGCGCCGCGGCAGCAGGGTCACTGAACGCCCACCGGGCGGCCGACACACAAGGAGGCGGCAACGCGAGGTCGCCCCCGCAGGGGTCTCCTCCCTTCCTGCCTTTGCCCGAGGCATTCTTCGCCGTTCAGTCGAGGAAGTCGAGCAGGTCGCTGCTCACGCCCTCCTGAGATTTGAGCTTACGCAGCGCCTTGTTCTCGATCTGCCGCACGCGCTCGCGCGTCACGCCCAGCACCTGGCCCACTTCCTCCAGGGTGTGTTCGCGCCCGTCCACAAAGCCGTGGCGCAGCTTGACGACCAGCGCCTCGCGCTCGTTCAACTGGTTGAAGGCCCGCTCCATCGCCTCTCCCAGCAGGGTCTGGCTGGCGCTCTGCATCGGCGAGGCAAAGCGCTCGTCGGGCAGGAAATCACCGTAGAAGCTGTCACCCTCCTCGCCCACCGGGGCCTCGAGCGAGACCGGCTCGCGGCCAATCTTCTGGGTCTCCTCCACCTTGTTGGCGTCCCAGCCCGGTCCCATGGCCTCAGCGACCTCCACATCCAGCGGCTCGCGGGACAGCTCCATCTCCAACAGGCGCGAGGTGCGGGCCAATTTGTTGATGGTCTCGACCATATGCACGGGCACACGGATGGTGCGCGACTTGTCGGCGATGGCGCGGGTCAGCGACTGGCGAATCCACCAGGTGGCGTAGGTGGAGAACTTGTAGCCCCGGCGGTACTCGAACTTCTCCACCGCGCGGATCAGGCCCCCGTTCCCCTCCTGAATCAGGTCGAGCATGCCCAGGCCCCGGTTGGTGTACTTTTTCGCCATGCTGACGACCAGGCGCAGGTTTGCCTCAATCAGCGCCTGCTTGGCCGCTACGCCGTCCTCCACCTGACGTTGCAGGCGGCGACGGGCGCGCGCGTCAAGGTCATCCGGCGCGCCTTCGAGCGCCTGGCGCGCTTCCTCGCCCTCCTCGTGGCGGCGGGCCAGGTCCAGCTCCTCGGGGGGCGACAGCAGCGCCACGCGGCTGATCTCGTGCAGGTACTGACGCAGGGAGTCGCCCAGGTAGGCGCCAGGGTTGACCTCCAGGATCAACTCTTCCTCACTGAGGGTGGGGGCCGCCTCCAGCGCCTCGCCCTCCTCCAGCTCCAGTTCCTCCAACTCCAGATTGTCTGTGAGCAGAGGAGAAGCCTGCGCGGTGAACTCCAGCTCCTGGGTTGGAACGCGCGCAGGTTGATCCTGCACGCCCAGAGACGGAGTCGGGGCCGTGGGGGCCACCTTGTTCTTTTGTGGACGTGTGCGCTTTCGCGCGGGCTGCGCGGGCGCTTCGGCGGTTGCTGTCCTCGTTGTCATGGGTCTCATCTCCGTGAATGTTCCGGCCCCCGGGGCCTGGACAGAACAAGAAACGCGGCGCACAGCAGCCTCCGGCCCCCTCCCACCGCGCCGCGGCAAAGCCGGGTCAGCTTCAGCGGGGCAGGGGCCCGTTGCCTGAGTGTTCCAGCAAGCTGCGCGGTCGCTGCTCAGCGCTTCTGGAGGGGTTTTGGCCGCGCACTCCTGTCCTCAAAAGAGCTGCCCCTGTGGCAGCTCTGTCTCGCGTTGCGGTGTCTCAAAAGAAAAAAGGGAAAACCCCCGCGCTGACCGACTTTTCCGGGACCCTACGGTCCGAGTATCATAGGCGCGGCTGCGTTTCACAACCCAGTTCGGCATGGGATGGGGTGGTTCCACAGCGCTGTGGGCACGGGGGTGTCTGTATTTTTGGTCCAACGGCGTTACTCAAATCATGCTGCTCTGGAAACCACAGGGCGAGCCTGCAAACTATATATGGAAGAGCCAGTCTGGTCAAGACTTCGTCTTTGGAAGCCGGACGAAATTCATCTGAACGCCGAACTGCCATCTGAGGGCGTGTTTTGCATTGGCATCCCCGTTCCTCCTGGGAACGGGGTATGCACCCCTGCCCGGCTGGCCCTGGAAAATCCACCGCCACTGACGCGCCCTGACAAGGGGCTCTGCCCCGATGAGGAACTCTTCCGCCTGGAGCTCACATCAGAGCTGAAAAACGCCGATCTGGCCCTGCGTGTGCGGAGTTCTGTCCGGCTTTCAATTCGTCTGATGGGCACCAGCCGGCCAAACGCATCGCTGCGCCCGCACGTCTGGCCTTCTGACCGGTTGGTCTACCGGGCGGCTTACCTCATATCTCACCGTGGGAACGGCGTCCCGCTTCTCGGGATTCGGGTTCATCCGTTATGAAATGACGGATAGACCCAAGCGGACGTGCAGCGCTGCGCAGCAGAGCGAGCAGGAAAAACAGTGACGGAGAGGTGCGGAATCACCGCAGCGGAGGGGATGATCCGGAAACCGTATTCGAGGAGTTGTCAAAGTGCGGACTTCTTTTTGACCGTGTCCGGCAAACTTGAGTGGGTAATGCTCCAGGAAATCCTTCCAAAATCACCCGCCCACTTGCGAGGGTTGGGCACACTGGAGGGACAGTATGGGCAAGCAACGGAAAACTTGGGCAACGGACACGAAAGAGCAGATTGTTCTGGCCGTCCTCGGCGGGCAACTCAGCGTTGCTGAGGCGGCACGACAGCATGGTGTCAACGAGAGCCTGATCCATACCTGGAAGGCCCAGTTCCTGGAGGCAGGCCGTGCCCGCCTCGCCGGAGATCGTCAGGGCGACCGGCAGACCGAGCTGGAACGCGAGAACGAACGCCTCAAGGTGTTGGTCGGCGAGAAGGAATTGGCCTTGCAGATCGCAAAAAAAGTGCGGGGTCTCTGAGCCTGGCTGAACTTCTCGCCTTGTACGAGGGGTTTCGCAGAGACCATCCGCACCTCAGCCTGTCCTGCTTCGCACGCGAAGCAGACGTTCCTGCCTGGAAATTACGGGATGCCCGACAACACGCCGCACAGCAAGCTCGGCGAGAAAAGAGGGAGCAGGCCCGGCTGGAACGCATTCGAGAGGTTGCGTTGCAGCACCCGACGTACGGCGATCGGCGACTTCACCAGGTCCTGGCGACAACACCAGCCCAGGAGCAGGCTGCTCCTGGGCACGTGGGCCTGCATACCATTCGGCTTGCTCTTGCCGAGTTAGATCTTCAGCCACCCTTACCTCGCAAAACCCGGAAGAAGGCTCTCCCAGCCGTCAATGAGACCTTGTGGCCTGCGGGTCGCCGGGTTCGGGTTGACGCCACGCGCTTCCGTCTGGGGGATGGGGTCTGCTGGGCGTATCTGGTCCTGGATGTGGAGACGCGGTGCCTGCTGCATCTCCACGTCCTCCGCAGCCTTTCTGCGAGCGGCGCGGTCTTGGCGCTGCAGGCGGGTCTACAGGTCCTTCGCGACCTCGGCATTCAGGAGGACGTGCTGGTCATGACAGACGGTGGCTCGGATTTCACCTCAGCGGCCTTCCAGGACGCCTGTGGGCAGGTCGGCCACTGGACCCGGACGAAGGTCTCGCAGAAAGGAGGAATGGGCATCCTGGAAAGAACCAATCGCACCCTAAAGTACGAGTTCGTCTTCCGCGAGGAATTCGGTTCCATGCAGCAATTGCGCCACGGAACCGAACGGTTCCGTGACTGGTACAACCAGGTTCGGCTCCACTCAGCCTTGGGCTATGCCTGCCCCTGGGCTAAGCTGCTCGAAGCGGCAAAGGCCCACAACGCCGCTTGAAGGGATTGCTGGAGCACTACCGTGGCATGTGGGAGAAGGGCACCCCTCACGGCGCCCTTCGGACAACTGCGCTAGATGCTTTCAGCGGTGATTCATGCCGGACGTGGCTACCCAGCATGTGCTCCTGGTGGAGCCGCCGGGAGACCAGCGGGTCCGTTCACTCCAGTCCTCCCGTATCGGAAGCAACGCCCCTCAAGTGTCCCGCCCCCACGGCGGATAGGGACCGAACTGCTCCACGACGTTCTGAACCCAGCGCGGCGCTTTGGCGCATCTGTCAAAAAGTGGAGTTTTTTTGACCGAGGCCGGCGAGCAAACTGGAATGCGCATGGAAAAGAATGGAACCGTGAGGGGTGCTCTTCCACGCGCGGCGCCCTTCGGACAACTGCTCCACTGGGCGAACAGCCCAACCCCAGGAGCGCTTTCTGCCGGATATTGCGGTGAGCGCGCCGCTGGCCGTTGAGCGCCTCCTGCACACCGCGGCTTAGCGTCCCGGCGTCTTTGCGCCAGGGGCGCTTTTCGATGGGGCTCCATTCCTGCACAGTCTTTCCCCGTAACGCCTGGCGTACCGAGTTACGGCTCTCCAGGCGTTCGGGGTGCAGGGAAAAGGGATGGCCTGGCCCGTCACGCCGCATCCCCGGGAAGGGCGAGGCTACCGCGAGGCCCGGTGGTCGGGACCGAGAGGAGGCAAATTACGGCAAATGCCCTAAGGCCGGGTGATGGGGTGGCTGTGTTCCGAAAGCGCGCGGGCCCCACAGAGATACCCGCTGACCTGCGTTCGGTACATCCACCGCCAGAACCGGGACACGCCAGTTCCACTGCGTTCTTCCAGGTCCACTCGGCCGCGCGGGTGAGAAAGAAGCCGCCCGACACGACTGCTCACCGGCGCAGGCAGCAGTTCCAGGCGCCGGAGGTGCTTGATGTTTTTGTACCCGTAGAGTTGCGGCGCAATCAATCGCAGGGGCGCGCCATGGGCCGGCGTGAGTGGCTTGCCGTTCATGTGGTCTGCCAGGAGCACGTCGGCCCGCATCAATTCTTCCAGAGGAACGCACGCCCGGTAACCGTCGTGGCCGCTGACCATCACGTGCGTCACGTCCGGCCGTGCGAGTTCTGCCAAAAAAGCGGCCCACACGTCCGAAAACTGCCAGCCCTCCCAATGCACGCCGGGCGCAGTCCAGGTGGTGACGCAGTGGAAGTCACGAATGATGGCTGTCCGCGGGACATGGGCCAGGAGCGAGGGGCTCAGGACCGCTGGGCAAACCACGTGGCCGAAGATTCCAAGGGTTGCGTCTGGAGCCCCCTGAACCTGACGGCCCAGATAGCGCGGCAGGCCGAAGCGGGGCATGGGTCCAGACAGCAACACCTGGCCAGGAGCGGAAAATTCAGCGGTCATAGTATCTCCAGCGGATCACGAGGCGCGGGCGAGGCAGGAATGCATAGATCAGTCGGGGTTGACTGTACTCCCCGGGGGCTACCGCGAGGAAGGGACTTTCGGCGCTCCCTGAACAGGCCGTGCGGGCTTGTATCTTGACGACGTTCTCAACCTTCCCCTGAGGGTGTTGGAATCTCCTGAGGCCATTGGGGGTCGAGGTTGGAAGCCTGGCGAACGTGCGGCGAAGCAGCGCGCGCCATGAAGGGCAGGTTGGCGGTGCCGACGCGCGATGACGCCTTATGGGGACTCCGGGGCATCATGGAGAGGAAGCGGCCAGTTCCGGGCACAGGCGATATTCCGCCGGATGCCCACGTCCTCACTGCATGCCGAGTGCAGCGAGGACGTGCTTGCACGGGCGTGTGCGCGCGTGACCGAGACGGTCGCAGCGCAAGTCGGGTGTGACCTGTTGGGGTTTTGCGCCGCCCGTCACTGTCAACCCCTCCGGCGCCGACTGTCACCCTCAGGGAGAGGGAGCGCGGCAGGCGGGGGCAGGGGATATACGGGGAAGCGTCCCCGGTGCAGGTTGAGGGAGATTTTCGGTGTCTTCGAGGACCGTGCCGTGCTGGTACTTCTCCGGATTCTTGATCGCGAGGGTAAGGCGCTTCAGGGGGTTGCGCGGTGTGGTGGCATTCCCAGCGCAGTGACGCACCATCACGGTGTAAACCGCGGCGCCCCGCCGTACGTGTTGTGGGTACATCAGCGCGATGCCGGGCACCCGTCGGCGTTCATGCCTTGACTGCGCAGAAGAGAGGCGAGGTCGGCGTCTCCGGGCTTTTCACCACGCTCCACATCAAATTCGCCTCGCTGCTCACCGAGGAGCTGCGCTCCCGGGAACCCCGCCGGGGTTGCCGGCGGCATCTGAACAGGCGGCTTGACGGTCAAGCCGCCCGCTGGAGAAATCGGCGCTGCCCAGGTCAAGCTGCCAGAATCCACCCCGCACTGTTGAAGACCAACTACCAATCGGCGGACAAGAGGGGCATCCTGAACAGGATGACGCGTCTGGACCGTTCTTCCCCTCTCGCCGCTCCCCGTTACCTGCAGGTGCAGCAGGTGCTTCAGGAAATGATTGAGGGGACCGAATTTGCGCCCGGCGACAAGGTCCCTTCGGAAAGAGAACTGGCAGAGCAACTGGGCGTGAGCCGCATGACGGTCAGGAAAGCGATGGACAATCTGGTGCGCATGGGGTTGCTGGAGCGCGACAGCACTGCGGGCACGCGAGTAAGCGCACCGAAAGTCAACCGCCTGCTCAATGACCCCACGCTTCATTCCATTACGCAGATGGTCAACGCCGAGGGGGGGCGTGCCGGGGGACGCCTGCTGGAGTTTCAGATTTCTCCCGCACCCAGCAAGGTGAGCCAGAGGCTGGAGATCCCGCTGGGCAGTCCCGTCGTGGTGCTGCGCCGGCTGCGCCTGGTCAATGGGCTGGCGTTCTGCCTGGAGACGAGTTACCTCCCTGCGGACCGCGTTCCGGCCTTGGCGGCCGAGGACCTTGCCGGCAACCAGTCGCTGTACCAGGTGCTGCTCGAACGGTACGGCATCGACGCAGGAACGGGCGACAGCACCATCAGCTTGTCGCACGCCACGTCTGCGGAGGCGACCACGCTCTCCCTGGCGGCGGGCGATCCGGTTCTGCTCTACCGGTCGGTGGTCCGTGACCAGGTGGGGGTCCCCTTTGAGTACTTGAAGTCTGTCAATCACCCTCAATTCGTGGTGTTTCATATTGGCGAAGGAACGCGTCGTTGAGAGGAGCGCTTGACTTTTCTGGGCCACTCGCGCAGGCTTGGTATATACCAGGAACCAAAGGAGTAGACATGACCAGCCAGACAGAGCGCCCGAGTGTTCGGGCCGCGCCCATCGACCATCAGCGAATCGTAGGGGGTCTGC
The DNA here is from genome assembly GCF_900176165.1 of Deinococcus hopiensis KR-140. NCBI lineage: Bacteria > Thermotogati > Deinococcota > Deinococci > Deinococcales > Deinococcaceae > Deinococcus > Deinococcus hopiensis. Next base: position 164,040 of record NZ_FWWU01000010.1, read on the forward strand.
AGGGCGCTTTGCAGACCAAGGACCAGGCTGTCGCCATCGGTCAGGAGCTGGCGCCGCAGGTTGACCGGATCTACCTCGTCGGCTGCGGCGCACCCAACCGGGTGATGCTGACGCTGGAATACTGGATGGCGCACGCCCACACCAGCTTTGAGGTCAAACGCTACTTCCCAGCAGAATTCATGACCGTCACCCCCAGGCTCGACGAACGCACGCTGGTGGTTCTGGGCTCTAAATCCGGCACCACCCCGGAGACAGTTCAGGCAGCCGAATTTCTAAAGGATAAGCCCTGCCTTACCCTGGCCGTGACGGGTACTGAACAGGCCCCCCTGGCCCGCGCCTCGCAGCGCTCCCTCCTGATGGGTGAGACCGAACAGGCGCACACTGGAATGTTCATCGTGTTGCAGGCCCTGATCGGGAGCCTCTTGCAGGCCAGAGACGGGTGGCCGCTCCTGGAGCCACTCTTGCGCTCGCTCGATGCACTGCCCGGTGTTCTGGTGGAAAGCGCTGAGTTGAATGACCGGCGTGCTGAGCAGGACGCACGCACCTACGAGCACGACCGCATTCTCTATCACCTCGCGGGTGGCCCCATGTTCGCCACCGCCTACGTGTTCGGCGTGTGCATGCTGATGGAGATGCAGTGGATGCACAGCATTCCCATTGAAGCCGCCGAATGGTTTCATGGACCATTCGAGATTCTGGATGCCCAGACCCCCGTCGTGCTCCTCCTGGGAGAGGATCCCAGCCGTCCACTGGTAGAGCGGGCCCTGACGTTCTGCCAGAAGTACTCGGCCCGCCTGATGGTCTACGACACCCTCGACTACCCCATGACGGGCGTGGATCCGGCCATCCGGCCCATCGTCGGGCCCTTCGTGCTTCAAGCAGCCCTCAACCGCTTCGCTGAGCACCTTTCTGAACGCCACGGCCACCACTTGGACACCCGCCGCTACATGTGGGTCACCGAGTACTAGGATGCGCCGCCTGCTCGGACTCGGCGACAACACCGCCGACCTGTACGTCGACCAAAACGTGATGTACCCCGGTGGCAATACGGTCAACGTTGCTGTGCTCACCGCCCGTCTGGGACACCCTGCCAGCTACCTCGGCGTTTTGGGCGACGACCCTCCAGGTCACCTGATCCTGCGCGCCTTGCGTCAGGAAGGGGTGGAGACCGCCCACACCCGAATGGTGCAGGGCCAGACGTCGTGGTCGAAGGTCCGCCACCGCAACAACGACCGGATATTTGAAGGCAGCGACGCCGGCGTCTCCACGACCTGGCAACTCACAGACCAGGATTTCGCCTTTATCGCCCGGCATGAGGTCGTGCACACGAGCGCCTACAGCGGCCTTGAGCCCTTGCTTCCTCAGATTCGAGACGCTGCACCACGCCTTTCGTTCGATTTTTCCTCAGAATGGACCGCCGACTCCAGCGCGGCACTCGCCCCCATGCTGGACGTGGCGTTCTTCTCCGCGTCCCACCAGCCTGAGGAAGCCTGCGTGGCGCTCGCGCAGCGGATGATATCCCTGGGAACGGAGATCGTCGTCATGACCCGCGGTGAGCAGGGTGCGCTCGCAATCACGGACCGCGGGGTGCACCGCGGACAGATCGTACCGACCACGGTGGTCGACACCCTCGGCGCAGGTGACGCCTTTATCGCCGGCTTCCTGAACACTTGGATTTCGGGAGACGGGCTGGGTTCTACCCTGCACGCCGCCGCACAGGAGGCAGCAAAAAACTGTGCGACCCACGGTGCATTTGGTTACGGCACACCCTATACGCCGGCCGAAACCCCGCCCACCGTGTAGCACTCCAGCGTCTGGACCGAACCCCGAGGAGGACGTATGAACCGAACCCTGCTTCAACGCTGGGCCTTACTGGCCCTCACTGGCGTCGTTTCCTCGACTGCGGGAGCCAGCACGCTGGCCGCGATCAAGCAGTCGGGTGTGCTTCATCTCGCCACGGAAGGGAATTACCGGCCCTTCAACTACTTCAAGGGCAAGACGCTCACCGGCTTCGAGGTGGACCTTGGCAACGCCATAGCCAAAGAACTCGGCGTGAAGCCCGTATGGACCACCATTGTCTTTGAGAGTTTGCTGATCGGCCTACAGCAGAACAAATATGACCTGGTGATCGCTTCGCACGGCATTACTCCCGAACGCCTCAAGGCCGTGGCGTTCAGCACACCGCATTACTGCAGCGGAGGGGTGCTGGTTTCAACACCTGGAGGGCCCAAAACCACCGCAGACCTTCAGGGCAAAGTGGTGTCTCTCGGCGTGAACACCTCGTACCTGCAATACGCACAGCGGCTTCCCGGCCTCAAAGACATCAAGACCCTCCCCACCACCAACGACCAACTCACCGCCGTCTTGACCAAACGTGCGGACGCCATGGTGCTCGACCGGTTCAACGCCATCGACGTCAGCAAGACCCTTCCGGGCAAACTGCAACTCGGGGACGTCATTTTCCCCGAGCGAATAGGGATGGCCGTTCAGAAGAACAACGCTGAACTCCTGACTGCTGTGAACAATGCCCTGGCCACCCTCATGAAAAACGGCACCTATGCCAAGCTGAGCCAGTCGTACTTCGGGCAAGACGTCCGCTGCAAATAAGGGGCGGGCGCTGACCCTGGGGTTTAGCCGTGAGGCCACGCTTGCACGCCCTGGGGTGAGACCCACCCGTGCTCCTTATCCCCGAACCCCCCTCGTGCAGCGTTTCCGGCTGGTCCATCGGAGCGTGTTGCCGCGGATGTCCGTATGGCCTTGCGTTTTGGCCCGTTGGGGAAGCAGCATTCGGCCGACAAGCGGCGGCAAGACCTCGCGGGGACCGGCACACGGATGCCGGATCCTCGCTGAAGCGGCGCGCTGACTCGGCAAGTGCGCCGAAGCTGCTGTTCCCGCGTGGAAACTCGACTACACTCCCCACCATGAACGTCGCTCTCCTCGGCTCTGGGTCCATTGCGGAAGACCACGCCCAGGCGATCCACGAGTTGCAGGAAAGCCGTCCGGACCTCACGCTCCACACGGTTATGGGACCCCAACGCGAGGCGGTGGAGTCTTTTGCCCGCGGTCATGGCGCAGTTCACGCCACCACCGATCTCGACGCGCTCCTGGGCACTCCTCAAATCGACGCCGTCATCATCTGTTCCCCCAGCGAGCATCACGCTGCCCAGACCGAGCGTTGCCTGCGCGCGGGAAAGCACGTGCTGTGCGAGATTCCGCTCGCTCTGTCCCTCGCTGAGACCGACCGGCTGATTGCGGTGGCTCACGAGATGGACCGGCGCCTGATGGTGGGCCACACCCAGCGCTACTGGCCTTCCAGTCAGAAGGCCCGGCAGCAGGTCGTGGCGGGAGAACTGCAGCCGCATTCCCTCGTTGGTCGCCATCTGTTTTTACGGCGCGACACGGTGAACTGGAAAGGTCATCGCCGAGACTGGACCGACAATCTCTTGTGGCATCACGCCTGTCACTCGGTCGACTTGGCGTTGTGGCTCCTGGGAACGGAGGCCCAGAGCGCTGTCTCGCAGGTGGCGCCGCCCAGCGGACCACTGCGCATTCCGATGGACCTGACCATCTCGCTCCGTACCCCGCAAGATCAGATTGCGACGCTGGCCTTGTCTTACAACGCGCATCTCCCGTTTCACGACTACCTGCTTATGGGGAAGGAAGACGCCCTGCTCCTCACCGAACACGGGATCCAGTCCAGGCAGGGCCATCTGGCGCTCGCTCATCAAAGGCGTCCGATCCTGGAACAGGACGCAGAATTCTTCGCTGCCATACGGGAGCAACGGGAACCAGCGGTATCGGCACGCTCGGTGCGTCCGGCGATGTGGGCCCTGCAGGCCGCACAAGACCAGCTTGACACCCTCATGCGCGAACGGGAGCAACGCTTCTCTCAGCCCAACGGGAAAAGCAGGTGACTGCCCAGCAGCTGTACAGAAGGGGGGGGGAGGGCCCATGACGCGCCTTCAGGATGCATTCGCAGGCGCGAGCGTCAGAAGCGCTTGACGCCCTGGGTGGACCGGGTCAGTTGAAGCTGATCTGGTTCAAGGAGATGCCGCCGAAAAACGTGCTGGCGGCCGCAGAAGGACGCTGTGGGTAACGTGACCGATACGTCGGCCAAGTCCTGGAAGCGCAGCCCTCCATGCGCGGGCCAGTGTGGCCAGGGCAAAGGATCGGCACCGCCGGGCCATTTGGACGCGCGGCGCCGTCCTCAGTGCCGCTTGAGCCACGCCGCGAGGTCATTGACCGGTTCCGGCGCCATGGGTGCAAAATAGTCTTGCGTGACGCTCGTGGCCCTTCCCAGGCTGTGCCCCAGGCCTGCGTAAACCTTCAGGGTGTGATCGGTGTTCCCGGCCTTTGCCAGCGCCGTATCGAGCGCCTGGGCGTCCGCAGGGTCGATGTTCGCGTCCACCGCACCCTGCAGGATCAGTACAGGCAGCGTCAGCTGCGGTGCGAGTGTGCCCAGGGGCGGCAGGGACGTCGCTGGCGCGTACATGGGACTTTGCAGTACAGCGGCGCTGTCATACGCCGCGATGGCCGGAAGGGCCTCACCCAACAGGTCAATCAGCCCATCATGGTTGTTGTCCAAGAAGGTGCTCAGGACAGGCCTGGCAAGGGTGCTCGTGCGGTCGAACAGCAGCTGTCCCTGCATCTTTGCCATGGGGCTGCCGTCCCCCTGGAAGGACGCCATCAAGTCCGCCAGCCCGAGTTTGCCGTTCCGGGCGTAGCGCGTGAGGTAGGGAAGGCCGACCCGCTCGAACTGCCGGGTGAAGGTGGCGGCGAAACTGTTCACCACTGGCCCCTGCACGATCAGCCCGCGGGCCCCCACCTCCAGCGCGAGGGACGCCGCGACGACGCTGCCCTCGCTCCAACCGTAGATGTAGACGCGTGACGCGTCTACTCCCAGCTGCGCCCTGGCGGCGTTTAAGGCGGTGTGGGCATCGGCGAGCAGGTCACGCATGGTCCGCTGGGCGTACGCGGCCTGGGCCGCTTGGGCGGTCTGGGGGTCGAAGGCGGCGGCGGCGCCACGCTTGTCAAACCGCATAACGGCAAAGCCCTGCGCGGCCAGCGTGTGGGCCAGCGTTCCCAGCGACCCCTTCACCACGTCGCCACCGTATCCGGGAAAACTCCCGTTCATGTCCTCGGGGCCGGTGCCCTGGATCAACAGCACCAGCGGAGCCTTCACGGCCTCGTCCGGCAGCACCAGTTCGGCCCGTGCGGGTGTGCCGGCAAAGTCCAGCGTCAAGGGCCGGGTGATGACCGCCGCGCCCGCGCGGGCCGATGTGAGAAGCGCAGACAGCAGCAGGGCAGACAGAAGCGTCTTCATGGGTTCAGCGTAGGTTATACCCTGCTTTCCATGACAGACCGTCACGGAAGTAGCGAGCAAGACGTCGAAATCTTGACGGATGAGCGCCGTGCCGAGGTGGTGACCGACCGCGAACAGTTGCGGCTGCTCGCGCCCTTCATGGGGCAGGAGCGGACCGTGTCGCAAGTGGCGGCGCACCTGGGACTGAGTGTCACGGCCACCTACAAAGCCGTCGCGCGCTTCGTGGGCCTGGGTCTGCTGCGCGAAACGCGGCGCGAGGCCCGTCCTGGCCGGGCGCTACGCTACTACCGGGCACCCGCCGCGTTCTTCACCCCGTTCTCGGTGCGCCCGCTGGAGCAGATCGGGCAGCACAACCGCAGCGCGCACCTCCAGCGCTTCGAGCGCCAGTTCGCCCGAACGATGCGCCGTGACCTGCATGGCCCGTGGGGGGCCCTGACCCGCGCCCTGCCGTCCGGCGAAACCTTTTACGACCTCGCCACGGTCGATGGCCACAGCTGGAACCCGTTGGACGACGCCTCGCCGCTGGTGCTGTCGGGTTGGAACCTCTTGACTCTGCCGCGCGCCGAGGCACGCGCGCTGCAACGCGAGCTGATGGCCGTGGTCAGGCCCTACCTGAACCGTCAGGCCAAAGGGGACACCTACCTCCTGGGCGTCTTCCTCACGCCGGATAACGGGGAACATTGACGTCTGGAATGCCCTCCAAAAGCTGGACCCAGTAATGTAGAGGCTTCCGGCCCGCGGCCAGCCGTAGGTTGGAAAGCGGGGCTCCCTTGTAAACACGCGTCATGGGGTTGGCGGATCATCCGCGCCGTCCCCTCCGTTCCGTTACCGTTTTTCCTGCGCGCGGGGACGCACCGTGGAGGCGTCTACTCCACCTCAGGCGGAGCTTCGGGAGGCGGGGTACTGCCGGACCTTCACGCCGCCGCTCTTCCTGCGTGACCCCGGTGCGCAGCAGTTGAAGCTTGTCCTCGCGCTCCAGCCGCTTCAGGAGCCGCCTCCGTTTCGTCTCAAACACCACAGCGTCCGGCAAGCCCTTTTCGCGGCCGTCGGTGAGAACCCTGAACCGGACTCCGAAGCTGGCCGCGGTCTTGGGCGGCCGAAGCCGGCCGCGGCATGGCTGGAGACAGCCGCCCACGGCGCGGCGTGTTGCGGCGCTGCAGCTGGTACGACCTGTACCAGCCGGGCCCAAGGGCAACGTCCCCCTGTTCCAGGTGGCGGCGAAGTTCCCTTGGTTGCAGCCGAATTCAGCGACTGCCAGGTCATGGTTTATATCTTTCTCCGCCGCGCGTCAGTGTGCTCGTAGCGGTTCTTACGTGCGTCCTCCTTTGAGAGGACTGTTTCTGCCTGCCGTGGAGAGGTGCAGGACCGGTGGATTGATCAAAGACAAGGAAAAGGGCGAGACACTTTCAGCTCCCGCCCTTCTTGCCCGTTCTGCCGTACTTCTTGGCTCCGCAGGGTCTTTGGCTTCAAAGGGCACTTCACCCTGCCAGCAGGTTCTTCCCTTTTTGCGTGATCTCGTACGCGTCGCTCAAGCCCGACTTATCGCGCGCTCCACGCGGCTTGAGGTAACCCTCCCCCACCAATTTCCGCATCATGAGCCCCTCAAATCGGCTTTTCGGCCGGTGGTAGGGAGCCAGGGCCGCCAGAATCTCAGCCTGCCTGACGACCATGGGCTCCTCCGGTGGGTGGTCTCCCCTCTCGTCCACCATGGCCCGCAGGATCAGGGGCAACAACTCGCTGAGGCGGTCAGAACCGCCTGTCGCAGGCGCACCGACCACGTGATGGGTACGTTCCGGGGTGCCCAGGGTGGAATCCGGGTTGCTCCTTCCCGATGGACCTTGGCGGAGGTGTTTCAAGTGGTCGGGCAACCGCTGCTTGGGGATGCGGAAAGAACGCATTCCCTACGTTACCCCGTACCCCTTGCCGCACTTGAGCAAGGGCTGAGCAGATATTTACCGTTTGAGACGCAGGTGGCGTGGGGTGGAGGGCCAGGGCCCCGGCGGACATCCCGAAGGTTGTTGAGTCCGGCGGGCTGAACGTCATGTTCGCCCGGCTCTGCGCCTTCACTTGATCGCTGCTGGGCCGCTTGGGAGAACGTTCCGAGCCTTATCCTGTCCGCTGAACCGCCACAATCTCCTGAAGCCGGAGCGCGTGCGCTCCACAATGCCGCCGGGCCACGCTCACCGCCGGTTTAAGCGCTTTACCGGCGTTCACGCACCGTACGCTTACCCCGTCCGGGGCGTCAGGGAGGGCGTGGGTCAGTTCACGGTGCCGGATGAGGTGAAACCGGCCGGCGAGCGTCTTGCCCTGTCTCCCGTGGATGGGAGCGCCCGGCGCCTGCACCTTGGGGGTGACGGCAATGGCAGGGTTTAGCTCCGTTCGGTTCCTCTTCCCTCTCGCCCTCACCCGGCGGCCTGAGGGCCGCGAGACTTCCGCTGATCTTGCTCATCCCCAGGCCCCACGGAGCGCTGCAGCGCTTCTCCCGCCACGGTCCCATGGTCACGCCAGCGTTTGCCTGCGGTACCGGTGGGCAGGTCCTCACACCAGCAGGGCCACGTTGAGCGCGTCGCCGAACGACTCACTGATCCGCACAGTGGCCCTCATGACCGGGGCACGTTCTGCTTCAGGCCTCGCCACGCCCCGGTCTCCTTCGTGCCCTCCCGCCCACGGTGATGGCCGCTCCGGCATGGTGAGCAGGATGCAGCAACGGACCACCGCCTCCCATAGGGTTCAGGGAACACACTGGGGCGAGGCGGGAGCCGCGCTTACGCTTCATGATTTCTTGAAATCAGTCTTTCTTGAAATTATGAATTCCTGAAATCATGTTTTCTTGAATTCGTGGCTCTGGCAGTACGGCGGGCGTGAAGGTGATCAAGGCAACGGCGATGGACGAGGTTTTGGAAACGTTCTTCCCCCGTCCTCAAGCGCTTCTCGCTGTCCTCTCCCCTACCCTCGCGGCGAACCGAGGTGGAGGCCCCGCCCAACACCGTATAAAAGTCCTGAATTCAGGTAAAACCGAATTCAGGAATCATGCAATAAAGAAGCTTTGGAGACGCAGCCTGGGCCCAGAGGCCGCGCAGACCGGGCCGTGGTGCTCCGCCTGCCCTGCTTGCAGCCTGCTCCTTCCCTCTAGCCGTTGCGTAAGTAGGCGCGCAGCGCGGCCTCAACCACCTGACTGTCCTTCATCCGGTTCTGAACGGCGTACATCTTCAGCTGGGTGACAAGTCCAGAGTCGAGAATGGTGGAATACTTTTCCCGTTGAGGGCGTTGGGGCGGGTCCCCCTCCTGGCTTCCCTGCTTCCCCGATTTCTGCTTTTCATGATTTCCCGAAGACAGGATATCCCGATTTCCTGAAAGCAGGATTTCTGATGCCTGCAACCCGGCCGCCTGCGGTTGCCCAGAAGCCTGGGTTTCCTGATCTCCCGAAATCGGGTTTTCGGGAGATCCCGCATTCGGGTTTTCCTGATTTCCTGAAATCGGGGAATCTGGCACAGAAGAGGCCTCTCCGGCTGCGGCCCTCGGCGCTTTGGCTTTGGCCAGGGCACCGAGGGCACCCCCAAATTTCCCACCCTTCGTCACGCCTTCGCTCCTTTCAGGATTTCCTTCATCACCAGCTCGTAGTCCATATGCGCGAGCTTCGCATACCGGTCTCCCTTGATGTCCCCCACCGGGAAGCCAGCGAGCGCGGCCTTGGCAAAGGCCGCGGCGCGCCTAATGTCCTTGGTGAAGAGGGGAACGCCCGCATCCATCAGAGAACTCCGCGCCTCATGCCCGTCCGTGCTCGGCGCGGGAGGCACGTCCGTCAGCAGCACCCGGTAGTTCGTGACGTCGTGCTCGATCAGGGGCGTCAGGGTCCGGACCAGGGCCCGCAACGACAGGGCGTCCGGCTTCGTGGGAACGATCAACAGGTCCACGCGCTCGGCAAGCTGCAGCAGGTCCCCCGTCTCCTCCCCGGCCTTCGTATCCAGCAGGACGAAGCTGTACGGACTGAGGTCCGCTGCGTCCAGATTCTCAATGGTGATCACGGTACACGGCAACCCTGGACCCGCCGCTGCGTACTCACTCGCCCCCGCGGTCTTTTCGTCTGCATCAATCAGGATCGTCTGTCCTTTCTGGGCCAGGAGGCTGGCGAGGTTCACGGCGGTCGTGGTTTTTCCCACGCCCCCTTTGTCATTGGCAATCGCAATCTGGTACACACCTACAGTGTACTGAAATCTGGTTTTCCCGTTATCCCTTTTTCCTCCTTTCCATCTTTCAAGAAAACCTGTTTTCAAGTTTTCAGGATTTCAGGTTCACATGACGCAACGTGGAGCACGCGGTACAGGCGACCAAGGTGAAACCACGGGCGTTGTCCACCCGTGTACGAAGGCCACGGTGTGGGTGTTGGCGCCCAGGTGCTGTGTGCGCGTTCCACCGTAGACACTCCCAGCCTCCTGAAGTTGACTGCAACCTGCTTCCTGCGGCGATGGGCGAGCAGGGGAGGGGAGAAGACCTGAGCGGTCTTTGTTCGGCAGAGGCAGCTGCGTCAGGCGCTGAAGGACCGAGCGGCAGCGGGGAGGCGCCCCGCTGCGCGTCAAGGCGTCAGCGACCAAGGGCGTCTTGGTGAGGAAGCGGGCAGCGCGGGCGAAAAGCCCTGGCGGCAAGACGCCGTAAAGTGGCGTGGCCGCCCCTGCCAGAATGACAGCGTGGCTGCACCCGACGCGTCCGGCAGCGCCCTCTCCCGGACGCCTGGCTCACCGCACACCAGGGGTATACCGCGCGGCGCACCCCCTTGTCGCGCCACGCGGTGCCTCCGTCAACCGGAGGTCACCGGCGCGGGTGGTCCCGGCGGTGGCGCCGGTATCCGGGTTTCCCGGACGTCAGCGAAATCTCTGACCAGGTGGGCGGTGGTGCTGGGGCAAACGGGACGCGGCCACCAGCCCCCGCACCCTGAAGGCCTACAAGTGGGTCACGGCGAAATTGCTGGGGTACAGCTCTATACAGACTGTAAATCTGCTGCTCGCCAGCACAGGGACAGCGTCCGTTTTCGACGCACGGTCAAAACTGCGGACCGGACAAGGATGCCGGCGAGTCCATTGTAAACCGAGGGGCCCACCCAGGCGGAGCGGGCGGGAAAAACGGTGACCCAGCGGCGCGCAATTGCCGGAGCGGATGGTCCCGCAAAGCACATGAGGGACAACACTGCGGCGTGGGATAAGCGGTCTCCCCCCAGTGACGCTGAAGTTCACCAGTTGCCTGGGGAGCCGCCGAGCCTCGGATGCGCGCCCTCGTCCTGCTGTGCGCGCACAGGCGACGTCGCATCAGCGCAGCGTTGGCGGGGATGAAGTGAGCTTGGAAACGAGGGACTCGCTCGTCAAGTACGGCAAAGGTGGCAAACAGAGAAGGGGCGTGTTCGGAGAAACCCTCAGCACCGCTGCTCATTGTAAAGAAAGGAGGGCTGGCGATGGGGAGCAGTTCCCCAGCCGCAGTCGAACGCTTGCAACGGCTCTGTACCCCGGCAAACCTTTCCTATAAAGGTCCATCACGCCCTTCGGCGCACTGCAGGCACCCGTTTGATGCGGGAAGGGGCCTCCCTCAACAATGTCTCGGGACGTCTTGGGCACCTCGCTCTGAAAACTGCGCACATCTACGCCAAGTGGAGTGACGATGGGCCGCGCTGTAAATTGGCAGGATGGTAAAGTTCCTTTGCCAACACCCTGTGACCTCACGTTCCTACGCTATCCTACTTGACCCAGCACACGGCCGAAGCGGGCGTAGGAGCACCACCCATGAGCAAAAAGCGAGACATTCCAAAGTACGAGCAAATCCACCCACCGCACCTCGCCACCGCTGCGACCCTCGGAGCGCAAGGCCTTAAGCCGGCCCCAGATCAACTTCCCGCTGCCCTCTTCCTGCACAAAAGTGTTGAACGCGAAAGCCTCTCCGCCCTCTACGAACGCGCACAATGCGTTCCCATCCCCTGAACCTCACACGTTACACCCTTCCACTTTCAGCCCCACCGACTCGGCGCGGCCTCCACGCACGGCGCGTATGGGTGAGTAGCGCGGTTGTCTGTATGCTGTGACCAGCCAAAGGTCTCCAGCGCGTTCCTGCCGTACTCGCAAGAGGCCGGGGAGCGTCATTCGCACCTTACTTCTCACGCCCAGATGGAGATTTGATGTTCAACCCTTCCTGCCCTCTCTCGGTAGAGGAACACCTCCGTCAATTACAACGCGTCTACGGACCGATCGGTCCAGCGTTTGCGGCTGAAGAACTCGGCTGCAGCCTCAACGAGGCCGCCGAGCACCTGTACGGCACACGCGCCGAGCAGCACACCTGGGTCAGCCTGCCCGATATGGTCTGCTTGTGCGGGGCAAACAAGACCGAGCTGAAACGCTGGGTACAACAGGAGCAGATTGAGTGCAGGCGACGAACAGGCCAGGGAAAAGGGACGCCCATGATGATCCGACTGGTGGATGCCCAGCGGTACCTGGAGGCACATCCAGCGGGCGCTGCGCACCCTTTTGGAACGGTCCATGCGCTTTTCGAGTACCTGCCCCGGTTCACAGCGGGTGAGCGGCCCAACGCCACCCCGGCGTCAGAACCCAAAGCGAAGTCCGTGGACGTGGACTGGGCGTTGGCGAGGCAAGCCGCCTGGCCGATGACCGCCGAACGCCTCGCGGACGCCGTGTATGGAACGCGGTCTGCAGGTGAGCAGCACAAAGCCCGGCGGCTCTTACAGCGTTGGGAAACCCAGGGACGCGTCACCTGCTTTGCGAGGGGACTGTACGACCTCGTGCGCCCGGCCCTCCTGCTGAGTGCAGAGCGGTATGGGCGCCGGGCCCTGCCTCAGGGGGACCTGCAGAAGCTGCGGGCACATCATCCCGAGATTGCGCACTGGCCAAACGGCTCCTTGGCAGCGGCGTGGCGAGCGTACAGCCGGGTGTTCGGAAGCGGCGTGCTGCCGGTCTTCGAGCGCCGGGAGCCGTCGTGGCTGGAGTATCTGCTGATCCGCCAGCTGCATCCTGATGTTCAGGTCCTGAGGGTGGACGCGGCGTATGAGGCGCTCTGCCGGGAAGTCGCCCTGTACCGCCTCCTCCCGGCGCCTGTACCGCGTCCTGCACCGACCAAGCCCATCGAGGTGACGGTGGAGAACATTGAGGCGGGACTGGTGGATTTCAAAGCGCTGGCGGAGGCGACGCGCCGCAAGTTACAGAGAAATTTCGGCGCAGCCACGTCTGCCGGTTCGTCCCACGCAGGACCTGCCCAGCGGCTGGTCACCCGTCCACGATGAACACGTGGATTTCCCGGGCGTTTCCAGCATCGTCTCCGCCTCTGAACCGGTTTCCGGATCCTCCGCTCCGGCAATTCCACGCCTCTATGTCACCGTTTTTCCCGCTCGCCCTGCTGCGCAGCGTTGCACCTCCGCTCGGGTTCATCCGTTATTTCATTACGGATGAACCGAAATCCTTATGCCAGAGCTCTCCCAAGGAGTCTGAAGCGGAAATGGACATCTCAACGGCAACCAAAGCGGTCGTCCCCTGAACCGCAGCATTGTGTGCCGCCGCGGTATACGTCAGTGGTTGATCCTTTTGCAAAACGGCAGGGAGGGTTAAAGCGGACGAAGCCGAGCTGTCCTTACTCTCCGCCAAAACCTAAGAATGAGGACCGCAAACTATGAGTTGTGGGAGACCAGGAGGATCAAAGGCCCACGCCGTCAACCGCACCTGACTTTTACCCTGGAGGGAGCCAGATGCGTATGCCCACGTATTGGTACTCCGTTGAGTCTGTAACTGCTGGCGAAGAACACGGGGGATTCCCACTCTTTGCGTACCGCGCTGACCCCAGAAACACGGGCGCCATCCATCAGGTTCCCGCCAGTCAACGGAGTACCAGTATCCACCGAGTCATCGACGCAAAACGCAGCGGTGGAGGGCAAGTGGACGCGACGCCCTGGAAAGTTGGCTGTTGAGCAACGTCGCCATTTGATGAGCCAGCGGAAGACTTCGCTGTTCTTGTAGGCCGTGTCCCACTCGGCCTGATGGTCACCGTATTCCACCTCGGTGTACCTCAGCAGGCGGGTCTGTCCACCAGCACGAAAGATGGCGTCAACCATATTGCGGGTGTACTCCACTTTGGTTGTACGGTCGTCCGGGGCGTGGAATGCCCAAATGGCGAGGTTCCTGAGGCGCCCCCCATGCGCTGGGCTGCCGGAGCCGCTGATTGGTACGGCGGCCGCGAACAGATCTGGCTATTTCGTGATTGCGTTCCATACCCCTTTCCAGCCCCGTGAGAGTCCAACGAGATACACCCGGTCCGGATCAATGTCTGGATGAACCTGTAGGAGCTGGGAGAGCAACGCGATCAGGGCCGTCATAGATACCGTTTCAGGGGTGGTATCCAGGTTGTACTCCGGAATACCGGTACTGACCCAGTGGATCTCCACGGGAGTCTGTGGGGCCAGTACGTACGCCGCTTGCAACTGCTGGTTTTCGGGAAGGGTGAAGTGCTGCGGACCGTACCGGGTTCCCTGGAGCATCTGTTTTCGTTGTCGGTGCCCGCTTCGCCTGAGCCGTGGAGGTGAATCATGAGCGGCAGTTTGCTGGTTGTCGGCGCTGTGGTCGGGGTATACAGCCGGTACGGGAGGGTAGGCTGATCAAGAGGCCCTGGGATCTCAAGGAGTACATTACCTGGTGAATCCACCAGCCTCAGACATACTCATTACCCTGCCCGTATCGGTGGTTGTCGGGGAAACCTCCTTGAGTCCACAGGAAAGACATTCGAGATCGTAAAAGACCCCTGCTCCTTCTGGCAAGAACCTCTCCGGAAGATGCTGTTCTCCCATAAGCCAATGAGGACGCAAGGGCATCAAAATCGGGTCGTGGGAGGTACCGGACAGGCTGCGTCTGATCCCCGTGCTGGTGATCAACACACCCAGGAAAAAGAGCGGGCGTCCCAGACCGGACGCCCGCTCGGTCTTCAGCGGCCTCATCCCCTGGCCTGAACCCGGCAGTCCGTGGAGTCAGCTCCCCCGCAGAAACAGCCCGAAATCCACGGTCTATGGGCGGTTGTGCGCCTGGGGAGAAGTTTCCGCGCGGCGTGGGCCACCGTCCTCGAAGAGGACGACCCGGAGTTGGGCACCGATTGGGAATGGGGCAAGCCGCCGACGGGCGCATGGTCAAAGCCCCAGTGGGGAAAAGGGGGTCTAGAGCATTTGTCCGAATTGGGCCGCGCGTGGAAGGGCATTCCTCACGGCACCATTCTCCTCCATGCGCATTCAAGTTCGCCCTGCTCGGTCAAAAAGAAGTCCTCCTTTTGGCAAACGCCCTAAGCCGCAAGGTCAAGATTCTCATTAGACCGAACCGCCTGCCCGTACTGGGCGACCAGGCTTTAAAGTATTTATCTGAATTCCGCCGCGAGTGGAAGGGCGCCCCTCACGGTTCCATTCTCCCCGATGATCGTTCACTTTCACTCGCCCTGCTCGGTCAAAAAGGGAACTTCTTTTTGACAAATGCTGTAGGGCGTCCCGGAGCACGAACCGCTGTGTCGGCTGAGCGGCGTGATCAGTCAGCGGCCGTTTCCGCGATGGGCGCCGCGAGGCGCACGGTCACGGGGACGCCGTTCACGGCGGCGTTGCCGGTGAGGACATCAAGGCGCGTCTCGTCGGTGAGGTCGTTGACGCTCGCGCCTGCCCGTTGGCGTGCCACCCGGAGCCTCACGCCGGAGCGGCCGTGGCCGTAGCCGTGGGGGAGGCTGACGACGCCCGGCATGACGTTTGGCGTGACCTGTACGGGCACGGTAATTCGCCCGACGCGCGACTCGACCTCCACGCGGTCGCCGTCCTTCGCGCCGATGCGGGCGGCGTCATCGGGGTGAACGTGCAGGGTGCAGCGGTCCGGGCCGCGCGCGAGGCGCGGGGCGTTGTGCATCCACGAGTTGTTGTCACGCAGGCCGCGCCGCCCGATAAGGACGAAGCCGCCGGGCTCCTCCCCAAGGGCGGCGCGCAGGCGCGGCAGGTCGGAGAGGAAAAAGGCGGGCGCGAGGTCAGCGCGGCCATTCGCGGTAAGGAGACGTTCGGGCAGGCGGGGCGCCATCGGGCCAAAGTCGAGCCCGTGCGGCGCGGCGCGTACGTCGTCGAGGCTTACGCGGCGCGGGCCGTGCCGCAGTCCGAGGTCGAGGCGCGCGGCGGGCGTGGAGTGCCTCTTCTCGCCCGGCTCCCCGGCCAGTCGGGCGCGTAGGCCCTCGAAGATCTGCCAGTCATGCCGCTGGTGCGCGGCGGCCGCGAAGACGGGGGCGTTGAGGCGCGCGGTGTCGCGCACGGCGAAGTGGTGGAAGATCACGTCGTAGTGCTCGGTCTCCAGACCGGTTGTAGGCGGCAGGATGACGTGCGCGTGCCGGGTCGTCTCGTTGACGTAGATGTCGACCGACACCATGAAATCGAGCCCGGCGAGCGCCGCGTTGAGGCGCACGCCGTTCGGGGTGGACAGTACGGGGTTGCCGCAACTCGTCACAAGCGCGCGGATCTGCCCTTCTCCGGGCGTCTCCATCTCCTCGGCGAGCGCCGCGGTGGGCAGTTCGCCGTCAAACTCGGGGAGGCCGCGCACGCGGCTCGCGAAGCGGCCGAAGGGCACCTCGCCTTTCTTGGCGCGCGTGAGGAGATCGAAGGCGGGCAGGGGGAACATCATGCCGCCCTCGCGGTCGAGGTTGCCGGTCGCGGCGTTCAGGGCGTTGAGGAGCCACTGGCACAGCCCGCCAAAGGCCTGGGTACTCAGGCCCATCCGGCCGTAGGCGACGGCGCGCTCGGCGCGGGCAAATCCGCGGGCGATTTCACGCGTGACCTCGGCGGGGACGCCGGTCGTGGCGGCGGTCACCTCAGGGGAGAAGTCGGCGCTCGCGGCGCGCAGGGCGCCGAGGCCGTCGGCAAACCCGGCGACGCGTCCCGGGCGCGCGAGACCCTCCTCGAAGACAGTGTGCAGCACCCCGAGAAGGAAGAAGGCGTCGGTCCCGGGGCGGATGAAGAGGTGGTCGGCGAGGTCGGCCGTCTCGGTGCGGCGCGGGTCGAGCAGCACAACGCGCCCGCCGCGCGCCCGAATCGCCTTGAGACGCCCACGCATGCCAGGCGCGGTGAGGATGCTGCCATTGGAGGCGAGCGGGTTTGCGCCGAGCATCAGGAGGTAGTCGGTGCGGTCCACATCCGGAATCGGCATCAGGAGGGGGTGCCCGAACATGAACAGGGCGGCGAGGTGGTGCGGAAGCTGGTCCACGCTCGTCGCGGAGAAGCGGTTGCGCGTCCCGAGGGCGCGCCACACGCCGCCCGCACTGAGGAGCGTACCGGAATTGTGAACGCTTGGGTTGCCCTGGTAGACGGCGACAGCGTCGCGGCCGTGCTGTTCTTGCACCTCGCGCAGGCGAGCGGCGACGAGGTTGAGGGCCTCTTCCCACTCCATCTCGACCCAGGCGTCGCCCTCGCGGCGCACGGGCTTCGTAAGGCGGTCCGGGTCGGCGTGCAGGTCCGCGAGGGCGCTGCCCTTCGGGCAGAGGTGGCCGCGCGAGAGCGGGTCGTGCTCATCGCCGCGGATGTCGGTGACGCGCCCGTCCTCAACGGTAATCTTCAGGCCGCAGATGGCCTCGCACAGGTTGCAGGCGCGGTAATGGATGGTCGGTCCGGATGGGGCGGTCATGTCGGCCTCCTGATGGGGGAACGTCTCCACAATACGTCGCTGGTCAGCGGGAGTGCGGGACGTGCCCTTCGGAGGAGGCCGCGGCCTTGTGCCCCCCGCAGGTTCTCGGCGCGTTCGGCGACGTCGAACCGGGCAGCGTGCTGCATCCCGACGTGGTCAAGGAGGCGGGGAGCCCCGGGCAGCACCGCGGCCGCGCGGCCGTACCGGAGGTCGGTCGGGGTGCTGCCGGTATGTCCGGCGGCGAAGTGAACGGACCGGATCAGCGGCGCGCGGACGGCATCGTACATGGGTACTCCGGGAGCGAAACTTGAATTTGAACTCGGTTTAAGCTTACATCGGTTCGGGGAGCCCCATACGGTTTTGAGCTGAGGTCTTCCGGGGGCACCCTGAAGAGTGCCCCCGGAAGACCGTTCGGCACCATACCTGACGGGCGCGGCGCTCGGTGAGCGCGATCAGCGCGCGTGCCCCGTGGGTTGAAAGGGTCTCAGCTGGGCGCAAGCAGGAAAATGCCCTCCCTTTCCCTTCTGAATAGGGGGGTTAACAGTCGATTCTCTCTCTTATCGTTTCTGTTGTATGGCTCCAGTTCCTGCGACAACTTCAGAGCGGTTGCGCACCGGTGAGGCGGCCCGCTACTGAACATGTCTCTGGTCGGCGTGCGCCTCGCCGCCGACCAGGGACGCCTTCCGTGTTTCATTACCCCCTCTGGCCAGCGGATCTTCCGGCCTGCCGATCTCGATGCCCACCTCGGGATGCCCCCACCCAGGACGCTCCGAAACCACGGGTTGAAGCGCTGTACTGCCGCACCTCCGGCAGTGAAGATCAGGCCAGCAGGCTGGTCCATCAGCAACAGACCCTCCGGGCTTCGTCCACCGGCCCCCTCCCGCGGGTCTACACCGATCAGGCCAGTGGGCTCAACAAACGCCGCAAGGGTCTGAATGCCTTTCTGAGTGACGCTGCTGAAGGGAAGTTCGCTGTGGTTGGCGTGACGCACCAAGACCGTCTGGCCCGCTTCAGGGTGCGGTCTCTGGAACGCTGCCTGGCCTTATCCGGCGTCACTGTGGAAATGCTCAATGACAAAGGTGACGTCACGCTGCACGAGGAGCTGGTGCCAGACTTCACGTCGCTGCTCGCGCCGTTCGCTGGACGCTTCTATCGCCTGAGCTCGCAGGTGAATCAACGCAAAACGCACCTCAACACCACACAGGCGCCTCCTGAGGACGACAACGGCACTGAAGTGCCGCTGGCGATGTTCGAGAAACGTTGGGAGTTTTTCCTGGACATGCAGGAGGTGAGCAACCTCACCTCCCCGTCATGGTGGAATGCTGAGCATCTGGACGCCCTCCTTGGACTGCACGGCTGCGCTGACGATCAAGCAGACGAGGCGCTCAAGGCCAAACACCAGACCCCCGAAGTCCAGCTCCCACACCTGTCCCGTAAACGCACCCAGATGAACCTGGACCTGGCCCGGCACACCGCGAACCACCTCGTCGACGTGGCCCGGCGCACCGGGGCTTCCCTGCTGGCCTTCAAGGATTTACGTGATCTGGATACTCGGGGTCGAGCTGCCTTTCAGAACAACCGCAGCGCCCAGTCAGGTCCACACCTGCTGCGCAACAGCTGGCCGCCTGGTCTGGCACCGAGGTGGTGCAAGTTCCGCACAGGGGCACGTCCGCCCGCTGCGCCGGGTGGGGTGCTGCCTTGGAAGGACCCGAGGGGTACCGCTCCGCCGCCTGTCCAGGGTGTGGATTGAGCGGTGGACGCGACGTCATGGCGGTGGTGAATATCGCCAGGAGGGCCTTGCTCGGCAAAGCCGCCATCTCCCACCCGAAGGACCGGCCCAAACGGATCCGTACGGTGTTGCACGAACCGGTGGAGCTCTTTGCGAGCCTGCCCGTCCCGACGGGGCACATCCGCCGCATGTCAGACACACGGACCGCCACCCTACCGGAACGGCGCTTACAGGTGCCGAAAGGCGGGTTGACCCGCGAGATGCGGACGGCCGCAAGCCCAGTCGAACCCTTTCCCTGCGAGGCTGTCGACGTGGAGCATGGTAGGGCGCACCCTTTTGCGGGTGCACTGCAGCCATGTGGTGAAGGCGACCGTTTCTCTCGTGCCCCGTCTAGACGGCCTGAGGAGACACTATTGGCTTTTCTTCGGCGCTGGAACGTGGCCAGTGCGGGGCTGAGATACCTCGGCTCGGGTCGAGTTGCAGCTTCGGCTGGCGTTTTGCGGAGGGCCCTGGATACGGTGAAGAAGCCCTTGAGCCAGAAGATGAACGCCAAAGCGCCAGGCGTCGTCCTCTGTTCTTCCCAATGCAAAGCCGTGGAGGTAGTCGACGAGAACATGTCCCGCCTTTCGTTGGTCTTCCTGTTCGAGATGCAGCGGTTGGACGACTTGAGCGAACAACGCGTCGAAGTGCAGCTCGGCAGGTCCTGCAGGTAAACGTCCTGACGCGATCTCGAGCGTGAGACCAGGGAATCGGCGCACAACGCCCAGGTACAGCTCAGAAAGCGCCTGGAGGTACACAGACAAGTTCTCCGGGGGACCGAAGGGGGAGTCGCTCTCCTCCAAGGGGGCAAAGGCCGCCGAGACTGCCGCACCGAGCAAAGCCTGTTTTGTGGGGAAGTGGTGGTAGACCGCCATGACGTCTGTGTTGAGCGCTCGGGCCACGGCGCGCATAGAGAACGTGGACCGGTCGGCTTCCAGCAGAACAAGGGCCGCGTCAATGATGGCGCGCTCCGTCAGTCCTTGACCTCGCCTTGGACGGCCGCGTCCCCGCTTTGCTGGTGGGTGCGTCATGCCTTTCATTGTGCCTGCCTGTTGTGTAATATTTCTACGGTGCAGAATTAAGGAGGACTGGATGACCCTACCCCGCGTCACGGTATTTCTCGGTCTCAGCCTCGATGGCTACCTTGCCCGTGAGGATCACACCCTCGATTGGCTCAGTCTCGTACAGACAGATCCTCCTGAGGACACGGGCTATACCACCCTCATGTCATCCATTGACGTCCTCGTGATGGGCCGTCAAACATACGACGTTGCCCTCACATTCCCTAGCTGGCCCTTCGTTGGAAAGCGGGTCGTGGTCCTTACGCACCGGAGGCTCGAACCGGAACACGGTGAGGAAGCATTTGAAGGCCCACTGGAATACCTGATTGAACGACTTGGACGAGAGGGACATCAGCACGTCTACCTCGACGGCGGAAACGTTGTTCGTCAAGGACTGCAAAGGGGACTCGTCAGCGACCTGACGCTTTCGTGGGTTCCGGTCATCCTGGGTTCTGGAATCGCCCTGTTTGACCGCGGACTCCCTGAACAACGCTGGACTTTAACGAACAGCCGTGTCTTTCCAAGTGGTCTGTTTCAGGCAACTTACCGGGCATGGGGGCGTTGACCACCGTCCTTTCAGGTGAGGAAGTGAGGAGACCCACGCACTTTGCCAACACTCGTTCTGCAAAAGCACTCGCCAGGACGGGCCCGGCACGTGGGCAAAGGTCAACCGCCCAAAGCAACAGCCCAGTCGCCTCTCCCTCAAACGACGGGAGAAACGCTATGAACAGGTGCGGGGAAGGATTCGGGTTGATCAGGGATTTCATCCCTGATCAACCCGAGCGGAGCGAGCAGAAAAAACGGTGACACAGAGGCGGTGGAATCACCGGAGCGGACTTGCAAAGCTCCGCAGCAGAGGGGACATAACGGATGATCCGGAAAGCGTATGAGGCCTGGTCTTCAACGCGAGCGGTGTCTGGGTGCTCGAGCTTTGTCGCCGCGCGTGACGCCCCCACTGCCGAGCAGTTGCGGTCTTCATCTGTATGTGGTCAGTTCACCGGGTTGGGAGAGTCTCCCTGCTGCAACACCTGCACCGCGTCCCCCACTGCGAAGCGCCCGAGCTGCTGGTGTTCCAAATGCTGTCCAAACGGAATCGCTTTCCCCCTCTGCCGGTAGGAAGCGAGGGCCTTCAACACTGTCCCGGATCTCTTTCCCTGTTCACCGACGTTGACGACGCTGCACCGTGCGCAACTTTCCACGACCTTGAAGTCAATGTCCCCGATACGTATCCGCTGCCAGTAATCCTCCGCATACGCTGCGCTTCCCCGCACGACGATGTTTGGGCGGAAGCGCCAAGCTTCCACCGGCTGTGCCAGACGGGTATTCAGGTCGTCCAGTGACGCTTCGCCAATCAGATGGACCGGATTGCCGTCCGAGAGGTTCAGGAGGACCCCGTTCATCGGTGGCCCCCGGTGGCGGTGGGATGTGTCCGGTTGATAGACCAGGGTGCAGGGCCGTTGCAAGAAGGTAGAGAACCAGGTGCTTGCCCAGGGTGACGCCAGAACCACAGAGACGGGGCGCTTCCACATGGTGGCCTGAACAGGTGGGCCGTCAGGATCAAGGTCCACCGTAAGTTGAGGCATGCCCGGTGCAGAGAAGGTCAATTCGGAGGGGTGAAGGGCTGGCGTGACGAGACGTAGAGTTGGGGATTCACGCTGGGTGAGGGCTTCGCCGTCAGCATCGATGAGCATCCAACGCCGGTCGAGGCTGAGGCCCCGGTCCGTCAGGGCAACGGTGGACAGGGCAATTCCAGCAGCGGACTTGAGGGGATAGATCCACAGGCTGCTGACGTGGATTTCAGGCGGGGGAGAAGCGTCTGAACGGGACACGGGACGGACAGTCTAGGGGAAGTCTCGCAACTGCGGGCCCCTCCTCCCACCCAGCAGCGGGGCCCGGGGAGCAGGAGGCGTAGGGGCTGACTCGCTTTTAAGATGATCTTTTAAAAAAGAAAAAGAATCATCACTTCATCATTGTCCCCCGAATTTAGAGACCACTTCGCGTCCAGGACATAGTTTTTCTATTCTAGAGGTCCTTATTTCCCCCAAACTTGACGAAGATTTCCCCCAAACTTGACGAAGAGAATCGGGGGTTTCCCCCAAACTTGACGGGCGTTTCCCCCAAACTTGACGAACCTTGTTCCGACTTCCCCCAAACTTGACGAACAGGTACCAGAGGCTTGCTGGAACCCCTCCTGGCGCCGCAAAAGTGGCCTTCCCCCAAACTTGACGAAGACTTCCCCCAAACTTGACGAAGACTTCCCCCAAACTTGACGAAGCGTTCCCCCAAACTTGACGAACCTAATCCGACAAGAGCGCTTGCAGCGCGATGACCTTATCTCCTGGGGGCTGGTGAATCCCTTTGGTGAGCAGCCTGATCACTTCGGTCACCTCCAGGCGACCGGTCAGTACAGCGGTACGCAAGCGGTCACGGTCCAACACCGAAAGCAGGGGGGTGACCTTGGCAAAGGTCAGCATGGTCTCCAGGCGTGTGAGCTGGCGCTCAGGCGAAAGCTCCTGAAGCTCCTGAAGCTGCCGCGCCTCAATCTCTGCCGTCTCCGTTTCCGTGATGGACTGCACAGCCACTGTCTTTTTGGCTTCGGCATCCGCCGGCAAGGGCAACACTTCGGCGTACCGTTCTGGATGAACCAGCATGTCGCGCAGGAGAGCGCCGGCGTTCTGCTTGCGCCCCGGATAGGCGTCAAATCGCCGGATGGCGAGGTGCACAGGAGCTGGGTCCAGATGTTCTGTCAGGTATTTGCCGGCCACAGCCGGGTACATGCCGCGTTTCGTGAGCGCGCGTAACAACTCTTCGTTGGGCAGGCGATCGGTTGGGGCAAATATGTACGTTAATTCCTGGACCTTGCCCCGACCGGTCACTTCTACGTCCAGCAGAATGCCCCGCTCGCGCAGTTCTTCATGGGCCGGCTGGAGGACGCGGCGGATCTTGTCCGGTTCAGTGCTGTAGATGCTCAACCGCTCGCCCCACTCCAGCAGGTTAATGGTGACCCGGTCCTGCGCAGATCCAGAGTCCCACCGTAAGGCGTCCAGAACCCGGTAGACCGCCCGAACGGGAGGGCTGCTCAGCTCTCGGTAGAGCGTGAGGTCCAGAGGCTTGACGTATCCCTCACGGATGCTCTGAGCGACCTCGTCCGGCAAGCGAATTTCCAGCACGCTGCTCGAGTCGTATTCGTCCTCGCGGGTCGCCGTGACCTTACCACAGGTAGTTAAACGTGGCGTCGACGTGCCGCTGCCGACCCTGGGCCCACCAACCCTGCGTAATCTGGTAACTCGTGCTCTGCAAGCGGCGCAGGCATTGCCGAACTTCGCGGTAGTAATGGGCGCTGGCGTGCAGGCCGGCGGCCAGGAGGAGGCGGTGCATGGAGACGCGGACGGTGCCGTCCTCCGGACAGCCGTCTTCGAGATAGAGATTGATGATGGCCACCATCACGTCGTTGTCCAGACCGTGAGGCACCACATGCCCTGTGAGGGCCGTACAGGTGACGGTAACGGTGCGGTCGCCACTCTGGTAGGTGCGGGTCCACCCCGTGTAACTGGCCGGGACGCGAGACTGGGCACTGATCAGGGATAAGCGCGCCACGTTGATCTCATCGTGCCCGTTGTGATTGTCGTCACTGAGGCGCAAGGGCAAGGGCACATCCTTGCTCATTTTCACAGGGGTCACAGCCGCCTTTCGGGGGGGGCGGCTCATCTTGACCACCCTCTTGGAGCATGCACCAAACACAGGGCTCTCACAGGGCCCTTAGTGTACCGGGCGTGTCGTTCAGGGGGTCAGGTCTGCCGGGATGCATTTTGTAAAACACAGCGGCAACTCTTTATGTGGAGGCAGTCAATTGCTCCTGAAGGAAGGTCATCAGCTGGCCCACGGTCGGTGCGTCGAGGGCGAAGCGTGCGCCGGCCGTCTCGAAGAGTTCCGGGAGGGGCCGAGTGTTGCCGAGCGAGAGCGCCTGTTTGTACTGCTTCAGGGCCAGACCCGGGTCCTGTCGGGCGTTTTGCCAAATTTGTAGTGCGCCAATCCAAGCGAGCGAATACTCAATCAGGTACAAGGGGTAAGCAAAGATATGCACGAACTGCCACCCTTTGGCCCGCACATCCTCCAGCCCTTCCCAGTTCACGCCGGGGCTGAAGCGCTCGGAACACTCCAGCCACTTCGCGTCGATCTCAGCGGTGGTGACGTTCTCAGGCGCGTCGGCGTACAGCCACTGCTGAAAAGCGTCTCCCAATGCCTGGCCCGTGAACTGCCGCAGCACCGTCTCAATCTTGCCCTTCTTCGCCCGAGCGGCGTCTTCGGCGTCGTAATAGCCCGTGGGCCGCTCAAGCAGCGGCAGCGTCAGCAGCTCCATCGCCTGACTTCCCACTTCCGCGAACTCCATGGAAGCGAGTTGATTCCACACCAGGTCGTCCGGCGTTCCAGACGCCAGGAAGTGAAATGCATGACCGGCCTCGTGCATCAAGACCCGGACGTCCCCGTCTGTCCCCACAGCGCTCCAGTAGATGTACGGAGAACCCGTGCGCGGCAGGTAATTGCAGTACCCATACCCGGGTACCTTTCCTGAACGCGGCTCCAGATCCAGGAATCCACCTTCGCGCATCGCACTGAACTGCGCGCCCAGTTCAGGGTCGAGGGCGTGGAAGATCCGTTCTGCTCCGGTAATGTATTCGTCGGTACTTTGAAACGGCCGCAGTGGTGGGCGGCCCTGAGGGTCCACGGCGGTATCCCAGGGCCGGAGGACATCCACTCCCAGGTTGCGTCGCCGTTCATCGTGCAACTGCAACTGAAGCGGCACGACGTGCGCTTCCACGGCCTGGTGGAGTTCCTGAATTCCTTGCGGTGTGTAATCGAAGCGGTTCATGGCCTGCCAGGTAAAGTCCCGGTAATTCTCGAGGCCTGCGTTGTGGGCCACCTTCCGGCGCAGGTGCAGCAGTTTGAGGAACAGGGCATCGAGTTGCGGGGCCGCCTGAAGATTCGCCGTGGCAATGCCGCGCCAGGCCGCTTCCCGTACAGTCCGGTTCGGGTCCAGAAGGAGCCGTTGTGCTTCGGGAAGGGTCATCTCTTCGCCGTTGACGGTGGCGCGCTGGGCTCCGGTGATCTTGTTGAATTCGTTGGCGAGGATGGTGAGCTCATTGATCAGGGGGAGATTCTCCTCCCGGAACAGGGCGGCTTCGCAGCGAAGCCGCCGGAGCATCTGCACGTGGGGTCCTGTCGGCTGCCAGTGGGTGAACGCGAGCAGGCGGTCCCGGAGACGCTGCTCGGCCCGCATGGACTCGGGCTGGACCTCCTGGATGAAGCGGAGGAAGGCGTGTTCAGCATCGGTATCCGAAGGGTTGGCGTCCTTGGCCCATGTCAGCTGAGCCTGGACCTCCATGACGTCTTTTTCAAGATCGCTCCAGCGCTGCAGCCAGGCGGGGATGTCCTGCTCTTCGAGCGGCTCGGTCGCAAGGGCGTCGTAACGAGGGGCGAAACTCATCCAGGTGGGGGTCACGTGGGTCATAAATCTCCTCTGTGGACTCTGGCACGTTGGCCCATTCACGGCAACTCTTTAAAGCCCCAATAAGGATTGCGCTGAATTAGCCACCAAATAACGGATTCAACTGAGCGGAGTGAGCAGGAAAAACGGTGACACAGAGGCGTGGGATCACCGAGGCGGAGCCCAGGGGACGTAACAGCCTGTCCGGAAACCGTATAACTCTTCACCGTGGGCCGGGGTTTAGCGGTCGGGAGGATCCGTGTTCCAGCCGCTCGCAGGTCTGAAGCGAGGTATGCCCGCGCACCCCGTCCGCCCCCAGCGAGCATGAAGGTGCCGTCCGGCAGTGCCGCCACGTCCGCCGTATGGTTGGCAGGTGGGTGGGTCACGCGCTCCGCGTCCAGGTTCACGTCCCGCGTGGTGGAGGCGCTTACCGTGAGCTTGCCAGGTGTGCCGGGCAGCGCCCAGAGCCGGATCACCCGTCCGCGTCCAAACGCAGCAGACGGCCACACCAAAGCGCCCCCCGCACCGCCACGAGGGCGACGCGCGCTGCCCAGCGCGTAGTGGCGCCGCACAGCCAGGGTCCCCGGGGCGGACGCGCTGACCTCACCGTTTGGGATGAGGCGTGACCCTCAGCAGCCCGCTGGCCAGGGCATCCCCGCCTTGCCTTGCGCGCGATGGTGATTTGCTGGCCTCCCAGCACGCCGCCTGAGCTCCTGACGTACACCCGCATGCCTTCAGGTTCGGAAGTGGCGGTCAGCCTGGCCACGTCTCCCGGAGCACCGAAACGCTGCAGACCGCACGCGGCGGCGAAGTCTGCACCTCCAGCTCCCGCTGCCGGGCAGCGTCGGCAAGGTACACCCGGTCCCCCAGCCGCGCCCCCTCGGTCAACCGCTCGCGTTCTCGTCCGCCCGCAGGACGCCGCGCGTCTGCCGACCCTGCACGGGGGTGATGGGGTGCCGCCCACACTGTTGCTGGCAACCACCGCGCCTGCGTCCGTCGCCACAACCACCGCCGGATCAACCGGGCCGAGGCAAAAGCGAGTTCGGCGTCGGTGGTAACCCCATAGCGCTGCGGCAAGGCGCGGGCGAAGCGCAAGCCGCCCACGCCCTTGGGATTACCCAATTGGCCGACGCGATTGCGCTGGAGTTCATCGGCAGGGACCTTGAGCAGTCCTCCGATCAGGGTGTGGGCGGCGAAACAGCAGCCGCAGTTGTTCTCCTGAGCGATGACCAGCGCCAGCTGCTCACGCAACATAACGGACAATTTTCCTTTGGTGTGGGCCTCGCTCAGACCCAGCAAGTCTTCGCTGCGGAAGGCTGCGCAACCGTGCGGTAGGGGTTAGGCGTCAGGCTAAGTCTGACCTGCGCGGCGCTGGCCATATCCTGGACCTGAGGTTCAGCGGTGGTGGGATCAGCAGCGGGGATACGGGACATGGCTGGCTCCCCGCAGTGAGAGGGCGGCAACGGCAGTGGGTTCTGAGCACTGTATCTACGCGTATGTAGACATTGGACAACGAAAACGCGATCAGACAATAAGGGCCGAGAGGACATGGTCATAGACAGCCGAGAAGCGCAGGGGATCACCCGCCACCCGGGCCAGGAGCATGGCTCCTTCTGTCAGGGCGAGGAGGGAGCGCGCCTCCTCCCGCGGTGAGGTTCGGAGCGTCAGGGTATTCGAGCGGGCCCCCTCCTCCATGACCGCTTCAAGCCAGGCTTCCTGCGCCTCCAGGGAACGGCGCAGCTCATTGGCGACGGGTTCAGGGAGCGTCGGGAGATCGGCCGCAAGCATGAGGTTGAGGCAGACCCGACCATCCTCGGTCGTTACGCTCTGGTACAGTCGCCCAAATCGCCGCAGCGCCTCGGGGGCGGGTAGAGAGTTGAGGTGCTCCAGCTGAACGTCCACCACATTCCGGTACCGGCGGACGAGGGCGACGCCCAAGTCTGCTTTGGTGGGGAAGTGATAATGGATGCTTGCTCCACGGATGCCGACGTCCTGAGCGATGTCCTTGTAAGCGAAGGCGTTGTAGCCCTGGCGCTGCACAAGGGCCTGAGCGCTGTCGAGGATGTCTTGAACCGTGGTGCTGCCTTTCATGGCCAGACTGTATACCTACATGTATGTAGGCGTCAAGTTAAGCCTTCCCCAGCCATGCCATGCGGTGCTCTGCAGGAGCAGTGAGGGGCGCTACGGCATTTACACCGCAGAAACGTGGTTTAAGGCTGAGCGATGTTTCAGTGCGTCTGAAAAAGGTCAGGGTGGACCTTTGGCCAAACGGCGGACCATCAAGCGGATCCTCACCTCGTAGACAAGGTTTTCAGCCGTCTCCGGCAGCGCTTCATCGTCCCTGGCCATGCGCCTGGATTTCCAGGGCCAGGCAGAGGTCCGCTCCACGACCCGGCGGCGTTTCAGCACCACAAATCCCGCAGGCACCTCCACACGTCGTGGAGGTGCGCCCTTCGGTGCCCAGGTGGTCTGCCGGCCTGACCAGGGATTCCAGCGTCCAGCCGAGAAACGTTCCCTGTTCTCCTGCCAATTTTCCGGTGTGTCCTGCATCCGCCCACAGGTGCTTCATTTCGGGGAAAAACATTTGGCGCCCCCTCGCAGGAGGAGGACCGCGCCCGCGCGGGGGAAGGATATCCGCTTCATGCACTTTGATCGCCATGACGAGGCAGGGCGTATCCACGAGCAGATCACGCTTCCTTCCATTGACCTTCTGACCGCCGTCGTCACCACGTGGCCCCCCCACCTCGGTGGTTATGACCGATTGGCTGTCAATCATTCCAGCACTTGGTGTCTCAGGGCGTCCTTCTCGCACTCGGACGACCTTCACGCAATTTGGTCTGCAACGCTTCCCACACGCCTTGCCGCCTCCACATCCTGTGCGCGTGGTCGGTTGTTTGCCAGGGGGAAAGATCGTGAGGCCGTCGCCCGCCAGGCCACGACCTCCGCGGAGGACGGAGAAGATGCTCTCCAGAATTTCTTGCAAAGACCACTTGCGCGGTCGACCCACAAGCAATTCAGGTGGGGTCAGCGGCTGGAGGACGTTCCACCCGGCATCGGTGAGGTCGTTTGGGAGGTCACGCCCGCGTCATGCGGGCACCACCTCCGCCCCATCATCCCTCCATCCTCTACGCAGGTAAAACCCGCTCCAGCACGTTTTTCAGTCGCACTTTATTGATACCGGCGCAAGTTTGAAACGCCCGCGGTATTCCTTCCTCGAAGAAGACCTGTCCAGCTGCGGCATCTCTCCTAATACGGACTCCGACTCATTCCTTAACAAAGGCCACCAGTGAAAGAGGGTGTGTTGTGAGAGAAGATCGGGCTGCGTCTCCAACCAAGCGCACTGCTGAGCGAGGGTCTCGGTGAAATCTTGTCGGGTGTCAAAGCAGCGATTGGCAACGGTGTGATCGGTCAAAGCCCAGAGCCGCTCGACAGGCTGCAATTCCGGGGAATACGGCGGTAAGGTCACCGTTTCGATCCCCTCTGGCTGTCCCTGCGGTGCAGGGACATGAAAACCTCCTCCATCCTGAACGACCAGGACAAGGAGGTTCTCACCCGCTCCTACACGCTGAGCGAAGGCCGCCATCACGGCTTGATCAGCCTCCTTATTCAGAACCGGAACCAGCCAGAATCGGCTTTCCCCGCTCTCCGGGTTGACGAAAGCGTAGATGTAGAGTCACTCGTCGCGCGGGTGGACAGGACGGACTAGTGGCTGCCCGGTTGGTGCCCAGACGGTACGGAGAATGGGTTGCAAGCCCAGACGATGTTCGTCCATTGCCCACAAAGAAACGCGTGAGTGGAGAAGCTCCGCACGGCGGAGCTTCTCCACTCACGCTTTGTTCTGAACGCCTCCTTGGCCTCCTCGTCTCCCTTGACGTGTCGGGGGCGTGGTTTCTGGGGCGAGAACCCAGCAGCACGCATGAATTCGTAGGTTCGGCTGAGGTAGACGTCTTTGCCGAATTCTTGCTTGATCCAGGCCTGTACCTGCTTGCCTTCCCACACGATGCCTTGCTCGAAATCCTGGTGGATCCGGGCCGCCAGACGTTGCTGTTCTTCCGGAGTGAAGAGGGTCGGGGCACCGCGGTTCGTCTGTCGCCCGTCTCGTAACGCGGCGAGGCCCAGTTCCCGATACCGCCCGAGGAGGTGGTAGGCCGTGACGCGGCTATAGCGACTCAACGACAGCACCTCCTTGAGGGGGCGCTGCTCTGCGAGCAGCGCGAAGAACTGGGCCCGGCGACGTTCCACCGCGCAGGTACTGGCTTGAAAGATGCCCCAAAATTCTTCGGCGGAATGTTGGAGGGGTTGAGTAAAGGCGGACTGTTTGATCCCTCTATTGTAAATGATCTATTCGGAGTCCGTATAAGGATTCCGGATCATCCATCATGAAATCATGGGCTCAACCCACACAAG
The DNA here is from genome assembly GCF_900176165.1 of Deinococcus hopiensis KR-140. Classification (NCBI taxonomy): domain Bacteria; kingdom Thermotogati; phylum Deinococcota; class Deinococci; order Deinococcales; family Deinococcaceae; genus Deinococcus; species Deinococcus hopiensis. The sequence goes on from NZ_FWWU01000010.1 coordinate 193,744, forward strand.
TATTCAAAGGAACGACGGGGCCGCTGGCTCAGTCGCTCGACGCGCAGCGCCCTCTGTTTTTCCCTTTACCCCTGTTGCGCAGCGCGCCGTCAAGAGCGCTGAGCTTGGCCCGCAAGTCAAGGTTCGCGTATCCCTGGTTAGATGTCGTGCAGGTCGCCAGCGAAGCCCATGATGACAAAGGTGCATCTTCTCGCACAGGAGGTGTCTTCCTCCGAAGTGAGATCTGTCAGGATGCGGTCCATGGCTGCCTGCGCCCGCCGGTACTGCTCGGGTGTGATCTGGAGGGTGCGCATGCGCATGGCTGGAGCGTATGGCCCCTCGGGAGTCTGGGGTTGGGCCTCACCCTGGTCAGCCTGCGGCTGACCATCAAGCTGCACGATGAGATGTGAGCCGTCGCCAGCGAGGGTGTCTGCCGCATTCCGCGTCTGCCACTCCAGGATGGCGTGTGCATAGGCGGTCGTGATGTCTCGCATGGCAGGTTCAATCAGCGTGAGAGGCTCATCCAGCTGGACGAGGGCGCGTGGAACGTGGAACGTCTGGGCAGTCACCTGGTACAGGACGCGTTTTCCTTGACGTCCAGCGACGCGCAGAAGACCCGCCTCCGTGAGTTTGCGGACGTGGTACGCAACCCGGTTGGCGGGTTCTGCCAGGGCATGCGCCGCCTGGCTGGAGGTGCTTGGTTCCATAAACTTCTCCAACAGGCGTGCGCCATAGGCGAAGTCCAGCAGGGCTTCGGCCTGTGCGAGCGTCTTCACCTGGAACGGGGTGGGGGAGGGAGCAGTCATACCTGAATTATGCAATCTTCAAAGTTCAATTGAAGTCTGAACTTTGAGTCTTTTGTAGAGAAACAGCCGCAGCAGAGGACCCGGCCGATCTATCTCGCCCAGATGGGAGGTGGGCCATGCGCCCTGTCTTGCCCGGCCGTGGCTTGATCGGGATTCCGGTTCAGCCGTGATGGGATAACGGGTCAAGCTGCGCGGACGTGCATCTGGCGCAGTGAAGCGAGCAGGAACAACGGTGACGCAGAGGTGTGGAATTACCAGAGCGGATATAGGGGATGATCCCCGCACCGTGTGAGACGGTCGGCAACAGTTTTAGAGCAGGATATTCAGCTGCTGAAGTCAGAGGAGGGGCCAGCAGCCCGTGGTAAAGTTTTCAAAAATACAGGTTTTAACTGAATTTTGAATTCTCCATACTCCGTGCATGACCACCGCCTACGCTCCACTGCGGCAGATGCACGTCACCCCACAACCTGAGGTGCCCTTGAGCCTCACGTACGACGCACGTCAGCATGCCGCCCGACTGAAAGAAGCCGCGGCCCACCGGCTCTTGCGGGAATACCGCCCCTTGTCGCGGTGGTCTCGCCTCATCGTCTGGTCACCTTCGCAGTTCACCCTGCGCCTCTGCGGAGCGGTTTTGAAGTAGGCCTTTTTGGCTTCTGTCCGCGCTTTCCGGCCTCCTCCGGCTGTCAGCCTCTTTCAACACGGTCTCCCGAGCGGTCGCGGTGGTCCCGCGTACCCAGGGCTCTGCCGCTTCCTTCTCCGGAAGTCGCAGGGGGACGTCACGGGCCAAAGACGTACCGATCGCTTTATTCATTCCCATTCCCCGAACACCTATGGAGGCACCATGCAGACCTTGACTGTTTCACCCACCGCCACGCCCGCAGTTCGCAATACGTGGCGCCGCTTCTCGCTCCTGCGCATCCTGCTGGGTGCCCTGACCGTCACCCTTCCTGTCGTTCTGACCATGTTCCTCGCCCAGCACTTCATTCCCCAGCCCTTGCGTGCTTCCTGGCCATCTCTCCTGGCAGCCTTGCTCTGCGTCGCCGGGTACCGCCTCTATATGCGCTGGGCTGAGCAACGTCCCATGCACGCTTTCTCCAGAGCGTACGCAGGCCCCGAGGTAGGCGCGGGGGCTCTGGTCGGCGGCGGCCTGTTCCTCACCGTCATGGGGATACTGACGGCCGCTGGGGCATATCAGATTACGGGAAATAGTGGTGTGACCGCGATGCTCGCCCCCCTGTCTGGCATGGTCCTGGTGGCACTGTTTGAGGAGATCTTGTTCCGCGGCGTCCTCTTCCGGAATCTCGAGCGGGCGCTCGGCAGTTGGGCGGCGCTCCCCGTTTCGGCCCTCCTGTTTGGACTGGCCCACCTTCCTAACGCCCATGCCGGACCCGTCGCGATCGCTGCAACCATCGTTGCTGGCTTGACGTTCAGCGCGGCGTACATGGTCACGCGGCGCCTGTGGCTGGCTGTCGGGATGCACTTCGCCTGGAATACCATGTCTGACGCCATCTTCTCGGTGCCCACCTCGGGTCATCCAGCCAGGGGGTTCTTGCAGGGCCACCTCAGCGGTCCTGATTGGCTGTCCGGCGGGGCATACGGCGTTGAGGCGTCCGTAGTCACCCTGGTGGTGTTTGCGATGGCCAGCGTAGCGTTGCTGGTTGTGGCGTACCGGCGCGGACAGTTCGTGACCAACGCTGCTCTTCTCGAGCGGGAACAGTCATGAAGGCGGGTGAGGCAACGCGCCTCCTTGCCTGCACTGCCCGACAAAGCCCTTTTTCAGTACAGAGACCAGTACTCTGGCGAATTCGCCAGAGTACTGAAGTTTTATTTGCATAAGGCTCTTCCTTTTCCTTTACTTAAGACGACATGGCTGTTGGACATAAAATTCACTCTCGTGCTTAACAGCAACGATTGATGACCAAATCTTCGTAAAAATTCATTCCTACTCGTGAATAATTTTAAGCCAGCACCAACACAAGTGATTGTATAAAGTCTTGAGGGCGAAGGTTTTTTGCCTGTGCCCCAGTCAACTATCTTTGAACTTTTACCCTCTTGATTTACATACCGATGAGGATGCTGTACATATCGGGGAAAGGCCAGTGTTTTTCATCACGCCCAAAGTCAATCACGCCACACGCATTTTTGACGGCATGGCGGAGAGTCTCACTAGGTCCTTCAGGTCAAACGCCAGAAATGCTTTTTTGCTCATTACCCTGATGGCCAGACTGGGTGACTGCAGGACCGCTTTTCTGGCAATTCCCCATTGGGTCACAAGAGATTGGGGTGGCACACAAACGTCAAGCACCACAGCAGATGCAGACCCATGACGATATCAATAAGCGCTCGGGGTACGTGGGGGATGGCCCTATGGCTGAAGTGGAAGGAGAGCTCTGACTGCGTCCTGGGATGTAGAGAAGGTCTTTCCGCCTCACTGCTGCATTCTGCAGGTGAAGTGACGTCACTCCTGAATCAACTGCAAACCCGAGTGCCCTGTGTCAGCTCTCGTCGTCTCCCACAAGCAAGCCCGGTAACACCACGCGTAACCCTCCTTATCAGGGCCACCCCCGTCGTGAAGGGGTACGGAAACGATGCGTGTCGTCCTCATTGGCCACGCTCTCCACACAATGCTGCTTGATCAACGTCGCTGCCAGCTCAATATGATGCAAGGTCATGGTCAGCTCCAGACAGAGAGGTGTTGGTCAACCGGGCCCTCAACCGCTCCCCAACAGCGACGGGACTGATCGGGTCGTGCTCCCCCAAAGCAGGAGGGTCGGCGCGACGATGAGCGGAAGTTGCGCCGACAAGTCCTTATTCACCGTGCTTATTCACGGCGCCGCGTCTGGATACGTGCGGTAGTACGCCGACGGCCAAGCTCAACCGCCGAGATGGGCCACAGGCACACCGCCCGAGGTTGCGGGCAGCACGGGCCGTTTGACCTTCATGAGGCCGCCAGCGCCACTTTGAGTGCCGCGAACCCGCCCATGGACTGGGCTGTTGACCAGTTGCGTCATGTGACGCAGCACCACCGTAGCGGGCTCCTCCATAGCGCGCACATCCGGATGTGCCGGCTTATTCCCGAGTCCGGGTCAGGTTAGGAGCACATGGTCCGAGTGGACCCGTTCAGCCACTGCTTTCCAGAATGCGGCGCGGTCCGCTGCACCCGGAAGAAACGAGCTTGGCGTCACCGTCCCCAACATGCCCAAGCGCCTGCTGAGGAGACTTTCGCATCCCCCAGGCAGCGTCCTTTAAGACGGACAGTCCTACGGTTTGGAGATTATCCGTTCCGTCCCCTGGGCTCCGGTGATTCCACGCCTCTGTGTCACCGGTTTTCCTGCCCCCTCTGCGGCGCAGCGTTGCACGTCCGCTCGGGCTGGCCCGTAATTTCATGATGGATGAACCGGAACCCGTATCAGAGCCAGCCATCTCCTGGGAATCTCCATGCGGATCATTCCCGTTCATCGGTCGTTCACGGCCACTTTCCTACTCTTCTCTCAGGCAGAAGGGAAGGCAGCACACCGCCACAACCCCAAGGGGAGAACACTTCCGCCATTCCAACTTCCACGCCACGCCCCTCCACCTTCAAATCACCCCAGGAGAACACCATGAACACCAAGACCAGACTGCTGATCGGTACCCTCGCAACGAGCGTTGCCCTCTCCCTCTCCGCTTCCGCCGCCGTCCTCCCCGTTCGCGGAGACGACCTCGCCGGAAACGAACGCTACTTGACCTTCGTCCACACGGGCGGTGTTCAGGCCGAAGGCAAAGACATCGGCGCTCGGCGGTACATCACCGATACCCAGTGGTCTGCCTTCAAACCTGACGCCACCAACCCCAAGGACCTCAACAGCTGGGTGGTCTACGGCAAACCCTTTTACGCCATGGCCTCCGGAACCGTCGTGGCCTGCTGGAGAAACGCTCCCGAGAACATCCCCGGCAGCCTGCACCCGCAGTACAAGCCCGGCTTCAAGTTCGCCGGCGGAGGCAACCACCTCTGGATCCTGCAGGACGACGGTACGTACGCCCTGTACGCACATGCACAACCCGGTAGCATTCCCGCAAATATCTGCCCCCACAACGCCCCCTTGTTCACGGGAAACAGCGGGAAAGGTGGAAGCCCCGACATCGAGCCTGAGGCACGGGTGACCAACGGCGCGCGGATCAGCGCGGGGCAGTTCCTGGGTCGTGTGGGCAACTCGGGTTCATCTGAAAGTGGCCCGCACCTGCACGTTCATATGGAGAAGGGCGGCAAGCCCGTGCCCATGGCCTTCGATCGCGGGCTCACCACCCCCTTTACAGGAGGCAAAGTGAGCTTGAATGGGCCTTGGACGCCACTGGCCGGGAATGCACTGCCGGAATCGTCCATTCTGATCTGGCCTGCACGCCCGGCAGGGAACCTGACGTTCAACGGGATCAAAGGTGAGGACTACCAGCGTCTGGCGGAGCACTTGGCAGATTCAGGCATGATGCCGAACCTGATCACTTGTACATCGAACGGAGCAACGTACAACTCCACCTGGGTGCCCAAGCAAGGTGATTTTGCGACGTATCACGGGATGACGGCCACGGTGGCGGCGGAACGTCACGCCGCCCTGACGCAGCAAGGTTTCAAGCGGACCTCCTCGTATACCTGTGGGAGCGTGACCGTCGCGGTCTGGCGCAAGTAAAGCCTCCAGAGCTTGACAAGAAAAAGCAAGGTGAAGCCTCCACGGATGGGACATAGCGTGGGGGCTTCACCTTGCTTTTTCAGGGACCTTCTTCAGCTGCGTTCAGAGCCCTGGCGCAGTTGTCCGACTGGGGCGCCGCGCGTGGAAGGGCACCCCTCACGGCGCCCCAGTCTCCCCATGCGCCTTCAAGTTCACCCGCCGGACCCGGTCAGAAAAAAGTCTCCTTTTTGACAAATGCTCTAAGGACGTTGAGCAAACCCAGCACCATCGCTTCCCCATTTCGCCTTCAATCAGGCAGAGGCAGCCATCCGCAATTCGCCTCGCCCCACAGGAGTGCCTATGAACTTGACGTCCTTGCTCTCCGACATTGCCCTCGTTCTCCTCTGCGCCAGCCTCAGCGCCACCCTCGCGGTCACCGGGTATAGCCTCCAGGACCCCCACGTTCGCTCCCCCTGGGTCCTCATCCTCATCCTCATTGCCCTCCTCAGCGCTGCAGGCTTCATTGCCCTTAACCAGAGCGCGTACACCTCTCCTCTCATACTCCCCCTGGCTGCACTCCTGCGCACTGCTCCCCTCCTCGCCGTGAGTGTTCTTGCCAGCCTGGCCTGCCTGATTGTCGCCGCCGTGCGCGCCCGCCACTGACACGCCCGCACCGCTCGGCCTGCCCAGGACGACCTCCTCATTCCTTTGGCGGACGTGGGCCGTACGGGTTGTCCGTACACGCCGTTTATCCCCCCAGAGAACCCACCGGGTGAAGTCGGCAGGCCCCTGCCAGAGACCTGCCTGACCAGAGGCGATTCATCCGGGCTGCAGCACCTGGAGAGCGGTGTTCCCCGTTTCCCGGTGTGCTGCGGGGACGCAACCCTCACTCCGGCTCCTGCTCAACGTGCGCCCCCTGGAACCCCCCGCATTACCCTGAAGCCGTGCTCAAAGGCGAGGTGACCAGCGCCTGTGGAGCGGGGGAGACAGCGTCCCCCCCGCACGGACCCGCTTCATCACGCCGCGCACCCAGGGGGGCGCTTGCCGCCGTTCAGCAGCTGGGCCAGGGCCGCGTCTGGGACCGACGCCGCAATGGAGCGGGTCCGGCACCCGAGTTCGGCCAGGACCTGCTCCGCGCGAGGTGCGGTTTCTCCACCCCGGCCTCACACAGCCTGAGGAGGCCCCGGCCGCCGCGACAGCGGGAGCCGCAACCGGGTCAGGAGCGGAGAGCGCAGAGGGGAGGCAGGGTCCGTCATAGGCAGGGCAAAGGTGAAGCCAGCATACTCTGACGCGGCTGGGCACCACCGGCGCAGGACGGAGGGCGTGCTGGGTTCCTCCCTCACCGTTTTGAGAAGGTCGGACGCCCTCCCTGTGGTGCATGATTGAACCTATGGACATGCCCCTGACTTCCCAGGCGGACGTTCCCACCCCCGCGATGCTGCAAAATCCTCACGAGATTTATTCGTGACATCGTGGTGGTCTTTGATCCTCACGGCGGGTTGATTTACGCCAGTCCATCCACCCAGCAGCTTGGTTACGCCTGCGCACCGTCCGCGCCTCCTGTTCGCGCCTTTGACCTGATCCACCCGGACGACCGTCCCCTCGTTGAAAAAGCCCTGCGTCACGCATCATCGTTCGGAGAAGCCAGCGTCCTCAGCCCCCACCGGGTCCGGCATGCCGACGGGTCATGGCGCTGGCTGGAAGGGACGCTGGTCAATCTGCTTGATGACTTTGACGTGCGCGGATACATGCTCATTGCCCGGGACGTGACGCTCATTCGGCAGAGTCAGGAAGCCCTGGCACAACACAGTCAGGAGAAAGCTGTCCTCCTCGAAAGCATCACGGACGCCTTCTACTCCCTGGATTCCTCCTGGCGCTTCACCTACGTGAATGACCGCGCTGCCACGCTGCTCGCTCGGCCCGCGCAGGAGTTGCTCGGGCAAGTCAAATGGACGGTCTTTCCGGAATCTGTCGGCACCGATATTGAAGAGCGGTACCGTGAAGCGGTTCAGACGCAGCGACCTTTCTCGTTTGAGACCTGGTATCCCCCATTACAGGTGTGGGGGGAGATTAACCTGTACCCCTCAGCGCAGGGATTATCGGTCGTGATTCAGGACATCACTGCTCGAAAGGTCCACGAGCAGCTGGAACGCGACCGGCTTCGCATCCTGCAAATGACGGTGGAAGGTGCGCCGCTCCCAGATATTCTGACGGAGGTTTCGCTCATGGTTGAGCGGCAGCGTCCGGGTACCCTGTGCTCGGTCCTGCTCCTCCGGGACGGACGCTTATACACGGGCGCCAGTCCAACCCTTCCCCCGGTATTCACGCAAGCCGTGGAGGGTCTGCGGGTCGGTTTGAACAGTGGTGTCTGCGGAACCGCAGCGTTCACCCGGCAACTCGTGGTGATTGATGACGTTGCCACGCATCCGGCCACGCAAAACTTCCGCGCCCTTGCGGCCCTGTGTGGCCTCCATTCCTGTGCCTCCCTGCCCATTCTCGACGGCGCGGGTGAAGTGCTGGGAACCTTTGCGCTCTACGCGCGCCAACCGAAGCAGATCCAGGCCAAAGACATTGAGCTTATGGAAAAAGCCCGCCACTTGACGGCTCTTGCCATTGAGCAGCGCCGACTTCACCAGCAGCTCACGCATCAGGCGCAGCACGACCCGCTCACGCAGCTCCCGAACCGGGCGTTGGCGGCAGAGTACCTCGACCACGCCCTACGGCAAGCGGAAGACGGGGGGGGAGACGTGGCGCTGCTGTTCGTCGACATCGATGATTTCAAAGCGATCAACGACACCCTGGGACACACGGTGGGGGACGACGTCCTCATTGAAGTGGCCCGAAGGTTGAGCACTTGCTGCCGAGAAGGAGACCTGCTCGCGCGCGCCGGTGGGGATGAGTTCTCCCTGGTCCTGCCCGGTACACCTCAAAGCGCAGCGGTGGACATGGCGCAGCAGGTTCTGGGGGTCCTCCGCCGGCCGTTTGCGTTGCATGGCCGCGAACTGTACGTTGCTGCCTCCGTCGGCATCAGCGTCTCTCCACAAGCTGGACGAGACGCGAGTTCCTTACGGCGTCACGCGGATCTGGCCATGTACCGCGCAAAAAGCAGGAAGTTGGGGTACGCCGTCTTCGAGCAGGAAATGAACCGGAGGACGCTCGAGCGCCTGCAACTCGCGAGTGACCTCCGCCACGCCGTTGAGAACCAAGAACTTGAACTGCACTACCAGCCGCAAGTCAACCTTTCCGCAGGACAGGTGGTGGGCGCAGAAGCGCTCCTCCGCTGGCGACATCCACAGCTGGGCATGGTTTCCCCAGCACAGTTCATTCCATTGGCTGAGGAAACGGGCCTGATCGTTCCCCTGGGCGAGTGGGTGCTCCGACAAGCCTGTAGGCAAGCCGTCAGGTGGACAGCCGCCAGCCGAGCGACGCTCCGCATCGCCGTGAACGTGTCCGCCCTGCAATTTGAACGGCCGGACTTCGTCTCCATTGTGGCGGCTTGCCTGCACGACAGTGGCCTTGAGCCTGAACAGCTGGAACTTGAACTCACGGAGAGTGTGGTGATGCAAGACATCCAGGAGTCCAGCGCGCGAATGACAGCCCTACGCGCCTTGGGCGTCAGGCTGGCCGTCGATGATTTTGGAACTGGGCACTCCAGTCTGAGCTACCTTCAGCGCCTTCCGCTGAATGTCTTGAAGATCGACCGTTCCTTCGTCCAGCAAGTGTCCGGCGTAGAAAGCGCCCTGGGTGTGGTGAAGGCCATCGTTGCGCTGGCGCAACACCTGGGTCTGGGCACGGTTGCAGAAGGCATCGAGACGAAAGAAGAGTGGCGGCTGTTACGCGAATTGGGCTGCGTGGATGGCCAGGGCTTCTTCTTTGGCCGCCCAGCAGAAGCGGGAAAGGGCTGGCCCGTCACCGCAACGGAATAGGCCACCTGACCGCGGTGGGTGACTGAAAGCCTGGAGCAAAGTCCAAGATCACCTTTCCTCGGTTGGACTTCAGAAGGCAGAGGGGCTGTGGGAAGGCAGGCGGCTTGTCGATGGTGCCGGCCGTGGCGTGCAGGAAGGGTGGAGTGAGCCGGGTGGTGAAGATTGGCGATGCGGGCATGGAGGTGATAAAACGTTGCGCCCGGTGCCGTGACCGAGAAACCCCGCTGCTGACGTTCCTGTCGTCGTGTGGGGTGGTGGGAATGTTCGGTCGGCCTGTTCACCGAGCAGAACCGTCCGTCAGGGGTACTTCATTCAGCAGATCAGCCTTCCGCTCTTTGATGCAGGGCGTACGGCTGTACGTGCCCAACACCTCCTGAAAACAACCATGACCGACATCGGGGAGGTGCACGCTTGAGGCGTTAACCACCATGCGCACAGCGCTTCGTCTTGAACGCCTTTTTGCAGTGCCAGACGCACTTTCCAGGTGTAATGCTCAAGTAATGGGGGCCTGTCAGTCTCTGTTCAAGCACAACCGCAGTCACAGAGGAACCGAGAAGTACCGTCGCCCGCCCCTTTTCGCAGAGGCCGAGCCTGCTGCATTCCCTGAGGAGATCACCATGACCAACGTCAAAGACACACTCGACGCCGCCCTCCGCACCATTGATGGGGCCATCGCGACCGCCCTGGTCGACTACAGCAGTGGAATGGCCCTGGGCACCCTGGGAAGCGGTGTCAACCTGGAGATCGCCGCCGCGGGCAACACGGAAGTCGTGCGGGCCAAGATGCGCACGATGGAGATGCTCGGCATTACGGGGTCCATCGAGGACATCCTCATCACGCTGGACAAGCAGTACCACATCCTGTTTATCCTGCCGAGTCAGAAGCTGTTCATGTACCTGGTGCTGAACAAGGATCAGGCCAACCTGGCGATGGCCCGTTTCAAACTCCGCGCCCTCGCCGACAACCTCACGGTCTAAACCAACGGCGCCTCGGCTTCACTTCAGGCCCCGCTTCGCCTCAACCACCCGTGTTGGGCGGGTCCCATTCCGCCTGCCGGTGCGGGACGGAGCCATTCCTGGCGGGGGTCATGCGGGCAAATCACCATGGACCAGCGAAGGGGACGACGTGCATCAGCAGCGTGAGGTGAATCAAAGTCGACCCCACCGCCGGCCCGGAGGACGCCATCGGGTTGGGGCTCCCCCAGGCACCCGATCTGGTTGTGCTGCAGGTGGAGGCGCCTGTTCCGGAGATCCACCCGCTGTTCGAGTACGCCCGGGAGGTGTGGCCGCAGACCTTTTTCCTGCTGAGCACCTCCTGCACGCGCGAGGACGTGCAGCCGCTGTTCTCCCGGTATGGGGATATGCCCCTCGCCTCGCCCCATCCCGGGCCGCTGTGCGCCGCGGTTGCCCACGAGGTGACCACGCTCAGCCACGGTTCACTGCGGGGTCTGTCGCTGCCCAGTTTCCTGCAGATGATGGAGTGGGAGGCCAGGAGCCTGGCGATTCGCGTGCAGTCTGAGCACGACTGGGGGCGGCTGCACCTCAAGCAGGGCCGCCTGGTGGACGCCTACGTCCACCGGCAACAACAGTACGGGGAAGCGGCCGTGTTCGAGATTCTGAACTGGCAGGACACCGCGGTGACCATCGAGCGTTCCTACCGCAACGAGCATGACGTGATCGGTCAACCCCTCACGTCCCTGCTGATGGAAGCCATGAAGCGCAGAGACGAGGGCCAGCACTCCGGGGCGCTCCGCCTGGACGACTTCATCCTTGACAAGGGCCACGCGCAGGGGGCCGTGCCCACCACGCCGTTCCCCGCGCCTCCCCTACTTTCTACAGATGATTTTTCCTCTGTGGCTGTACAGAAGCACAACGTGGAGAACGTCAGAGACACATTGGATTCAGCCCTCGGAACGATTGATGGAGCGGTGGCGGCCACCCTGCTGCACTACGGGAGCGGGACGGCCTTAGGGAGTCTGGGCAGCGGTGGCGCCGATTTAGAGATGGCCATCCCCGGGAATACGGAAGTGATGCGGGCCTTGATGCGCACGATAGAGATGCTCGGCATTCCAGGCGGGATCGAGGACATTCTCATTGGCCTGGAGGAGCAGTATCGCATTCTGTCCGTCGTACCGGATAAGAAGCTGTTCATGTATTTGGTACTGAGCGAGGGCCAGTCCAATTTGGCAATGGCGCGGTATAAGCTGTGCACTTAGTACAAGACCTTAATCTTTGACGCGCGTTCCGTCTCTTGCACATTTCCCAGGACACCGCGAAGGCGCTGCGATAGGATACTGAAGAGAGGGGATTTTTCTTGACGGCGAAACGCATTCAAACGTATGAAGCCCAGACTCTAGAGCACTTGTCAAGAAGGAGACTTCTTTTTGACTCAGCCCAGCAGATGAACTTGAATGCGCATTGAGGAGAGTGGAGACGTGAGTGAAAGGGCGCCCCTCACGTCTCTACTCGGACAAATGCTCCAGGTGGATAATCGGGGCGAGGAAATTCTGCCCACTACGCTCCTGTTTTCAGCACTCATTCCATGCCTTCGGGGCGTTCTTTAGCTCCCCGACGCAGACATCCGCGTTGGGTTTGCCTTTCGGGTGGAGGGAGCGAGGATGGACCATGGCTCGCCTGTCGATCGCACCTTTTTTGCGTTCCACACGACTCCCAGCCAAAACCGTGACCTATTCCCCGATGATCTCTACTTTTGGTGCCCTCGTTGTGCCCAGGCACACAGTTCAGGGCCCTCCGAGCTCGCCATCAAGCTTTAATATTCCTCATTCAGGACCTTTAGATATGATGAAAGAATTTAGAAAGTATTAAGATGAGAGAGTACGCCTACGCTTGAGGAGGCGAACGTGACGGCTACCCTCTCTATTTCTACCCTCGGCACCGGGCACGGATACGTGCAACGTCATGGTGCCCGTCTGCTGACTTCCGACGGACAAGTCCATGACCTCTTCTACTATCTCCTCTGCGCTCCTGAAGGCCGTACAAGACAGCAGATCATCCAAGACGTGTGGGGTGCGGACGAAGACGCCGCAGCTCTCAACCGACTCCGCGTCACCTTACACCGACTCAAAAGCCTGTTCAAGGGGCTCACCGTTATTCAGGAACACGACGGTCGATACCACTTGCATCCGGATATCGTCTCCAAATCGGACCTGGGAACCTTTCTAACCAGCGTTCACCGTGCGCGGATCACTGCCCAGCCCGCACTCAAGAAGGCGGCGCTTCAGCATGCCGCTGCGCAATACCGGGGTGATTTCCTGCCGGACATGCATCACAGCTGGACGGACCACACGCGCGAACACTTCCGGCAACAGTACGTGCAAGTCCTGCTCGAACTCACCGCCCTGCATTGCGACAGTGCGGAGTGCACCCCTGCCATCACTCAGCTGAAAGAGGCGCTGCGAGTTGACCCCTTTCTTGATGAGCAATTGCACCGTGACCTCATGTGCTGTATGGCCGCGACGGGGGATTCCTACGGAGCTGTCGCGCACTACCGTCAGTTCAAACGCTTCCTGCAGCACGATTTGGGTGACAGCCCAATGCGGGAAACAGAGGAACTCGCCGAGGGCATCAAACAGCGGGGCCACATTTGTCCCCGCCATATGGGGAGCAATCTGCCTTGTCCAAAACTCGCACTGCAATCCACCTCGATTCAAAGCGCTTCGGCAGTCTCCTCAGCATTACCCCTGCTTCTGCAACTCTCTGAACACCTCCTGGCCGCGACTTCTCTTAAGGACGCTGTAGCAATTACAGGTGAGCGGTGCCTGGCGTTCCTGCACGCCTCCTCCTGCCAGGTGAGCCACCTGAATCAGATGGAGGTGACGGTGGTGTACAACGCCCGCGCTCCTCAGAACAGCGGAGCAGAACTCATCGGCGAGCACTGGAGTCAGGTGGAATCAGAAAAGGACACAGGGGAGGAAGTGGTCGGTGCAGAGGCCATACCCCTTAGTGATGGAAGTGTGCTTCTCCTCGAGGTGCGCAGATCAGCAACATACGGAGCATGGAATGAAGCCGAGCGAGAGTTCTTCACTCGTGCGGCCCACCTGCTCAGTCGATGCCGGCTTCTGCCGCACTCCGCTTAGAGCTCCAGCGAGTCAGCCTTTGCTCAGGTGCGTCCTTCAAGAACGCGCGGTTGGCGAGGGGCACGAATACACCTGGAGCATGAGTCAAAAAGAGGTAACTACTCAGCAATTGTGTTGGTCGTCAAGGGAGTAAGGGCCGAGGGGATGAGCGGTGGTTGCACCGACACACAAAACGTGCCGGTACAACGCACGCCCACCCCCTCGGTTGAGAAGGAGGCAAGCGGTCATGGAGGCATGGGTTAGGCAGCGGATGGAGCATGCCACGGGGTCTGATCACGCACCATGGCATTGAGGTAGACGAGCAATTTGCGCATACATGCGACCAACGCGACCTTCTTCGGTTTGCCCTTCTGAATCAAATGATTAAACACTGTCTTCAAGGTTGGATTCCAACGTACAGCGGTCACAGCCGCCATATACAGCACTTGGCGCACCTCAGCGCGTCCACCCCAGATACAGCGGTGACCTCTTGATTTGCCACTGTCCCAGTTCAGAGGGGCGACCCCAACCAGGTTGGCAACTTTCTGCCTCGAGAGCGAGCCCAACTCCGGGAGTTGGGCGAGCAACGTCAGGGCCACGACCGGACCGACCCCCGGGGTTGAAGTCAACAGCGCGTATGTCCCCTGGAACTTCGGACTGTTCAGAATGGCCTCCTGGAGAGCCTGATCCAGCTGTTCTCGGCGCCCTTCGAGATACTGGATGACCTCTTGGACATCACGCTGTACATATGAATCCCGACTGCTGTGCAGTCGGTTGCGCTCCATGGTCAGGAGATCGACCATCTGACGACGACGGGCGAGCAACGCCTCAAGCGCACGTTGCGGGGCATCTCCGGGGACTTGGGCTTGGGGTTGCAGCGTCTGAGCGAACTTGGCCAAAAGCACGGCATCCATTCGGTCTGTTTTCGCATGCTTGCCCAACGCGCGACAGAAATGACGGACCTGCCGTGGATTCAAGACCGTCACGGCCAATCCAGCATCATGCAGGGCCAACATCGCAGCCTGTTCCAGGCCGCCGGTCGCTTCGAGGACGACCAGGTGGGGCTGAACTTCAGAAAGGCGAATCAGGAGTTCGGTGAGTCCAGCAGCGGTATTCTCTACGGCGAAGATTTCACCGCTGGGGAGCACGGCCACATCCAGGCGGGCTTTCGAGACATCAATGCCGACAAACATCTGTTCTGGCATACGCATCCACCTCCATCACGGTCAGGTGGGACAGGTTCCGGCCATCGCCAGGCTTGCTCATGCGAACTCCAGGGTTCAAGCAATTGTTCGGCGTCGAAGGCGGAACGGGTGTGACCCGGCGATCAAAGCTGAGTAACGGTCTTTTCGACCTCGCACGAAAGCGATCTGCCGAGTCTCAGTCCCGAATCCAACATACAAGCATGACTAAGTAGCGAGCGGGAGGAGAATGGGACATCAGACGTCTTGCCCCCTCTGACCTGAAGATGTGACAGTGCTCCGGCGCTTGATGTGGGCTTCGACCTCGTTGCCCTGCGAACGGAAAAGGTATCTCGCCCTATGGCACGCCCACCAGGGCCTCTCGGCGCTCCAGATCGAAGACCTTGGCCTGCTCAGTGTAAGCCGGCTCTACCAGCAAGGGGGTCTGGACGCGCTCAAAGAGCGCGTCCAGCCAGGGCAACAAAGCCGCTTGACCCCAGGGATTCTGGCGGATATACGGGCACAACTGGCGAGCGGCGAGCGGACTTGGAACTCACGAACCCTGGCCGAGTACATCGCCCAGAAGTATGATGTCACCATCGGTCGAACCGCCTTGCGCGACCAATGGCGTGCAGCAGGGATGAGCTGGCAACGGACCCGATATGTCGTCGCTGGGCAAGTGGACCCCGAACAGAAAGCAGCGTTCCGAGACGACCTCGAGGCGGTAAAAAAGGGGCGCTGAACGACCTGAACCGCTTGCTCTTTCTCGGTGAAGCCGCACTCTGGCTGACCCAACCCCATACCTACACTTGGCGGCCTATCGGCTGTCCGATGGAAGTGCCCACGAGCAAGGCTCGCGGTATTACGGCGCGTCTGAACCTCATGGGCTGTGTGGACTTTGCCAGTGGCAAAGTCCTCTACCGTGAGATCCAAGGCAACACCAAAGCTGCCGATACCGTCGCTTTTGTGGATATTCTGGCCCAGCGGGCCGGGCGCGGCCTACCCCACGGTGCTCCTGATGGACCAAGCGAGCATTCACACCAGTGCCGAGGTGGGACAACATCGACAGCGGTGGAAAGAACAGGGCCTGGTCGTCGCTTATCTTCCGCCCTACAGCCCAGAACTCAACCCGATGGAGAGACAGTGGCGCAAGCTCAAATACCACGACCTCCCACACCGACATCACACTTCCAAAGCCAATCTTCGAGGGGCCGCCTGGGGCGTCGCCATATGACCCTTTCTTCTCCCGCTAGCCACTTACATACAAAGGTGGGATATGCATACTATTAATTCTGGTAAAATTTTGTGTATTGGTTGCACATCTTAAATTTCAAGGTAATTATTCAGAATGCGGTCTGCTTACGTGCCGAATAATTACCCGAGTTACAGCCAAAGCGCGCCTGAAAAAATCCGTCAGCAAGAAAACCGGGCTGCTCTCGAGCCGAAACGACATGGCAGCAAAACGTTCCCTGGCGTCTTTAGAGCTAAATAGGGGTATCAGTGGGCGGCACGCTCTCAGATTGAGCAAGAAACCCATATGTCGAGATTTAAAACAAGAAAGTACTGTCCCAGTGTAGACTTCCCCTGATTTTCCTCGCCAGGAGACAGAGTCTTCAAACGTACTTTAGAGTGCAGCATTCAACCTTCACATGGACGACTGCATTGTTGTCCACCGGGCCACCACTTCTTCGTCTTCCATTTCTCCTGTCTCCTGGAATCCCAACCCCAGGTACAAACTGCGCGCCACCGTGTTGCTCGGGTGATACGACAAGGCGAAGCGGCGGTGTCCATGCTGTTGCCCAATCGCTGCGAGAGCCGCCTCCACGGCTTGTTTGCCGTACCCACGGCCCTGGAAGGTGCCATCGACCATCACACCACCCAGCCAGCAACTGTCATCCTCAGGGTCAATGGCCCACATCAGAAAACCAATGATTTGCCCCTCGGCCCGAACTGCCAGCGGTGACCAGCCAATGGGGCTATACCGGCAAAGAACAAGGTTGAACACGGGTGGGTTTACAAAGTCCCGCTGGTCAGCTTTGACCTGAAGCGCTACGACTGCTCTCCAGTTGTCTGAAGTGACGGGCTCAACAGTAACGTGGGTGCTGGCAAAAGGGTGATGAAGCATTCGCCTTACGTGTACCAGATCTGGCCCTCCGCTGAAGAGGGCCAGATGACGTATCGGATGGACCTTGGGGAATTCCGCCGAGTCACCGGTGTGATCTCGCCCGCTTCCCGACAGGGGCGCGGAGAATACTTCGCTGCTGTCAGAGTGCCTGGGGCTTAGGGAGGCCGGACACGCTGTGCATGCGCCGCCAAGTCCTCCAGCTGCACTCTGCGAGAATGTCCCAGCCTATAACCGGTCAGTCCAACCCCCCCACTACTGTCCGCTGGACAACCGGCTCCTACGAGGCCATGCTGGGGCTGTGAAGCGCACCCAAGCCCCACCGTTCGGCCGATTTCCCAACCCTGCCGAGCCGCCGTGCGCCTGAGCGATGCTCTGAACAATGGCAAGCCCCAGTCCTGCCCCAATCGGGTCGCGCTGGGCGCGGTAGAAACGCTCAAAACCGCGCTGCAGTCCCTCTGAGGTAAAGCCCGGCCCCTCATCCTGCACTTCAAAGGTCACCGCATCGAGTTGTTGTACCGCTTGCACCGAGATGGTGGAGCCGTGCGGCGCATGTCGGGCCGCGTTTCTCAAAAGGTTCCAGAGCGCCTGCTCGAGTCGCAACGGATCGGCGTGCACCCAGAGCTGCGTCAGGCCCTGCACCTCGATCACCACCCGGTGCTCCGGCATGATGGGTTGTACCCGCCCGACCAGTTGAACCAGCCAGCCACGCACTTCCAGCGGTTCTGGGCGAAACGTCTCACCGGAATCCAGGCGGGTCAGGGTCAAGAGGTCCTCCACCAGTCGGCCCGCTCGGTCCGCTTCACGCCGCGCGGAGAGCAGCAGTTCCAGCCGCATCTGCTGGTTCTCCGGGGCGCGGGCAAGGACTTCCAGGTAACCGCTCAACGCTGTAAGGGGTGTTCGCAGCTCATGAGAGGCGTCGGCCGCGAAAGCACGGGTGCGCGCCTCCTCCGCTTGCAAATCACTGAACGATTGATCCAACCGGTCCAGCATCCCGTTCAGGCTCTGCGCAAGTGCCCGCACGTCGTCATGGCTCTCCGGCACGGCGAGGCGCTGGTGCAGTCGGCTGGCCGAAAGCCCCCTGGCCTGAGCGGTGATGCGGCGCAGGGGGCGCAGCCCCAGCCGGATCAGGATCACACCAACGCTGCAAGCCAGCGTCACCAGTACGGCTGCGATCAGCAGGTTCAGCCGACACAAACGCAGCACGAAGTCTGAGATGCTATCGAGATCGGCCGACAAGCCCACCACACCGCCCGGTACCGCACGCAGCCGCACCAGCGCGTGCGGGGTACGGTACTCCGCCGGGAGCCCCTGGCGCGCCCGTTC
The DNA here is from genome assembly GCF_900176165.1 of Deinococcus hopiensis KR-140. Taxonomy (NCBI): domain Bacteria; kingdom Thermotogati; phylum Deinococcota; class Deinococci; order Deinococcales; family Deinococcaceae; genus Deinococcus; species Deinococcus hopiensis. The sequence goes on from NZ_FWWU01000010.1 coordinate 211,802, forward strand.
CACCGCGGCTGGGGGCGGCCCAGGGTGCTGTAGACCATCAGTGAATTGAGGCGGCTCGCCCGGCGTCACCCATACGCCCCAGCCGCCCCCCAGCTGTGCAGCGGCCCGCAGACGGTGGCCCAACGGACTGCCTGGTGGACCCAGGTGCGTCAGTTCCTGCTGCAGCGTTTGCCTCAGTTGATCTTCAGCATAATTGCGGGCTTGCAGCAGCACCAGGCCGTACATGCTGGTGGTCACGATCAGAATCGTGGTGAGCAGCGCCAAGAAGAGCCGCAGCTCCAGCGGCAGTCTCAGCAGGGCACGCCTCAACCGATGTAAAGTCACTGCCGCTCCTGCAACAGGTAACCCGCACCGCGTAACGTATGCAGCAGTGGCGGATCACCCAGCGCTCGGCGCGCGTACCCCACGTAGAGTTCAACGACATTATCGCTTCCTAAGAAGCCCTGACCCCACACCGCGTCCAGGATGATCTGCTTGGGGAGCACGCGTTCACTGTGACGGGTTAAAAAGAGCAGAAGATCGAAAGTGGTGGGGCGTAGGTCCAGCCGCCGTCCAGCGCGGAACGCTTCACGGGTGGCTGCGTTGAGTTCCAGGTCGGCGTAGCGTGCCAGCTCCACGATGTCGGGGCGGGCGCGGCGCAGTACGGTACGGATGCGGGCCACCAACTCCCCGAAAGCAAAGGGCTTCACGAGGTAGTCGTCGGCGCCGCCCTCCAACCCCCGGATGCGGTCTTCTACACTGTCGCGCGCCGTAAGCATAAGCACGGGGACTGGGGTCCGGCTGCGCAAGTCGCGGAGGAAGGCAAACCCGTCGGGACCGGGCAGCATCACGTCCAGAATAATGAGGTCCGCGCCTTCTTCGGCGTAGCGGCTGAGACCTTCCCCTGCGGTGGGCGCCGTACTCACCTCGAAGCCTTCGTAGCGCAGCCCCATCTGCAGGTAATCCCGGATGCCTGGGTCGTCTTCGACGATCAGCAGGCGGGGGAGGGAGAGGGGCAGGCTCACATTACCTGGCATAGCACGCGTGGCTGTGCGGACCCTGTGCGCCCCGCACTGCACTGCACAGGGTCTGCACAGCCAGCCTATCTACTGTGAGGCGAAGGAGACCCCACGGGCACCCGCCTGACCGTCTTCTTCTGCTCAGTTGCACATCTTCTGGAGGACGTTATGAAGCGGTTTATCCCAATTGGCTTGCTTGCCCTGCCTGTCGCCGGCGCCACCCCCGTGACCTACACCGTCGTCACCAGAGCCACCCAGCTCAACCTGATGACGGTCGAGAGCCAAACGAGCGTCGAGAACTTCACGGGCCGCACCAGTCAAGTGAGCGGTACGCTCCGTTACGACGCCGTGACGAAAAGTGGCAGCGGCACGGTGAGCGTAGATGGAGCGAGCATCACCACGGGCAACGGTATGCGCGACACCCATATGAAGAGCGCTGACTGGCTGAACTTTGTCAAGACCCCCACCGTTACCTTCAAAACCAGCGCTGTAAAACCTATCAGCGGTAATAAATACACGGTGACCGGTACCCTCACGATGAATGGCGTGACCAAGAACGTCACCAGCACTGCCACCGTCAAGCTGACCCCAGCGGGCAGCGCTACTGCGGCGGCAGGCCTGAAGGGAGACGTGCTGGCCGTCACCACCAGCTTCCCGGTGAAATTGAGTGAGTACGGGGTCAAAAATAGCAGGATCGGCGGCCAGGTCAACGACACCCTGACCATCAACCTGAAGTTCGTTGCCAGCAGCGGCAGCTGATCTCCAGATGCTCGTCCGTTTTCACCGTTTTCTGGGAATGCTGGCGCTGCTCTGCCTATTGGCACTGCTGGCCACGCTCCTGGTCGGCTGGTGGTTTGGCCGTGGAGCGCAGCTGGTGCAGTTGGTTGCCCCGGTGAGTGTAACCTCCAATACCCTGTTTGGGAACAGTGGGCCAGGTACGCTGATCGGCTCGCCGCAGCAGATGGTCATCCACGATCCAGGTGCTTTTTTGGAGGGCCGCACGGCTGAGGGAGCCCGGTACGTGAGTGACACGTATTTGAAAGCGCAGAACATCTATCCTCTTCAGCTGAAGACGGTGCGTTTTGTGCAGGTGGCGGTAGCGGTGGGCTTCATCGTAGCGCTGCTGGTGTTTGGCAGCTTATGGCTCGTGGGGCGGCAGAACCAAACTCGCGTGTAGAGGACAGACCCAAGGACGGTGACCATGGTGTCGCCGCCCTGACTATCCCTCCCCCCAGCGGCCGAAGCCAGCGCGGAGAGGGGGATTTGTCATGGCGTTCCCACCTGCGTGGGTGGAACGTATGTTGCCGTCATGGCCTGGGAAGTCCTCACCCCTTTTGGGCTCTACCTCCTCTGGTTGGCCCTGGGCCTCAACGGCGGGTTGAGTCGGGGACAACGGAGACAACTTCTGGGCACTGGGGGCATGGTTCTCCTCCTGATGGCGTTCTTTAACTGCATGTGGTTGCAAGAAGATGGGAGCCCAGGCATCTCCTATGCTTTCATCCTGTGGACCGGAACGGCACTTCTGGCCTTTTTTCTGGGGTCGTTATTCTGGGGTGTGATGCGTGGAGTAGCATGGGGACTTCTTGGAATGCCCATTCCACTCGCCCTTGCCTATCTATGGCCCGTTCTCGCTCTCTTTATCGTTCGGTAGACCGTACTCGCGCAGTTGGCGTCAGCATAGAGCGGCAGGCAAGTTGCTCATGTCATAATTACTCACTACGTCGCCCAGCATCCTGGTGAGCAGTTACTTTATATTTTCACTCAACCTTAGCTGTACTTCGGGGAAATCCAGAGTAGGACCAGGGAGGCCAGCATGACCGATGCTGGCCTCCAGCTATGCCAGGTGCTATGTCGCCCTGGGTCCGACACTTTCCCACTTGGTTTGCGCCCTTTCTAACGCACTTTCGCCACACAGCACAACGGACTTGGGCACCGTTGTACGTCCGAGGATTGTGCAGCGCTGCGTCGCGGAAAAGCATGCATCCTCTGACTGCCGTGGTCGCTCCTGGGAAAGAAGACCACGTTCAGCACTTCATCACCGACAGTCCCTGGACGACTCATCCCCTCGAAACGCTGCTGGCTGAGCGGGCCCAGCAGATGCTTGGAGGCAAAGACGCTGTCCTGATCATTGACGATATCTGCCTGACCAAGTTTGGAACGAAGTCTGTGGGCGTGGCCCGTCAATATTCAGGACAGGTGGGCAAGATCACGTCCTGTCAGTGTCTGGTCTCCCTGACCTTCCCTGGCCCTACGACTCTTCCTCCCGCAGGAGTGGACCAGTGATCCGGTGCGTCTTCAAGCTGCTGGTGTTCCAGTGGAACACCAGCAGCCACAGACCAAATGGGCGTTGGCTTTTCAGGAGTTGGACCGGGTGCGCGAACACGTGACCTTCGGCATGGTTTTGGCGG
>NZ_FWWU01000010.1:215307-228154 GCF_900176165.1 Deinococcus hopiensis KR-140
GCTGGAATATCGACTGCGGTACTACGCGAAGCCGAAGCTGCTGGTGATCGATGAATTTGGCGTGTGGCCATATGACCGCCTGGCGGCGAATGCCCTGTTCGGCTTGATCGCTGCGAGGTACGAGCGGGGCAGCGTGATCCTGACGTCGAACAAGGGCTTTGCTGATTGGGGCGAAGTGCTGGGAGATCCGGTAGTGGCGAGCGCCATTCTGGACCGACTGTTGCACCACAGCCACGTGTTGAACATCAAGGGGGAGTCATATCGCCTGCGGGAGAAGAAGAAATCTGGGTTGTTCCCCAGCGCACTGGTGGGGATCGGCGAGACGGGTCAGGAGGTGAAGCGCCGTTGAACACAGGGGGAGTGGTCAAAATTATTCCGCCGGAAGTGATCACTTTTACTGCGCCATTGACACACTTTGAGGGTCGTTCCTGGCAGGGCCTCCATCACCACCCCGTGCTGTGCATGGTGGCTCTGACCTTCCTTCAATGGTTGCGCTTGACCCAGCCCGATGACCTCAAAGGAAACACCGTTCCTACCATACGAGCGGAGGTGGGCCCCTGCCACCTCAATGCCGATCTTATCGCGCCTGCACAGCTTTATTCAGTGGTCCCTGAATTTCCCCGAAGTACAGTTAGAAGCTGCCAAGAACACTATACAAAAAGTGGGCGAAGTTTGTTGGAGAACAGAACGCAAGCGGCAAGGAAATGAAAGCCGATCAGTGTGGTGGGCAGGCGTTCCAGATCACGACCCAGGCGTCTGATACGGATTCCGAATAATCAGTTATAATAATGAGATCAGAACGGTTACTTTCCAACACACGGCCGAAGACTTCTGGGGCATCTACGGCCGGAGTAGCTGCGCGGTGGAACGACGACGCAGTCACCTCCTCGCGTTCCTGGCAGAAGGGAAAAGCGCTGCTGAAGCCCTGAAGCTCACGGGCTACTCGTATCAAGGTGCAGACAAAATCATCGACGCGTACCACCAACATGGTCTGGCGGGGCTCAAAGATCAGCGACACCAGAACAGTGGTGCACCGACCCTGCTCAGCGACGCCGAAGTGCTCCTCCTGGCGCGGACGATTCGTGCAGACACCGCCAGCGGCGGTGTCTGGAATGGTGCACGAGTGCAGTCCTGGGTAAAGCAGGAATTGGAGAAGGACGTGCATCTGAGCCGCTGTTATGAGTTTTTGGATGCGGTGGGATATAGCCTCCAGGTCCCTCGGCCTCGACATGTCGAGGCCAACCAGGTCACTCAGGAAGCGTTCCAAAAAAAATCCTCCCAGCCGTGGTCCAAGCAGCTACGGCGCGTACTGAAGCAACTGGACGAGCGGTAGAAGTCTGGTGCATGGATGAACACCGTGTGGGATTGAAACCCCTCGTCGGCAAACAATGGTCCGAGCGAGGCAAAGCACCGACCGTGCGTGTCCAACACCGGTATGAATGGCTCTATATCAGTGCGTTCGTCTGTCCTCAGACGGGAGAGAGCCAGTACTGGTTGTTGCCGACGGTCAATACGGCGGCCTTCCAGGCTGTGCTCGATCGCTTTGCCCTCGACACACAGGCTGGAAAGACCCGGGAGATCATCTTGGTCTTGGATGGTGCGGGGTGGCATGCCACCCCGCAGTTAAAGTGCCCACCGGGCATCGAGCTCGTCTTCTTGCCGCCCTACTCCCCAGAGTTGCAACCCGCCGAACGCCTTTGGTCCCTCACCGATGCTCCCTTGAAGAATCGTCACTTCGAAACCCTGGAAGACCTGACCGTGTTGCTTGCGGAGCAGTGTCGTCGGTTGGAACAGCAGAGGGAGAGAATCCGTTCTCTCACCTTCTTCCATTGGTGGCCTTGCATAACAAATTAATCGGAATCCGTATGAAGCGCGAAAACCAGGCAAAGGAACGCTCGACGACCCAACGCTGAGGAAGCAAAATAAAGCCCTTGGAGGCCTCGGGTCGCTTGACCACGATGAGTTCAACCCCAGCTTCGGTGGCTTGCAGGGCGGTCTGTTCTCCGGTATAGCCCTGGTCAGCAAACGCGACCTGAACGTGAGCTCCCGTGGCTTCCTGGACCTCCAGGCACAGGTCTTTGACCTGTGCTCGATCCTGCTCGTTCGTGGGTGAGGTGAGCACCGCCAAGAGATGACCCAGGGTATCGACCGCAAGATGGACTTTCGTGCCCTTGCGCTTCTTTGCTCCGTCGAATCCTGCACGGTGCCCACTTTCTGGTGTGCTTTGCAAGGTCCGGCTGTCGATAACGATGGCCGTAGGTTCAGGGGTTTTTTGCTGTTCCACATGAGTTAGCAAGCGCAGATCGTGCGCCGCGTTCTGGAAACACTCCGCGATGAACCAACGGTGCGCCTGTTGGCGCACCGTCTCTGCAGGTGGGAAATCATGGGGGAGGTAGGCCCACTGTGCTCCCGTACGAGCCACCCACATCAGGGCGTTCAGAATCTCCCGGAGAGGGTATTTCCGCTGCCGAGCATCCTCAGGAGTCAGCAGCAGATAGGGCAACAGGAACAGGTACGTATCGTCGTCCACATCGCTCGGGTAGCCACGCCGCTTCACCCTTCTATTCTGCTCATTCCCAACTTCACTTACCAAACTTCAAAAATGATCTTGGCAGCTTCTAGTCGGAGAAAATGGGCTTCTGATTCTCACCAGTGTTGGCACCTCATCGATGGAGATTGCGTCAAAAGAGTTCGGGCAGGCTGTTGACCCTGAGGGGCATCAAATTATTGTACTTTTGCTTACCAGGGGCGGTGACTCACGGGTAAGAAACCCAGAATTCCCTACTAATATTTTCCCGTGCACATTTCCAGCATGTACATCCAAGCATTTGCCCACAGAATCCATAGTCACGAAATCGAAATCACCATTGGAGGACAAAGCGATTCGAGATATTCAAGAAGTCGAGGATCTGATCTTGAGGGAGTGTGAAAGACTCAGAAGTTGTCCATAGGAAGTGAAGTCGCTGCCCCTCTTTCCCTCGAGCAAGCATGCCATGGACTCTTAATCTCGTATCCGCCAGCGCGATGTGCGGGAACTGCTCCTCGAACGCGGTCCATAAGGTCAGCCACAAGACCCTGGACCACTGGAACATCCGCTTCGCGCCTCACCGAGGAACTGCGCGACCCGGACTGCGCCAGCACCTGCTTACGCAGTCGCCGTGTCGCTCAGGGCAGCGAGGGCGCTCTCGATCGTCGACGGCCCGGCGCGCAGCAACATTCGGTTTCCTGCCGGGTCACGCGTGAACTGCCCCGCAGGCGTCGCGAGGACGGCGACACCTGCGTCCTTCAACCGCGCGGTAACCGCGTCCAATTCCGCCCCGCTCGACAGCTCCAGCGTGTAGTGCCGCAGCCCCAGCGCGCCATCAGGCGCCTTGGGGCCACCGCGGCTGTGCCAGGCGTTGTTGCCGAGATGATGGTGGTACCCACCTGCAGCGGCAAACACGGCGCCCATACCGTCAGCAGTGATGTCGAACCCCATGACGTCCCGGTAAAACGTGCGCGTCGCGTCCGTGTCACTCATCTTGAGGTGCACGTGCCCCATACGCGTGGCGACAGGCGCGTCCGTCCAGCCCGCGTCGTTGCCTGCGAGGGTGCCGAGCAGGTCCTGAATGTCGATCGCCACGCCGTCGAAGGATGCAAACCTCCCATCCTTGAAGGGCCACTGCTCGCGCGGCCAGTCATGGTAGAGCTCGATGCCGTTGCCCTCCGGGTCACTGAAGTAGAACGCCTCGTGCGTCTTGTGGTTGTTCTGACCGAGTTGCAGGCCTAACGCGGCAGCGTGCTTCAACCAGCGGGCGAGGTCGGGCCGCGTGGGGAACGCGACCGCGAGGTGGTACAAACCTGTGGCGTTCGCGGGTGGAGTGGGCGCCTGCGGGTCACCGTACAGGGTGACGAGCGGGTGGCCGTCAGGCGTGCCAAGGACGGCCTGTCCGTCCTGATGGGTAAAGAGGGTAAGGCCGAGCGCCAGGGTATAGAAGCGGACAGCGACCCCGAGGTTGCGGACGGTGAGGGCGACCTCACCCATGGAAAGTTTCGGGTCGATTGGCGCAGTGCGGTGGGCCTGCGAGGCGGGGCTGGTCATGGCGTGAACTCCTTGGGTGGGGACTGGTGGGCCGCGATGGGGGGGGAGGGGAGGCGGGCGCCTTGGGGATACGGCCCCAGGCGATGACACCGGCAAGAACGGCCAGGATGAGGTTCATGGGCGCCAGCTTCGCCTCGCCACGGACGCCGTGGAAGATCGGAGCGAGCACCATCACGGTGATCAGGCCGAGTGAGGCGAGCGGCGTGAGGGCCGGGCGGACGCGGGTAAGGCTGGGCAGCAAAGGCAAGTTGCGCGGTGGGCTGGGCGGGCTTGATCAGGCCGAACGTCATGAACGCGGTGGCGCTTCAGGCCCTCCTCGCCACCCCGTTCATGCGCAGGGTGCGGGCGGGACGGGCCGTGCTGGTGACCGGAGTCATGACGTTCTCCTGGGGGGAGCGGCGGAAGGTAACGGGCGGACAGCCCATACGGTCTACGGACCGGCCGTTCGATCCCCTCTGCTGCGCAGCGTTGCACGTCCGCTCGGGTGAGTCAGTGATGAGATAACTGATTTACCAGAATCCTTATCCGTTGGTGCGGAGGCGAACAGTGATGCCCCAGGGATCGCTGGCGAGGGTGCCTTCGGGGGTAGCGGTCACGCCGAAGCCCTCGGCGCGAAGGCCCGCGAGCACGGATTCAAAGGTGATCTGATCGGGCAAGACGAGGTCCCAGCTGAGGAGGCGCGCGTCGTCGTCGTCCGAAGGAGCGCTTCCAGCCGCCCAGGTGTTGACACCGACGTGGTGGTGGTAGCCACCCGCGCCGAGGAAGAGGGCGGTGGGGGCGGTGAGCAGCCAGGTGACTTTGGGGAAGCCGAGGCCCGCGTGGTAGAAGCGGGCGGCCTCGTCGATGTCGCCGACGTAGAAGTGGAGGTGACCGACGGTCGTGCCGTCGGGAACGCCCGTCCACGGCGCTCCGCCCGCAGCAGCCGTGAGGGCAGCGAGGTCGAGGGCATCGCCGCCGCCGATGATCTCGCCGTCCTGAGTAACGCGCCACTCCTCGCGGGACCGGTCGCGGTAGACCTCCACGCTGAGGCCGTCGGGGTCCTTGAGGTAGGTGGCCTCGCTGTAGTGGTGATCTGACTGCCCGACGTGCACGCCCAGCCCGAGGGCGTGCACGATGAAACGGCCGAGGTCGCCGCGGGTGGGGAGCAGCAGGGCCACGTGGTAGAGGCCGAGGCGGCCGCGGTGAGGGGCGTACTTCACGCCACGCTTCTCGCGGAGTTCGAGGAGAACCCGGCCGTCGGGCGTGCCAAGGCGGGCAGTCCGCTGGCCGCCTTGGTCGTCCTGGTGGTGGAGGTGCAGGCCGATGACGCTCCTGTAGAAGTCGAGGGAGGCGCCGAGGTCGTTGATCTGGAGGACAACCGGGCCGAGGCGAACATTCGCGGGGAGCGTGTGGTGAGGCGGATTGAGGCCAACGCGATCGAGGGGCAGGGTGGGGTAGGGAATGGTGGGCGGAATGTTCATAGGCAACTCCTCGTGATGCAGCTAAGTGTTACAACAAGCATCTAGGAAAGGGAATGACGCGCCTACTCTTGAGGGAGGCGCGCGCGGATCAGCGTGAGGGTCTCGATCAGGGAGTGCAGCTGTCCAGGCGTGAGGTGCCCGAACTGCTCGCGCTGCATGGCGGCGACAGGGTCGTCCAGGGCGTTCACGAGGTCACGGCCCTTGTCCGTCAGTGTGGTGGGAACACAGCGGCGGTCGGTGGTGCTGCGCAGACGCTTCACGAGTCCCATGTCCTCCATCTTGTCGAGCAGGCGGGTAACGTCGGGCATACGGTCCAAGAGACGTTCGCGGATCTCATTGCGCCCCAGGCCGCCGTCGCCCGCGCCGCGCAGGATGCGCAAGACGTTGTACTGCGTGGGCGTGAGGCCGTGCTCACGGTAGAAGGCCTCAGAACGGTCGAGAAGGAGCCGGGTGGTGCGCAGGAGGTTGAGCCCCGCTTCCTCTTCCAGGCTGCGGAAGGGGCGGTGTTGCTTGATCTCGTCGCGAAGCGAAGCGCCCATGTCCCTAAAGATAGGTGTTGAAACAATAAAAGGCAAGGGGCGGAAGTGTGTGCGCAAGCCGGGCCCGTGCCTGCAAAGGCTGGCCCTGTTTCGCCTCCAGTGTTCAGGCGGCAGTGCTCCGCGGACGAGGATTGGGGTTCATCCGTGATGAAATAACGGATGAACCCGAGCGGACGTGCAACGGCGCGCAGCAGAGGGGAGAACGGCCGGTCCGTAGACCGTATGAACCCGCCCCGATCGTGCGCAACCGGGGTGCAACGGCGGGTGGCCTGACGTTCGGGCCTTCTGGGGCGTCAAGGACCTGAGGGTGGAATGGCGGCACTGACCGTTATAAAAGACTTCCGCGTACCCGAAGGCTGCCAGCCGGGCAGCGCCCCGGCTGCGGAAGCTGACGTCTTCGAGCGGCGCCCGATTCCCAGAGCCCAAGGCGCTTTCCAGGATGGGGGGGTTGTACCAGCAACCTCCCTTGCGGCTCACGCTGCTCCTGGCCACCATGCCGGCCCGCTCTTCTTGAAAGACCCCGGCTGGCCTATGGGCTGTCTCAGCCGCCGTGATGCAGCAGGCCTGGCAGGGGAGGGCGGCGTCCAGCTGCCCTGCCACCTGAAGGGCAGACGGCGGCAGTGTGCCCGTCATTTGCGCCGTCCACCGCGCACCCCACCAAGGCGCGGGAATACGGGCCAGCAAGTACGTCAGGCGGATGCCCAGACCCTGTTGGGCGGCTAGGCCTCAAAGGGCCGGCCAAGCAGGTTCGGGCACAGTGGAAGGCCACCCTGACTGTCGGCGGTCCTGGGACCGGACGGCGTCATCGTCCGCTGCGCCACTCCCGCGCAGGTCACGCCCCCATTGACCAAGCGTTCGGACAGCGGGAGCGGGCGCCCAATAGGTGCGGCAGTCAGGCTTGTGGGCTCAACGCGTTTAGCAGGGCCTGGCGGTTGACCGCGGTTGCGCGGTCCTCCGCTGCTTCAGGCCCGGCATCAGACCGCTTACGCTATGCCCATGAAAGCCATCCGCATCCACCAGCCTGGAGACGCCTCTGCCCTGGTTCTCGACGAGATTCCCACGTTGGAGCCGGGTCCTGGAGAAGCCCGCGTGAAGGTTGCGTTCGCAGGCCTGAATTTTATCGACGTGTACCAGCGCTCCGGCCTGTACCCACTGCCTTTGCCCGCCGTGATGGGCAACGAGGGCGCTGGCGTCGTGGACGCTGTGGGCGAAGGCGTGACGGAGGTTCAACCTGGCCAGCGGGTAGCGTTCGCGATGCACCGCGGCAGCTACGCCGAGGCTGTGGTCGTGCCTGCCTGGAAGCTGGTGCCGCTCCCTGAGACCATCAGTGAGGCGCAGGGAGCGGCCATTATGCTCCAGGGCATGACGGCGCACTACCTCGCGTCGAGTACATACCCCCTGAAGGCTGGTGACACCTGCCTGGTGCACGCCGCAGCAGGCGGGGTGGGCCTTTTGCTCACACAGATTGCCAAGAAGCGGGGCGCCTGGGTCCTGGGCACGGCCGGCAGTGCCCAGAAAGCAGCCCTGGCGCGGTCGATGGGCGCTGACGAGGTCATCTTGTACCGCGAGGCGGACTTCGAAGCGGAGGTGAAGCGATTGACGGGCGGTGCGGGCGTCAACGTGATTTACGATGCCGTCGGGCGCGACACGTTCCTGAAGGGGCTCAACGTCTTGAAGCCGCGTGGCTACATGGTGCTGTACGGCGCGTCCAGCGGACCGGTCGAGCCGGTGGATCCGCAACTGCTCAACCAGAAAGGCGGCTTGTTTCTGACCCGCCCCAGCCTCGCGCATTACGCGGCCAACCGAGAGGAACTGCTCTGGCGTAGCCAGGAGCTGTTCACGTGGGTGGAGGATGGGTCGCTCCAACTGCGCGTGGATCAGACGTTTCCGCTTGGCGAGGCCGCGGCAGCGCACCGCTACATCGAAGGGCGAAACACCCAGGGCAAGGTCTTGTTGCAGATCCGCTGAACCCCAGCGCTCCGGGCCGAGGAACACCATCATCCGCCGGTGAAGGCCGGCGCCTCCAAGGAGAACACCATGTCGGCCGATGAGCGGACCGGCGAGTTGCTCGCCATCTACGACTTCCCCTGTGCAACTGCGGCTGACCTGCTGTGTGACAGGCACCCCGAAGGTGCGGGGGCACTTACCGCTGTGGAGTCCGGCATGACGGCGCGTGACCTGACGTACGGCGACCTCCGGCGGGCGTCCGCACGGTTCGCTGCGGCCCTGGCTGGTCTCGGCGTTGAGCAGGGGGACACCGTGGCCGTCCTGATGGCCACGTCCAAGGAGCTGGTCGTGGCACTGCTCGGCATCCGGCGGCGGGGCGCCGCGCACGTGCCGCTCTTCACGGCCTTTGCGCCTCCTGCCCTCGAGATATGGCTGGAAGCCAGGGGCGCCCGGGCCCGGGTCGTGGTGGCCGGACCGCGATCAGGCGGGAAAGCGCTCCGAAGGGAGCGGGCGGCAGGTGATCATCACTGGGGATGCCCTGGAGCAGGGGCAGATCGCCTTCCAGGAACTGCTCGCTGCCGATACCGGGAACGAACCGGAGGCCGAGGCGGTCGCTACCGGGGGAAATGGCCCGGTGGTGCTGCCGTTCACCTCAGGCACAACGGAGACGCCGAAAGGTGTCCCGGCGCCGCTCCGCACGCCGGCTTCCTTCCAGGCGTACCTGGGGTTTGGCCTGGACGTTTCCTCGGAGGACGTCTTCCGGAACGCGGCAGATCCCGGGTGGGCGTACGGACCGTACGGCGCGGTCCTCGGACCTCTCGCTGCCGGCGTACCCAGTCTGTTGCTGCGCGCGGGCTTCTCCCCCGCGCTGACCTGGCAAGTGATGGAGCGCTTCGGCGTCACCCATTTTGCCGCTGCTCCCACGGTGTACCGGGCGGTGTGGGCGGAGCCCACACCGCTGACCGCGGCCATCCGGTTGCGGCGGGCCTCCTCAGCGGTGGAACTGCCGGCGCCCGACGTCATGGCCTGGGCCAAGCGGAACCCCGGCGTAACGGTGCGCGATCACGACGGCCAGACGGCACACGGCATGGTCATCGTCAACGGCTGGGCCGATGCTGGCTGGGAGTCCGTCCAGGCTTCATGGGCCGGCCGCTGCCTGGCTGGTCTGCCGCCATCCTGGACGAGGCGTGGGCCACTGTCCTTTCGCCAGGCCAGGTCGGCCGGGTGGCCATTGAAGTCGTGGGCAGTCGGCTGCTGTGGTTTACCAGATACGCGGGGGACCCGGTGAAGACTGCCGAGCGCTACACCGAAGGTGGCGGGTGGCACGTGACGGGCGACGCCGGGAGCGTCGATAAGGACGGTGCGTTCTCCTTTTCCTCCCACGACGATGACGCGGTGATTATGGCCGGTTCCCGGATCGGGCCGTTTGAGGTAAAGCGTGTGCCGGCGACGCGCCCACGTGTTATGGAAGCCGCGGTGATTGGCGCGCCTGACGCCCTGCGGGGCGAGGTGCTGGAGGCGTGTGCCGTCCTGAGGGCGAACGACCCTGGGAACGGGGCACTCGCGGCGGATTTGCGGCAGTTGGTCAAGCGGCCGTTCGCGGCGCATGCGTACCCAGGTGCGGTGCACTTCATTGAGGAGCTCCCGAAGACCCCCAGCGGCAAGGTGCCGCGGTACGCGGCGCTGCCGCAGCGCCGCGCTGAAGTCGCGCCCCCGCCGCCGGGTGCTCCTTGAAACCCTTGCCTCTCACGGCCGTCATGGCCGGACTGATCGCCGTGACGGTCAGCGCGGCGAGTAATCTCCCGCTCTTCGTGCAGATGTTCGGTGCCCTCCAGCTCACGCCCGAGCAGTCCGTAAGCAGCCTCGCGAGCATGTACGTTGCTCTCGCCATCTCTGGGGCCATCCTGTGCCTGACGTTCCGCGCACCCGTTATCCTGGGCTGGAACACCGCCGGACTCGCCGTGCTGATCGCCGAGGGCCCCCGCTTTACGCCGGGAGAAGCCGTTGGAGCGCTTCTCCTGGCAGCACTGGCCTTGACCCTGATCGGCCTCACCGGTCTGTTCGACTGGATTGCCCGCCGCCTGCCTCCGCCGCTGGCAGCCGCCCTACTCGCTGGTGTTCTGCTCCCATTTGTTCTGCGGGGCATCAGCGCAATTCCCATGGCGCCTGCCCTCCTGATTCCTATGCTGGTTGCCTACCTCCTGGGCCGGGCGTTTGCTCCTCGCTGGGCGGTGCCGCTGGCGCTGCTTGCCGGCCTGAGCGCGGCAATCCTCACTGGCGCCATGCATCCGGGCAGTGCCCCACGCCCTGTGCATTTCACGTTCACCGCTCCCACCTTCAGCATGCGGGCGTTTGTTGCTGTTACCGTGCCCAGCGTGCTGCTTGCCGTCGCCTCACAGCACCTGCCAGGTCTGGCCATTCTGAGTGCGAGTGGGTACCGCCATGTACCACCGCGGCCCCTGGTGGCCCTCACTGGACTGGCTGGCCTTCTTGCCGCGCCGTTTGGAAGCGTCACGCTGAACCTCGGAGCCATAACGGCTGCGATTTGCACTGGGCCTGAGGCGCATCCAGAGCCTGAGAAACGCTACATCGCTGGACTCACCTGCGCTGCTGGGTACCTGACCCTGAGCTTGAACGCAGGCGTGGTGCTCGGATGGGTGAGTGTGCTCCCGGGCCCGTTGCTCCTGGGCCTGGCCGGGCTCGCCCTACTCGGACCTCTCCTCATGGGCCGTGAGGGCACCATGGTTGCCGAGCGCCGCTGGCGGGAAGCGGCGTTGCTGACGCTGGTGGTGACAGCCTCGGGGCTGACTTGGCTGGGCGTGAGCGCCCCCGTGTGGGGCTTAATTCTGGGATGGAGTCTGGCAACTGCGCGAGGATGGCGTGAGCGCCGGACGGAGATTGAGCCGCCGGGTACAACACCCTGAAGACGACTGCTCAGCGTGACGCATGGCAGCGCACGTAGTGGTAGCGGCATAAACCGGCATTGATCGCGGTAGGACGTCCTGTGTGCTGGCCAGCTTTCTCGCGCCTCAAGCGAGGTAGGACTCCCGCAAACGCACGCCGTTATCAAGAGAGCATCTGTCAAAGTGCGGATTTCTTTTTAACCGAGCAGCGCGAGCGAACTTGAATGCGCATGGTGGAGAATGGCGCCGTGAGGAGTGCCCTTCCACCCACGGCTCCCCATTCTCCACCATGCGCCAAGGTACTGGGACCGAATGGACTCCACTCTCTGCGCGCCGTTCAACCCTCACAAATCAGCGCAGAGCAGCGCCTTTACAAGCTTCAACGCCTCTGCTTTTGGCCGTTCCAACGCCTCGCGCACGGCCGTCAAAGCCTTGTCGTCCAACTCTTCGACGGCCATTACGGCACGCCTGCTGGGCGCACGACCAAGCTTCAGGCGGAGAAGCACCAGAATGGTTTCCCGCGGATCTGCCGGCACATCATGGTTGTCGTCGTGGAGCTTTTTCCTTTTGGTGGCCGGTGGCGCTTTCTTGCCGGTGGGCTGGGCGGTATACCCCCACTTCCCTGGATTGCGCACGGCATCAACCAAGGACGCTGCCAGCGACCTGGGTTTCCAACCAGTGCTCAAGCGCTCATCAATGGTCCTGAGGGCCGGAACAACACGTTCTGGATGATCTGCTGCCAAAGCCTCCGCGACCGGGCGAGTCACGCCCCGCTCCATCAGCCGTTCCACAGCTTCGGGTTCCGGCGCGGCCGAGAAAACATACTTAATCTGTCCGGACTTGCCCCGCCCGGTAAAGGCCACCTCATGC
The DNA here is from genome assembly GCF_900176165.1 of Deinococcus hopiensis KR-140. Classification (NCBI taxonomy): domain Bacteria; kingdom Thermotogati; phylum Deinococcota; class Deinococci; order Deinococcales; family Deinococcaceae; genus Deinococcus; species Deinococcus hopiensis. Next base: position 227,108 of record NZ_FWWU01000010.1, read on the forward strand.
AGGTACCCTTCCGCTCTGAGACGATCGTGGGCCAGTTCTAACATGCGTTTGGCATTGTCAAGCCGTTCGTTCTCTAGCCCACACGCCACGAGCCAGTCGCTCAGCGGAAGGATCAGTTCGCCCGATAGGGACCCATCGGGCATCACCCGGTGCGCCTGCAGGACACGGTACAAACTGCGGGCCTGAGGCTGACCCAACCGGGAGAGCAGTTCCCCGTCAAGAATTTGAAACAGGCCCGCCCGAATAGACGCCGCAAAGCTGGGCACCAGCGTAATTTCGACGGGGCAACTCTCATTCAGTTCGCGCTCCTCGAAAGGCCGGTGCTGCCCCGTGGTCTGGTCGACCAGCCGCAACTCCGCGATCAGGCTGGTGGCGGTTGTGTCACCCTGGTGGCGGCTGTGCTTTTCATCCCACCGGGTGCGGACCATCGTCCATTTCACCCCCCACAGACGGAGCAGGGATTCACGGAGGCGGCTGTAATACTGACCATTTTTCGGATGCCCGCTCAGGGTCAGTAGCGTGGATCCCATCACTTCGATTGAATTGGTATCTGGGCAGCCGGCACGAAAAAACAACGTTTGGATGGAGAGAAGGATGTCCGCGTCCTGACCATGCGGGCGACCGTAGAACGCATTGCCATGCACGCGGTACATCACGTCCCCGATGGCATAGTCCACCTGCCAGCTGGTGTCCGTGCTGGGAAGGCTGCGTTGTACGCTGATCACGCCCGCCCGGGTTAGGTCGAGCTCATTGACTCGGATGTCCACGTTGATCTGATTTTACAGTCAATAAAGAAAGAATTGATTTGATTGTCAATCAAGGGACCATTTTTGGCAGTGTATGCACCGTATTTCTGGGGTTACTCAGTCCGCTATTCCTCAAATGGATCGACGGAATCCCTCAAACGAGTCGACGGAATCCCTCAGACGGGTCACCGATTCACCTCAGACGGGTCACCGATTTACCTCAAACGAGTCACCTGCCCAGGGGTGAAAAGGGACCTGGAGCAAGCTTGAAACCCATTCTGGTCGACTCGTTTGAGGTATT
>NZ_FWWU01000010.1:228254-228962 GCF_900176165.1 Deinococcus hopiensis KR-140
GTGACCTGTCTGAGGGATTCCGTCGACTCGTTTGAGGGATTGCTTCCGTATCCAACCGATCGCACGACGTCCCCGAGGCCCGGGGCGGCTCCAGTGAGAATGCCACCGAAGACGCCAAGTAGGTCGTTCCAGAGCATTTGTCCGAATGAAGCTGTGAGGGGCGCCCCTCACAGCTTTCCATTCTCTCCAATGTCCATTCAAGTTCGCGCTGCTCGGTCAAAAAGAAGTCCCCTGTCTGACAAATGATCAAACGTCCGGGGCGCAGGCCAGTGGCGTGTACCCGGGGATCCCCTTCCCTTGGTTTCCATGGGCGCAGGTGAAAGCGCAGTTCCATTGCGGACACGTCCTGCGTCTCACCTTCGCATCCGGTTTCTGGATCAGCTGTTCGGTCCCCTCTGCTGCGCAGCTTCGCAAGTCCACTTCGTTTCGGTGATTCCACTCCTGTTCGTCACGGCTTTTGCTGCTCGCTCCGCTCGGGGCCAACCAATACCCTCGGCTGTCTGCACCGCGCCAGCGCTTTCGGTGAGGCGCTGGCCTTTGTCATGCGTCAGGAGCGCGGAGGACACTGAACGTGACGGCCCGGCAGGGGCTCACCATGAGGTCAAGGACCCGGAGGGCATCCCCCCGACGTCACGCAGCGCGCAGACAACCAGCCTCAGACCAGGCTGGAAGGACGAGGCCAGGTCAACCTTCCTGAGGATCAAAGCG
>NZ_FWWU01000010.1:229062-300167 GCF_900176165.1 Deinococcus hopiensis KR-140
GATACCGAGGGGCAGCAAAAGGCCCTGGAAATCCTCCGGCCCATCGCCGAGCAGTCCACCGATCCGCTCGTCTGGGGCTATGTCAGCCTGCGTTGGGCACGCCTTCACGTGCACCGCGGCGCCTATCTGCCTGTGCTGCAGGAAACCGCGCAGGTTCTGGAACGGTTGCAGGCTCTGCCGGAGAGTTCGGACGTGACGGCCCTGATCGTTGAATTTCTGGCCATCCGAACGGATATCCTCTGGCGACTTCGGCGTCTGGAGGAAGCCGAGAGCGACTTGAAACAGGCTCTGGCGCTGGGAAGAGGGCGGCTACCCGTTCCGCTGCTCACCACCCTGCTGACCTCCTGGACCTACCTCCTGATGGAGCAGGGAGACGTGGAGGCGGCGCTGGTCAAATGCGCTGAGGTGGAAGTGCTGGCCAGACAACAGGGTCAGCAGCGGCGGCACGCCATTACCCTGAATCTACGGGCAAGACTCCTCATGCTGCAGGGGCAGGTGCAGCAGGCCACGCAGGCCCTGGAAGAGGCCCTGGCGATCACCCGCCTGCTGAGGCACGCCGATCTGCAAAAAGCGTTTCTCCTCAACTTAAGCCAGCTCTATCCCCGGCTGGGGAAGTTGACCGAAGCGGAGGCCGCCGCCGAAGAACTCCGGCCCCTTCTCGGACCGCAACCGTCTGCGCGGGACGAGGCCAACCTTCAGGAGCGGCTCGCCAAAGTGTATTGGGCGAAAGGCGACCCTACCGCCGCCACCGCTGCCCTGCACCGCGCAATCGCGGCTTTCGACCGCACCGACGAACGGGGCAACCAGGCCAAAATGCGGCTGCTGCTGGCCCGCTACCTGTCTCAACAAGGGCAGCGAAATCAGGCCCAACGGTACGTGGACGAGGCACGTCCCCTGGTCGGACAGACGCCCGCTCAGCAGCTGTGGCTCGCCACCGAGGAGGCGCGCGCCTGCCTGCCGGCCCAACCTGCCGAGGCCCTCGCACGTCTGGAACCTCATCTTGCGTTGACTGCTCCTGCAGAAGACGCGCAGGAGACCGCGCAGTATGTACTGACCGAGGCCCACTTGGCCCTCGGCCAGTACGAACAGGCGCGGCAGTGCCTCGACCGGGTGCCGCAGCCGCCCTATTGGATGGCGGAGTATGCCGCCTTGCGGGACAAGGCCGCGCGCGATGAATATGAGCCCCATTCAACGGTGGGCTGAATACTGGTACTCGGTTGGGTCTGAAAGTGCTGGCGAAGAACACGGTGGATTCCCACTCTTTGCGTACCGCGCTGACCCCAGAAACACGGGCGCCATCCATCAGGTTCCCGCCAGTCAACGGAGTACCAATACTTGGAAGACCTGTTGCGCCGCAGTGGGCCAAAGTCGCCAAAGGGTTCTGGGAACCTGGAGTGTGGGTCAAAAAGAATGCCTCTTTTTGACCGAGCAGGGCAAGCGAACTTGATTGAGCAGAGGGAAGAAGGGCGCCGTGAGGGGCGCCCTTCCGCGCGCGGCTCCCCATTCAGACAAATGCCTTAGGTGCGTCTGAAAAGCGTGCTGTCGCGGGTTTTACCGGAACATGAAATGGAGGAATGATCGGGCGGTGGCGCGCGCAGAACGTGGGCGTCACCGCCCCAGGCGACCTCGCGGATGCCAGGTGGAATGTCCGCGGGCCGCTGCCCCCTCCTGAATCTCTTGTGGGTCGTCCCCGCATGTGGTCGTTGCGAAAAGTTCAGGACGGCGTCTTCTCTGTCCTCCGCGCAGGCCGTCGCCTGGCGGGGTACGGCCTCGCGATCTTCCTGCCGGGCAGACGATCTGCCACGTCCCTACGGTTTTCGGATCATCCGTTCCATCCCCTCTGCTGCGCAGCTTTGCAAGTCCGTTCCGGTGATTTCGCGCCTCTCCGCCACCGTTTTTCCTGCTCGCTCTGCTCGGGTTCATCCGTTATTTCATCATGGATGAACCCGGATCCTTATCAGCTTGAAACTCAAATTCCTCCACGTCCTGCGGTGAAGAACGGCGTTACCCCGTCCTGCAGGCGCGTGCTCTCTCCGCCATTCCCAACGCGGCTCCACGCATATATGGGCGCCATGGATCTTTCTGCAGCGTGCGTCACCTGGGTCCTTCTTCCACCGCCCACGACAGGGATCTGCGCCGTGGTCGGTCTGAACATTGCAGAACGGGTTGCATCAGCTTATGCCGGTGTATGCGGCCCCGCGGGGGAAAAGGCCGCGAGGATGGGGGAGAGGGGGCGGGGCGGACGTTTGCGGCGCAGGGCGGCCCGGGGTCCCCCGTTAATCGGGCTGAACCTGTACACCGCGCCAAAACGCGACGCGTCCACGAATTTCACGTGCAGCCTCTTTCGGCTCCGGGTAATACCAAGCTGCGTCCTGGTTTTCCCGTTGATCCACCACCAGCGTGTAATACCTTGCCGTGCCTTTCCACGGGCAGACACTCTGTGTGTCACTCTCCCGCAGGTACGCGTTCCGGAGGGCGTCTCGCGGAAAATACGCGTTTCCCTCCACAGTGACGATATCGTTACTCTCCGCAATCGTGACGCCATTCCATACTGCGCGCATCCTGTGCCTCCTTTATGTCCCTGCGCCACTGCCTTCGCCTTGGCTTGTACCTGGAATCGTACCCGGAACCCTGGGCGGCAAGGGCACGGGGAAGGGGGGCAGGGTGGGCCAGACCAGGGTGGGGGTAGGGAGAGGATGCAGGGTACCTGGCCACCCAGGCCGCCAGCGGGCCGCACCTCCTCACCCAGCCGTCCGGAGCCGCGCGTTGTTCAGGGCGCGGCCACCCAGGCCCCTCTTGCCCAGAACAGCGCGAGAAATCACGACCGACAAGGCAGAAGCAGGCCAACGCCAGGACCTGCGCTCAAGGCATGATGAGGATTGCGGTTCGTCCATGATTTCATCACGGCTTGACCCAAGCGGAGCGAGCAGGAAAAACGGTGATGAAACGGGTTATCTGGAATCCGTATGACACCCAAGAGAACCGGACGGGCTGAAGCACCCAGCGAAAGCCGGGCTGACGTTGCTGCGGCGCGTGGCGCTGGGTCTGGGTCTCCCCGCAGATGTCGTGCGACTCCTCCAGCGCTGTCCGCTCGCGGTCGTGCGCCGGACGCCCCACGGCCGGCTCGACCGATTGAGAGAGCGTCGGTGAAAGTACTGCGGGCGAGGGGCTTCCGGACGCCGAGTCGGGCTTCCTTCCGGCCCCGCTCCATTTTCCGCAGGTTTTACAGGCCGAGGACCGCTTTGAGGGCGTCGGTCGCGCACTTCTCGTCGATCAGACCGCTGGGCGCTCCGCCCACACCGACGGCGCCCACCACCGCAGCGCCGATTCGGACGGGAACGCCACCTGCCAGCAGAAGGTAACCGGGGATGGCCGCCAGACCGGGGTTGTTCTGCAGCCCTTTGGCCATCTCGCTCGTCAGGTTGCGCCCACTGGCGCTGGTGAACGCCTTGCCGTAACTCGCTCCGACAGTGTGCGGTCCGGCATTTTCGGAGCGGGCCACAGCCAGGGTCACGCCGGAACGGTCGACCACCGTGGCCGTGACGTGGTAGCCCGCGGCGGCGCACTGGGCCACCGCCTGCATCGCCAGTCTGTTCGCGGCGTCCAGGCTCAGCGCCGTGACCTGCACAGTCGGTGTGGTCGCCAGGTTGACGGGCGCGGGCGCCTGCTGGGCCGGGGCCGTGGAGGCTGTCAGGAGGGTTATCAGGGCGATGTTCTTCACGCCGTCATGGTGCCAAGAGGAGGCCCGGGAAACCATTCGGACATTTCCGGAAGGAGGTCCGTATTTTTACGGATCGCTCCCGCCCTGCCCCTCCACCACGTTCAGGTAGACCCGCATCAGTTCCGCCAGCGAGTGCACCTCCAGTTTCTCGAAGAGGCTGGCGCGGTGGGTTTCGACGGTGCGGGCGCTGATGCCCAGCACCTTGGCGCTCTGCTTGCTCGTCTGCCCGTCCATCACGCCCGCCAGGACCTCACGTTCCCGCTCGGTCAGTCGGGCGAGGCGAGACCGCGCCTCGGCACTGCTCTCGGCCCGCTCGCGCTGCCACAGGTGTTGACGGATGGCGCGCTGGACGGCTTCGAGCAGCGCCGTTTCGTCGATGGGTTTTTCCAGGAAATCCACCGCGCCCTGCTGAAAGGCGCGGCGGCACAGGTCCACGTTGCCGTGCCCCGTCATGATGATGATGGGCAGATCGACCCCCTGCGTCCGCAATTGCTCCTGAAGCTGGAGGCCGCTGACATGGGGCATGCGGATGTCGAGCAGCAAGCAGCCCACGTTCCCACCGTCCAGGCCGCCCTGCAGGGCAGAGCCATCGGGAAAAACCCTGACCTGCAGTCCCACGGTTCCGAGCAAAAATGCTAGGGCGTCACGCACGGCCGCGTCATCATCGACGAGGTAGACCGTGGGTTCAGGCGACGGAGTCATCCGGCGTCCATTGTGGCAGGGTCAGCGTAAAGCGTGCGCCGTGCGTGGGGCCGTTCTCGCCCACCAGGTCACCGCCGAGGCCCTGCGCCAGCGTCTGTGAGAGGCTCAGCCCCAGCCCCAGCCCATCGCGTTTGGCCGTGTGAAACGGCTGGAACAGATATGGCAATATCTCCCCGGACAGGCCGTGACCGCTGTCTTGCACGGTGAGGATCCATCTTCCCGCTGCGGGCGTCAGTCCCAGGAAGAGGCGGGGTTCCGGGAGGCCCGCCATGGCCTCCAGGGCATTGCGAATGAGATTCAGGATGATCTGCTCGACCTGCACCGGGTCCGCCTCCACTAGGGCCGTGGCGGGAAACTGGGTCTCCACCGTGACGCCGAGCCGGTTCAGGTCAGCCTGGCACAGCGTCAGGATGTTTTGCGCGGCCTGCACGACATCGACCTTCACCCGCTGGGCGGGTGCCCGCCGCACCAGCGTCCTCAGGCGGGAAATGATTTCGGCGGCCCGCTGTGCCTGAAGCACCATGTTGTGCACCGACTGCCGCACAGGGGCAAGGTCAGGTTCCTCCTCACCGAGTAGCCGCATGCCCGCCTGACCGTAACTGACGATGGCGGTCAGCGGCTGGTTGAGCTCATGGGCAAGTCCGGCGCTCATCTCGCCGAGCGTGGACAGCCTGGAGACGTGGGCGAGCAGCGCTTCGTGCTCGCGGATACGCCGCTCCCCGGCGTCGAGTTGCGCCAGCAGGCGCTGCTGCAACGGCCCGACTTCGCGCACAGTCAGCACGCGGCCCAGCAGTTGATCCCGCTCGCCCAGCAGTGGCGTGAGGCTCCCCCCGATCAGGACCCGCTCCAGACCGCGCTGCAGGGCCGTGCCGTCGGGCAGGGTCGGCCCCTCCTGCCCCTGCCAGAAGCGTGCCGTGTTCAGCGGCGCTTGCGCGAGGGTGGCCCGAAACCGCGCGACCTGCCGGACGTCCTCCCCGACCCGCAGCCCGCTCAAAATGCGGTGCGCAGCAGGGTTGGCCTGCATCACGGTTCCCTGCGGATCAAGCACCACGATGCCGTCCGTACTCGCCTGCACGATGCCCTGCGCCCGGCGGCGTTCATCGAGCAGCGCCTGCTCGGCCCGCCTGCGGGCGGTCAGACCCCGTGCCAGCGTCCAGGCGCCCAGGGCTGTGAACGCCCACCAGGTCAGGAAGGTGGTCCACGGCCACACGTTCCACGAATACTCGCGCTGGAACAGGATGGGGAAGGGTTCCAAAGGCGTGCCGAGCTGCTTTTCTACCAGGAAGGTCAGCGCCGCTGGACGGCCCCCCCCCTCACGCTGCGCCAGGACGCTCCTGCTCTCCGGACGGTAGATCCGGACGGTCATCGGCTCAGGGGGCAGGTCCGCACCGGGAAGCAGCGCCCGGGCCTCCACCCAGACCCGGATGCGGCCGCGCTCCAGGGCGTAGCGCGTCCCCGTTCCAGCAGGCCACCGGACCCTGGAACTCCCACCCGGTGTAAACGGCAGAACGGGCAGAGTACCGGGCAGAGGCGTCAGCGCCTCACAGCCTGCGGACGTGCACTGCTCCACCGCGGTGATCTGTGGGTAAGGGCGAATCAGCGCTTTTACGTACCCCCCCAGGGTCCGCCGCTCCACCCCTTGCGCCGCAAGGGACTCCACGGCGTTGAGCACGGTTTCCTGCTGCTCCATTCGCTGCGAGAGCACCCGGTGCAGGACGCGGGCGTCGAGGTCAAACGATTCCCGCAGCTCCGCCCGCCTGTCTTCCAGCAGTGCCCAGGAGCCCAGTCCGGCCACCACCAGCCACAGGGGCAGCGTCCACTTCCAGAGGGGGCGAAAAGGAGAGACCAGGGGAACACCCCTCGTGGCACCTGTTCTTTTCCTGCTGAAGATGGACCCTTGCTCCCTGAAGCCACTCAGTCTGAACCTCTGGGGAGCTTCCTACCCTTTTGCACGTTCTGCACAGGAGGCTTGCCCGCACTCCCACGGCGAAGAGGAAGGCCAGTTCCGCACGTCCTTTGGGTCCAGGTCCCCACAAGCTGCATTGTAAATGTCCCTGGGAGCAGGGCGTGTAGAACGGCTCCCCAATTCATCCTTTCACCTCCGCCTGGGGAACCCCTCGGTTCGGCTTCAGGGAGACGCAGGCGCCGCGTCACCACAGGCTCCACATGACGCCAAGGCGCTGGGGGTGAAGGGCATCGACTCCACCGACTTGCACGTCCGCTCGGGTGAAGCGGTTATTTCACAAGGGATCTACCGGAATCATCATGCCTTCCCTTACGCGGGAGGAGGGCGGCCAGGGTGCGCCATAAGGCCAGGAAGGGAGGCAAAAGGAGATTCTGGAGTGGATCAAGACCATGCCGGCGGACAAGGCCAGGAGAAGGAAGGTGAACGACCTTCATGTCGGGGCTTAGCGTGGCACGCGTCTTTTAGTGAAGTACGCCCTGCCACGAAGCGCAGTCCCTGCGCCAGGATGTCCTTCGCCGCGTTCACATCCGCATTCCCGGCGTGCCCGCAACTCAGACATCTGAAGTTCGCCTGCCCCCTCCGGTTTCCCCGCCCGGTGTGGCCGCACGCGCAGCACGGCATGTACCTCGGACCTACGGCGACAACTCGTTCCCCGGCCCATTCTGCCTTGGAAGTGAGGAGTGCCCAACCCACGTCGTGGATCTGCTTGCTCAGGCTGCCCTGGGCCATCCCCTTCACGTTCAGGTCTTCGTGGCAGATGAGGTCGGGCTGCGAAACGAGCTTCTTCGCCTCTTCGTCGTGCAATTGGAGCCGTTGCCGCACATGCCTGAAGGCTGGGGCACTGCGGCGGAGAGCAGGGAGAAAACGCCGGGGAGGGACAAGAGGGCGATCTGGGTCTTACGGCAGATTACTGTGCTGGGAGGGACCGGAAGAAGGCCTTGACGGCTCGCGCAACCTGCTCGGGCATATCGTATGGCAGACCGTGGCCAACGTCGGGATACCCTCATAGCGCGGACCCCGATCGAGGGTCTGGAGTTCCTGGGCCTGATTCAGAGTGACGGTGCCTGAACTTCCCAAAATCAAGAGGATGGGAACGCGAACGCTCTGGATGAGTTCGCGGTATTCGGGGTTGAGAGGGGCGAGTACTTCAAAGGCCTGCATGCGTGTCTGAAGCCCCGCTTCAACGAGGCGCTCACTCACCTCGGTCGAACGGGATGGACGCCTACGCTTCGCCTGCGCGGCCAGTTCGCTCTTGTCCAAGTTCAGCGCGTGACGATGCTGCTCAGCCACGTCACTCCCGTAGACTTTCGCGTTGCCGCTCGGAACTGATGCACGTCGGGTCGACCAATACGGCGCCTTGAAGATCCGCGTCAGGGCGGCCGTCATGCCGCCCATGAAATGGCCGAGAAGGACTGGACGCGTCAGCTTCAGGGCACCGATGAGGCCGAGAACGTCATTGGCGTGGTCCGGGTACAGGTATCCGTGTGTTGAAGCGCTTGATCTTCCGTGCCCTCTCGCTTCGGGCATGAGCACGGTGTACTCGTCTTCAAGAACGCGCGCCAGGGGTGCCCAGCACGCGCCGCTGCCCATCAAGACGTGCAGGGCGATGACCGGGGGGTGCTGTGGCCCGCCGTTTGGTAATGGATGATGTCGTTCGCGGTGCGCGTACCGCTGGTCGAGGTGGTCGGTGGGTTGCGCTGCTGGGACATTCGCGACTCCTCCTTTGCCGTCAGTCAGCAGTTGTGGCGACCTCGTCGACGAGCAGGACAGCGTTGGAGGGCGGGCCGCTTCATCTTCGCACACCTCGTCGGGATTGGGCTTCATCCGTGATGACATCACGGGCCGACCCGGGCGGACGTGCAAGGCTGCGCCGCAGAGGAGGCAGGAAAAGCGGTGACGCAGAGGCGTGGAATCACCGAAGCGGAGCAGGGGGGACGGAACGGATGAGCCGCAGACCGTATCACACCACACGAAAGGTCAGATTGACCGCTGAACGTAGGGTATTGGACGAGATGCACGCCCTATCCGCGATCACCACGAGCTTCTCCAGCAATTCTCGGTCCTCTGTCTGGGCTTTTACGGCCACTTCGATGTCGCTGAAGTGGGCAGGGGTACCGGCCAGCGTGCCGGTGACATCCAGCCGTACATCACGGATGCTGGCGTCCCTCGCCTTGACTGCAGCCAGAAGGTTGCTCATAAAGCATCCCCCGAGGGCAACGAGCAGGTACTCGCCTCCCATCATGCCCTGGTCCTCGCCGCCCTTTTCTAAGGGACGGTCGACCAGCACCTGATGTGTCCGGGCCTGGGCCTGTGAGGCGGTGGCGCTGACCTGCTGGACGGCAACCTGGATATTCATGTCGGCACTATGGCAGTTATGGGGAATCACCAACATTTGGCACGCACACATTGGGCGCGAACACAGCAAGGGCAGTGGCAAACGCCTTACTTCTCCTCCGGTGCTGACGCAAAGGGAATCAGAGACCTCCGGTGACTGAACGGCCCTTCCTCTATACCTGTATTTCCCGTAAGTGACCACTTACAGGCATAGGATCTGATCGCCGTAGTGACATGGGTTATGTTTGGGGCCAGGAATGCGTGGATTCAACAACGACCGTGCTGATATGCCTAAAACCCCCAGGAAAAGCCGCTGGCGAAGAGGGCTGGCCATCGTCGTCATGACTGCCGGCTCGCTGTATGGTTTCTTGTGGTGGCTGTCCGAATTCCCTCCTGCAGAACCCATCTTTTCTTTCCTCGAAGGTTCGAACCAGAGGCTGCGCCGGGAGTGCGAGGCGGAAGTCAGGCGTCAGCTCAACGGTCCACAGAACATCCGGTTTGTGAATGCCTGGACGGCAGAAAAGCAGATCGCCATTCCCAGTCGCTACCGGATGATGGTTTCGCTGAGGTCCTGGCACTCTGAAGTCACTGTCATCACAGGCCAGGGGCGGCGCAAACGTTTCGAATTCCTCTGCCTCGACCGCTTACACCCGAAGCAGGTTGATATCTGGGAACTCAACTCGGACAATACGCGCGTACAAGAGTCTGTCAAGCATTTTCCAGAACGGTATTCTTCTGGCCGCACTTCATATTCATGAAGGTCATTCACCAGAACGAAACGGAAGATACGGAAGTCCTTGGGGCCATACGGCTGTCAAGGCCCCGGTAAAACTTTCGCCTGGTCCTTGCGCTTCTTCTGCCCATCACACTCCGGGGGAAGGCGGCGCACACCTGTCCGATCAGGTCGCGTTCCGCCTGGTCCCCACTGGGGTGAAGTGCACGCACGCCATCCGCAGGTGCCAGAGGGCCTCAGCGGCAGACCCACTCCCCAGCAGGGCGGCCCGGAGGCGTTGTTCGGCGCCGGGGGCACCGGTCATCCGGTGGATGGTGCCGCCCCGCCGGCCCACACCTGCGCAGCCCTGGTTATCCGTTGCGGCATTCAGAAGCCCCGCATGGGCACATTGGCGCAGTGTAGCGGCGCTTGGCAAAATGTGCGGAGCGGCGGCCTCATACCTCAGCACACCAACCGTCCTGGGTGAGGAGGGGCTGATGTGTTTGCTGGCGGGTGGAACACCCTATTATGCGAGGCACGCCGATGCCGCCCGTTCACTACGACCCGCAGTTGGTCCTGCTCTCCGTGGCCATCGCTTGTCTGGCGTCGTACGCCACCCTGAGCGTCGCAGCTCGCGTTGAGGCAAACGGGCGGCGTCTGCGCACACCGCACCTGCTCGGCAGCGCGCTGGTGATGGGCTTCGGCATCTGGGCCATGCACTTTATAGGGATGCTCGCGCACAGACTGCCCGTGCCCGTCGGGTATGACACCGGCACGGTCGTGCTTTCGGCCGTGGTCGGTACGCTGGGTGCCGCGCTGGCGCTGTGGATGGTGGGCGTTCGGCCCCTGACGCGGACACGGCTGCTGTGTGGCGGATGCCTGCTCGGGCTGGGTATCGTCATCATGCACTACGTCGGTATGGCCGCGATGCGCCTACCGGGAACCATCACCTACCAGCCGGTGCTCGTCGGTTTCAGCGTATGGATTGCCCTCGTCGCCGCCACGGTCGCGCTGTGGCTCGCCCATTACTTCGAGAACCCAGACACCCTCCTGCAACGGCGTTTGCGCCTCCTGGCCTCGCTGGTGTTGGGGCTGGCGATTGTCGGAATGCATTACACCGCGATGGCGGCCGCACATTTCCACGTCACGGCCCACCCGGTACCGCAGATGGGACAGGGGGCGCAAGAGCAGTCTCACCTGATGCTGGCCCGGAGCATTGCGGTGGTGACGAGCGTCCTGATCCTCGCGGCCCTGTCGACTTTACTGATGGAGCGCCGCCTGGCCCACCAGCTGTCAGCGGTGCGGGAGGGGGAACGGCGAAACGAGGCGCTTGAAGCGCGCGTCTCGGAACGCACGGGGGAACTCAACGCGCGGCACAATGAACTCAACGCCCTGATAGACGCTGTCCCAGCCTTGCTGTGGCATACAGATGAAGCTGGACAGATCTGCCGCGCAAATACGGCCGTCGCTGCGGCCACAGGCCTTGCTCCAGACGGGCTGCTGGGGCGCAGCGCAAAGGATGTTCTTCCCCGGCTTGACGCCCACGAAACCGAGCAGCAGGTGATTCGCAGCGGCGAAGCGCGACTGGGTGAAGTGGTGGAAGTTGCCCTCCAAGACGCCCCACCAAGGTGGTACCGGGTGGACAAGGTACCGTTCCGGGGCGTGGACGGACGGATCACCGGGGTGATCACGCTCGCATTTGACGTGACGGACCTGGTGCAGGTGCAAACGGAACTCCAGCGGAGCAACGCAGAACTTGAGCAGTTCGCCTACATCGCTTCGCACGACCTGCAAGCGCCGCTGCGGGCGGTCACGAGCTTCGCGGGGCTGCTGGAACGCCGGTACAGCGGCCAGCTGGATGAGCGGGCACGAACGTACCTGGAGCACATCATGGCAAGCGGGCAACACATGAAACGCCTCGTCGATGAGCTCCTGAGTTTCAGCCGCGTCACCACCCACAGGCGCCCTCCTAAGCCAGTACCGCTCCGTCAGGTGGTGGACGATACGCTCAGCCGCCTGACGAGCGATATCGCCGCAGTGGCCGGTGAGGTGACTTACGAGAACTTGCCAACCGTTATGGGCGACGCGTCTCAGCTCGGTCAGTTGTTCCAGAACTTGATCAGCAACGCTTTGAAATACCACCGTGCGGGCGTTGCGCCCCAGGTCCGTCTCCGTGCCGAGCAGGAAGGCAAGCTGTGGCACTTCACGGTGACTGACAACGGCATCGGCATTGAAAAACAGTATTTCGAGCGAATCTTCCAGGTGTTTCAGCGGCTGCATCCCCGGGAGCAGTTCGAGGGGACCGGAATTGGCCTGGCACTCTGCCTGAAAATCGTTCAGCATCATGGGGGTCGCCTGTGGGTGGAGAGTACACCTGGGGAGGGCAGCACCTTTCACTTCACGCTGAGCGCCTCTCCGGAAGATGCTGTTCTCCTGAAGGCCAGGGACGGCGCAAGGGCATCAAGATCAGATCCATGACCGGAACACGCTGTGGGAGGTGGCGGACGGGCCCTGTCTGCGTTTGGCTCCTGTGCTGGTCAGCACACCCTGGAAAGAGAGCGGGCGTCCCAGGCGGGACGCCCGCCAGATCTTCAACGGTTCCGTTTGGCTGGCCTGGACCGGGGGCCAGTGGAGCCAACTCCCCCGGCGACACGGCCCAGCATCCACAGTCCACCAGCGCTTGTGTGCCTGGGGAGAACGCGAACGCTTCCGCGCGGTGTGGGCGATCATCCCCGAAGAGGACGACCAGGCGTTGGGCACCGATCGGGAAAGGGGCAAGCCGCCGACCGGGAGGAAACGGGCTCCCAATTGTCTGGTCCGCCCCCACACGGTCACCCGGCGGAGGAGGGCCCTTCGGGAACCCGGTAGATCTCGGAGGGCTGCCCTCCGAGATCTACCGGTCCTGCGCCGGACGGCGGGCCGCATCACCTGCCGTGGCTTAGGGGCACATCCACTGGGCCGGAGGACGGCAGTTACGCCACCGCCAGGCGCCCTTCTTCACCCCCGTTGGGGGCAGCAGGCACGGGCCCCACTTTTTTATAGACATGGCGTAAGCTTTATGTCAGAGCTTCGGCTCTAACCTAATCAACGTTGGCGGCAGAGAGACACTCTGCGCAGCTCGACGAAAAGGCAAACCCTGCGCGAGCAGGGGGCGCAAAGCCACGGGACTCACGCAGTCAGCCGGGCCACCGAAACGAGGGATCCTGTGCAGAAATTGGTCTGGCTGCTGCCGTTTGCTTTTATCGCCACCTGCAATCAAACCGTCCTGGCGGCAAGCACCTCCAACAACGCCTCGGCCGCAGGCCGCAGCTTCTACGTTGATTGCACGGCGGGCAAGGACGCGGCGGAGGGAACGACCGCGGCTGCGCCCCTGCGAACCCTCGCCCAGGTGAATGCCCTGAAGTTGTTGCCCGGTGACCACGTCCTGCTCAAGCGCGGCTGTACCTTCGCAGGTCCCCTGGTGGCCAGATCCAGCGGTACGGCCTCAGCGCCCATCCGGTACACCTCATACGGCGCAGGAACCAACCCGGCCGTTCAGTTGACGACCGATGCCGAGGCGGTGCTGGCCAGCGGCAATCACCTGGTCTTCAATGGGCTGAGCGTCACCAGCGCGCGTCCCAGCGTTCCCAGCACAGCTGGCAAATGCAGCAAGACGCCCGTGGGCTGGCGCGTGGGCTTCGAGGTGGCCGGGCAGTACAACACCGTGCAGAATTCCTCAGCAAGCGGCTTTACGGCAGGCATTCACCTGAGCGCTGGAAACAACAAGGTGCTGCACAACAAGCTGACCAACAACAACGTGATGAAGAAGAACACCGCCGGTGTCTTCGATGACGATTCCGGAGCCTGGGGCGTCCTGGTCAACTCGGACAACAATGAGATCGCCGGCAACACCTTCGGCGGCAACTGGGCCTGCAGTGAGGACTACGGCAAGGACGGGGCGAGCGTCGAGTTGTACGAGGCGAGCAGCAACAATATCCACGACAACGTCAGCACGGAAGACCCCTTCTTCACGGAGCTGGGCGGAACCCCCAAGACGCCAAGCAAGAACAACACCTTCGCGTACAACACCTACGCGCCGGTGAAGTCCGGCGGCGCAATGATCGTGCTGCGCGGCACGAAGAGCAAGTGGGGCGGCAACCCCGGAACCGTGTTTCACCACAACGTTGGGTACATGGTGGACATGGGCATCATCTGCTCGGACGGCTGCGGCCCCAGCATCCTCAAGGCGTACGACAACGTCTTGTGGCAGCGCGACACCGCCAGCGGTTTGGTACCCGCTGCCAAGATGACCCCCATGTGGGCCGACGCTCCCTTTACCGAGTACAACAACGTCTTCTGGAAAAAAGGTGGCCGTCCCTACGTCAGCATCGACAATGGCAAGCTGAGCGCCACTGACCGCATCGCCGATCCCCTGTTCGTGAATGCGCTGGCCCTGGATTTCACCCGCCAACCGGCGACCGCCCTGCTGGCCAGCGCCCCCGTTCGCCGCTAAGCTGATTCGGGCCTTTGTCCTGCGCAGGCTGGTGGGCGTTGCTGACGCTGGCGGCGGGGCTCCTGGTCACCGCGACTCACGCGCTCCCGGTCCGGAGCCTCAGGTGGGCAGGGGGCGTCGGTGAAGCGGCGGCGGCAGTGCGTCTGGGGCTGGGGTGGGGAGCGGAACCCCAGGGCCAGACCCCTGCGCGCGACAACAGCCCGCGTCCTGAAGCCAGGCCCACTGCTGCGCGTGTTCTACGTCCTGCGCGGCCACATCCCTGTTGAACAGGCGCTGGATAAGGGTGACTGCAGCGGGTGTACAGCGGAGTGCAATGGGGGAAGGAGGCCTCCTGGCCATGGCGGCTGGCGAGAACGCCACAGTTGGCTGAACCCATACGCACGCCCACGCCATGACTGTTGCGCCTTACCCAACCGCCGGCACCGTCGCCGTCCGCGCGCCCGCCAACGGCCAGGTCACCGCCTGGCGACGAGACCCTCAAACGGGCGTGCTGCGCACCGAAGCCCTTGAGCAGCGCGGCTCGATCCACCCCCGACACCTCCAGGACCTGCGGCGCCTCGGCGACCTCCTTACCATGACCCCCACTCCGGCTCCTCTCGGCGCGGTCTACCACGCCCAGGACCTCGCCCCGGATGGGGCAACGTCGCTGACCGCGCCTGCCGCGCCCTCCTGGTGCTCCGGGGGGTGCCCCTCCCCTTGATGCCACGCCCCCAACAGGGCGCCCACCCTGCCTGAAGACTGTCAGACCGGAGGGCGTCCATCTGATCCGGTTTCCGGATCATCCGTTCCGTCCCCTGGGCTCCGGGGCTTCCGCGCCGCTCGGTCACCGTTTTTCCTGCTCGCTCTGCTCGGGTTGGCCCCTAATTTCATCATGGATGAAGGGGAGTCATGATGAGATGTCGCGCCCAGGGAGGGTGCCTGCCACGTTTCCCGGCGTGCGGCGCCAACCGCCCCCCGCCTGATTCCTGGCCCTCACCCACCAGGTGCCTCTCCCTGCAACGCCCTTGCATTACCTTAAGTCCATGCTCAAAGACGATATGGCCATCCACGCCGGCATCCCCGAAAAAGCCGTCAAAGCCGCCCTGCAGAAACTTCAGGACGACCAGGCCCACGGGGGGACCACCTGGGACCTCGGCAAAACCCGGGCGGGCCGCCCCATCAAGGTCTACTTCGAGGCCGAAACCATGCCCCAGATCCACGCCGCCAAGAAACGCCTGGAGCAGCTCCTCGACGAAGCCGGGTTTGACCTCTATCCCTGAACGGAAGCGGGGCCGCCTGCCTCCGCCCGCAAAGGGCGTTTTTTCGTTTGCCTCCGGCCGCTGCGCTGAACGCCTCCCCCTGGAAGCGCCGCCGGTTGTCTTTGGGGACGGCGTGGACACACCTTCACTTCGGCCTGGTACCCGCACCGCGTGCGTGCCGTACTGAGACACCGACACCCGAACCTCGTGCCCTGCGGCCTCAGGCCCTTCATCAGGATTTCGGTTGATTCGTGACGGCCGTCACGGGTGAACCGGCGTGGACGCGCAACGCTGGGCAGTTGCGCGAGCAGGGAAAACGGTGACGAAGAGGCGTGGAAGCCCTGGAGCGGAGAGGAGCCCAGGGGACGGGTGATCCGGATTGCGGATCAGCGCCCGTCTGGGCTGCTTTGGCCCGGCTCCCCCACCAGCAGGTTGCTCAACTCACGGTACGCCTTGCCGCCGTCCTTGCTTCCGTCCTCGACGCCGAGCTCAGGCGTGCGGTACGAGTACCCCACCCACCCGTCAAGGCCCTGCTCGACGACGCGCCTGGCCTGCGCGAGGTTCTCGGCGGCGGTGTTCAGATACAGTGCCGTACCCGCCGCCACCTGACCATCACCTTTGACCAACTGGGCAAACCGGTTCCACACGTCGAATGCGCGCGCCTGATCCACGCGCGCCTCCCGCTTGTAATTCATCATCACGACCAGATCGGTATCTCCGCCCGACAGCCACGCTGGCCAGTCCTGGAAGACCTCGGCGTACGTGCGGGTGTGGGTAAAGTCCTCACGGTTTTTCGGTCCCGCACCGTAGGTGATGGCGGCGACGCTCATCGTCGTTCCGGGACGGGCTGCGCGGACCGCCTCGGAGACCTGATGAACCAACGCGTCGACGCGTCCTCGGCGCCAGGCCATCCATGCCGCGTCTTCAGGGTCCGGGGTGTCGGTCGTGCCGCTCTCCGCCTGGTACGCGGCGAGGGCCCCCGGGTTGTACCCCCAGTCCTGCACCTTCCCGAGGGGATCCGGGTACCGAACGCGGTCAAGCTGAATCCCATCGACCGGGTAGGCGGCCGCGAGGCTGCGCACGCCCTCCACGATGTAGCGCAGCGCATCGGGGTTGCCCAGATCCAACTGCTGGTCATTGCCAGCCCAGATCACGCCGGAAGCGCTGCGCGTCAGCCAGTCACTTTCCGAGCCTTCCCCGTGCGCGTTGGCAATGTGCTCGGGATTGGTCACGGGGTACTGGACGGCGCGGCTGGCCACGGCGGTGGGAATCACCCAGGCGTGAACCTTGATGTGCTGCGCGTGCGCTTTTTCCAGCACGTCCGCCAGAGGATCAAAGTCGGCCGGGACCGCCGGATCTTCCGTGCGGGGCAGCAGGCTGCCACCGCAGTAGCAGTCACCACGCTTCACAGCCTGCACGAACAGCGTGTTGATGTTCATCGCCTGGGCGTCGCGAATCAACTGGTCCACCTCAACTGGCGTCTTGAAGCCAGGCCCAAATGCATCGACCCACAGGCCGCGGATCGCCGGACCCGGCTCCAGGGGGCCGGGAACTGGCCTGGCTTCAGGCTTGCTCTCCGGCGGCACTGCGCCTCCAGACGGTGTGGATGGAGCTGCGACTTCCTGAGCCTCGGCGACAGGGGGCGCAGGCGCTGAAGCAGGGACTGCCACGTTGATGGGATCACGCTTGATCCCGGAGCCCGAGGTGGACTGTGGTGGCCTGGCTGAAGGCGGTTTGACTGTGGAGACGCGGGCTGGCGACAACGGTGAAGCCGCAGCATGAACGGTGATCGCCGCAGGCCCCGCCTTCGCCACCTCCGAAGCGACTGCGGTGGTGGCGCCCTCAGGCGCGCTGCCGGCTGCGCCAGGCTGGACAGGCAGGGGCGGCGTGGCTGCCGGCGGATGGGGCACTTGAGGCCGCTTGACCTGAATCTGAGGCGCCACAGGCGAAGGTCTCGCGACCGAAGGCTTTTGCGGCGTGCCCTGGGCGGACGGCAAACCCGCCGGTGCCCGCTGCGGCTGAGGGTCTTGCTGCTGCGCGGCAGGGCTCGCCTTCGCAAAGGCCGTTCCGCCCGGTGCAGGGCCCACCGGGGTGGCCCTGGCAGGTGGAGCGCCAGGCGTGGAAGACGTGACTGCGGGCGCCACCGCAGGCTCCTCCCCCAGGTGTGCCGTGGCGGTGGCCGGGGTGGCGGTGGCCGGTTGTTCCACTGCGGGAGCAGGCTTGATGGCCACGGAGGAGGACTGGGTCTCTGTTGGGGTGGTCGAGACAGGCGTGCGCTCAGGTGAGCGTGGACACGCCACGAGGGCGAGCGACAATGTCAGGGCCAGCAACGGGAGAGAAGGGCGGCGCATACCCCTGTCATCCTGTCATGGTCTGCGCCTCACCTGACCTCCCCGCTTGGTTCGCCCGGTGCACTCCGCCCTCCTCAATGGACGTCGTCCGGGACCGAACGGTAGGTGGAGTGGCAATTGGCCTGCTCCCGCACAGGCTGAACGAGACCGCTCCCCCGGACCAGCAATGACGGGCTCTCCTTCAGCGCGTGCCGCGACGCTCCATGTCAGAAACAGCAGTCCGCCTGGGAAGACGCCAAGCAGATGCGGCGCGCGGGGCATGCACCCCCCATTCGGCTGGGCGAGCAGGGGCTGCCGAACCTGGCCCCGTGGCCCAAACCCCACGGCCCTTGGACGGTTTTGAGACGCGGGACGGACGACTTCGTGCGTACCAGGCCGGTGGTCGACGGCGCGTACCGGCCGAATGGGGGGTGGACGCAGCCGCTCCCGTCTGGGGACGCGCACACCGCCCAAGGCGGGCCCGGCGGCGCGCTTATAAGTGCGCCGCCGGGCAACAGACCGTTTCCCTTGGCCGGGCTACTTCCCGGTGATGTCCTCATTGTCGGGCGCCTGTCCCTGCTCCACCCAGGTGCGCAGGGAATTCCAGGAGTACGCGACTTGCGCCGGAGTGAAAAAGCAGTGGGTGGGCCCGGTCACGCTGCTGTCCTCCTGCACGACCTGCTGACGCAGGTGGCTGGCATCGGTACGGCGAGGTGCCGTGGCAATCGGGAAGGTCCCACCCATCTGCTTGTGAAGCTGCACCAGATCATTGCGTTCCCAGGGGAACGGCACCGTGTAGTACCCGTGCGATCCGGGTTGAGACCGTCTGCTGCTTCCAGGATGTTCCATCTGATGCACCTCTATTCCTGATCTACTTCAGCAACTGTCGGCCGTGGGCGGTTGGAACACCTTGACTCTGGTCCCCAGGGGCAGATTTTTTAGAGCGCTTCTCCGAATGACGCCGTGCGTGGAAAGCCACCCCTCACGGCTCCATTCTCCTCAATCCTCATTCAGGTTCGCCCACCGGGCTCGGTTAAAAAGAAGTCCTCATTCTTGACAAATGCTCTGGGGATGGGGTATGCCCGTCACACCCCATCGTATCCAGATCTTTGGCGATCCTCTGGGTTGGCCACGCGACCTCTTCACTCTGCGACGCCGCCCGGAAACGGGGCACGGCACGCACCTTCGCCACCGCGCCTCATCCATTTGGCCGGTGCGGCGCCTGGGTGTCACGCGCGCCCACCGGGTAACGTTGGCGGGCAGGCCCCACGCAGGCTTTTTTCCTGCCATACACCTGCTCAGCGTAACCCACCCTCCCCGCCCGCAGGGCACTTTTCTTGGGTGGCAACCTCTCCCACCCCGGAATCTGGTATCCCACGCCGCCGAAAAGTCCTCCAAACGGTCAGCGTGGGAATGCCCCTCGATCTCCAGAGCGCCTGCGGGCTCGACCCTGGCCAGAGGGATCGGTTCATCTGTGATGAAATAACGGGTCAACCCGAGCGGACGTGCAACGCTGCGCAGCGCAGCGCAGGGGACGGAATGGATGATCCGCAAACCGTATGCATCCCTCCTCCTTTCCTGCGTAACTGGGGTGGACAATTCTTCGACGAGTCAGAGGATGAGCGCGATACTTCTTCTCATGGAACACGACGTGATGCTGTCGGACGGTGCCCACACCCTCCGTCCTCTCGCAGAGGCGGATATTCCCGACCTCATCGCGCTCGCATCACGCAACGTTCACGAATACATCCATATGGGAGTCGCACCAACAGCCGAAGTGACCTACCTCCACCCGTTGCGTGCTGCGGATCAGATGCCATTTGTGCAGCTCCTGAACGGTGAGTTGGCAGGCTGTACGCGCTATCTGGAAATCCGTCCTGTTCGGCGCAGCCTGGAAATTGGTGGCACCTGGCTCGCTCCGCAGTTTATGCGGACGGGTGCAAACCGAACCTTCAAACGTCTGTTGTTGGCCCACGCCTTTGAGGTGATGGGCACGTCTCGAGTGAAGTTCAAAACCGATATCCGCAATCTCCGTTCACAGGTGGCCATTGCTGCGCTGGGTGCCGTACGAGAAGGGGTATTGAGAAAGGACCGGTATCGGCTTGATGGGACAGCGCGAGACACAGTCGTGTATAGCATCACCGACGATGAATGGCCGTCAGTGAAGGCCCGTCTGCCGCACACCTCCCAGGTTGAACGCTGAAGGCGGCCTTCAGTACGGGGTGGGCCACCGTGCTGAGCTACCGGTACGGCGCCACGCGCCTCAGGAGGAAAAATGACTGACGGGATTCAAGCCTCACTCCATACCCTGGCGGTTCATCAACCGGTCGCCGCTTCTCTGGCCCGTTTCTGTGCCAGCCTCCTCCTCTTCGTATTGCTCGGCCTCCTCGCAGTTGCAGCGTGGCTTATGCGCCGGCAGCTCACTTGGAAATACGCCGCCCGCGTCGTGGTTTCCCTGACAGTGGCAACGGTCTTAACCCTTCTGACCAACCATTTGGTACTCGACCCACGCCCCTTTGTGGTGGAGCATTATTCGCCCCTGGCGCATGCATCGGCTGACAACGGTTTCCCCAGTGATCACACGCTCGTAGCGGCCCTTTTTGTAGGCTGGGCAGGATGGTTGAATCGGCGCTGGAGCCTCGCCTTTGCCCTGGGTCTGGCCGCAATCATATTGGGGCGCTTGGCCATTGGAGCTCACCACTCTTTAGACGTCCTGGGCAGCTTGGTCTTTGCTGCTCTGGGGATCTTTACCGCCTCAAAATGGCCATTCCCTCCGTCATGGCAACACCGTCCACTCCTTCCCTTCCTGACCTAAACCGTATTTCCGCTAACGCCAACTGCTGGTGGGCTGTCGCTGCCATGTCGGTTTAGAGCATGTGTCAAGTGCAACGCCCATCCCTACCCGTGCGGCGTGGCTGTTATTGGGCCACCGAGGGCCGCGCTCTCCCGTCGCGGGTACGCTTGCGCCACACCTTGCACGGTCCATCTTCGCTGCCGATCGCGGTCGCCCCGCCCCAGACCCACCTGCCCGGCCTGCTGGAGGGCGCGCAGGACACGGGCACGCCGCACGCTGGCCGCCTCGGAGAGTGTGACGGTCTCCCGCACGTAGACCTGGGCGGCCGCCGTCACGCTGGTGAGCAGGGAGGAGAAGCCTCAGTATGGAGGCCAAATACCGCTCGCGCTTTCCTCACTCAGTCGAGAATAGAGGGAGGGGCTGCCACCCCACGTACAAGAGCTTCCCCACATCGCCGACAATAGCGGGCATCTGTTTCATGCCCTTCCAGGCCGCAGCGCAGGCATATCCGCTGTTCTCGACTGCTGGCGTGTGCCTGTGTCAGCCCAACAGTAACAATGCCTGTGGGAACAGCAATGATGCAATAGCCCAGGATCATTGCGAGAGAAGCGAGTCCTTTTCCAAGTGCTGTCCTGGGCGCTATATCTCCATATCCTACCGTTGTCAATGTTACGATCGCCCAGTAGATGCTGGTTGGAATGCTTGTATAACCGTGCTGCGGCCCTTCTATGACGTACATCAGTGTTCCAATAATGATGACGAGCGTGATGACCACGGCAAAGAAGACGGTAATTTTTGCCAAGCTCGCCCGCAGCGCCTGTGTTAGAATGCTGGCTTCACTCAGGTAGCGCACCAGCTTGAGGATACGGAAAAGCCTAAGTAGGCGTAGAACCCGGATGATCAGCAAATATTGAGCACCCGGAAGGAATAAGGCTACGTAGGCGGGAAGAATTGACAGCAGATCAACCACACCAAAAAAGCTCTGGGCATAATGACTGGCCCGCCGGGCTGTTATGAGACGTAGAAGATACTCTACTGTGAAAAGCAACGTCAGTACCCACTCCAGGAGCTGGAGCTGAGGGCCATAGTGCGCCCTAAACTCCGAAACGCTATCGAGCATGACTGCCAGGACACTGACGAAGATAGTTGCGGTCAGGAACAGATCGAAGTTACGCCCAGCTTGCGTATCTGAGTTGTAAATGATGTTGCCGAGCTTCACCCGCCACGGTGCTCGATTCA
Source organism: Deinococcus hopiensis KR-140 (assembly GCF_900176165.1). Classification (NCBI taxonomy): domain Bacteria; kingdom Thermotogati; phylum Deinococcota; class Deinococci; order Deinococcales; family Deinococcaceae; genus Deinococcus; species Deinococcus hopiensis. The sequence goes on from NZ_FWWU01000010.1 coordinate 250,591, forward strand.
TTTCCTACCGCTTTTCTCCGCTTCACTCCGGGGATGGGCTGTCAGCTCCAGGTCCAGGGCTTCGAGCACGTCCAAGAGACTCTGGGGAATGCTGCCCCGCTTCCCGCTCAGGATCGCTGCAACAGAAGGCTGTTTGACTTCCAGCCGCCGGGCCAGCTCTGCCTGGGTGACGTTCCGCGCTGCCATAGCGGCCCGCAGCGCCGTCCTGATCTGTTCATCGGTAGGGTTCATAAGGAGGAGTGTATTAGACGTTTCGTCTATCAACAACCTTAGACGAAACGTCTAACGTCAGGGCAGCAGCGAAGGCGCTCACCCGACCAGGAGAAATACAGCTTTCCGCCTTATGTGGCCCTTCAGCCCCCGTCTCCCTCATCCTCCACGGCTGCCGTCTGGACCGGGGGAGGGTAGGGATGGGGCTCAGGAGGGGAGGGCCGCGCAAGCGATGAGATCAGCAGCGTACCCCCAGCTGCGATTTTATCCGTAGGAAATGAACGGGTTACATTGTCAGAGGAGAGAAGATTCAGCTCGGTTGGCGGAGACATGCCTCGGTACCAGTGTTCCCACCGCGAAAGCCACCAGGTCCAGAGCCTCCCACGGGTCTACGCCTCTGGCACCAGCAGCGTGACAACGGGAAATTTCGTTGCAGCCACGCTTTCACAGGGGTACGGCGTTGATTCCGGTCTTTCTCCTGCTTCCGGAGCCGCGCAGCAGCGTTCGAAAAATATGCCTGTCCTTTTACAACAGTGTGCGCCTCCTAAAGTAAATAATGAGGCACAAGCGGGACTTGAACAGACGAGCTTACTTCGCCGAATGCTCCTCTGGGGTTGAGTTGCGTGAATGGCGTCACTTTGCCATCTCTGCGCACCTGCTGGTCTGTTGCAGAAAAACGGTGAAGCGTCCGTGATGAAATACCGGGCCACCCCGAGCGGACGTGCAACGCTGCGCCGCAGCGGGGGCGGAACGGATGATGCGGAAACCGCTCGATCGGGCGCAGACGCCGCGAATCTGGCGCGGCAGGGGGCCCGTGCCCGCACCGAACAAGAACGCCCGAGGGGTCGCCGCCGGTGCAGCTGCGGTCAGCAGTGACCTGCTCCTGGCCCTCGTCTCCGAAGCTGGAGAACGCGCCATCGTGACCGCTCGGGGAGGCACCTTCCCCCAACGTTCCCGGTGCTGGGCCATGGGATGGAGGGAGAACACCACCTCCCCTCCACACACGCTGCAAAGAAGCGGTTCGAACAACTCCTCGACGAGGCAGGTTCTGACCCCTCTGTCCCCATTGGGACGTTGCTCCTTCACCGCCTTGATGGGAGCGCAACGTTCCGTGGGGAAAGGTCGTAAGGAGCGGCATGGGTAATCTCCTCCGGTCCCCGTCGGAGTTCGCCACCATCGAGGGGCAACTCCTGGAATACACCCGGTCAGGCGCGGGCGCGCCTCCAGTGGTGCTCGTCAATGGTGCGGGCGGTCCCATGGACAGCTGGTTTCGCGTCTTTGGGCCCATCACGCGGCAATCCACTGTTTTTGCCTACAACCGTCCCGGTCTGGCCCATCCGTGCCTCAAACGGGCCCTGTCATGCTGCGTACCTTGCAGGGTCTTCTGGCGCACGCGCAGGTGGCCCCACCCTTTGTCTTGGTAGGACATTCTCCGGGCGGTCTCCTTGTCAATTTATTTGCCCGAACCTTTCCTGAGCAAACTGCTGGCGTGGTGCTGGACGCAGCAACCCCGGAAGACGTGCTGTTGCATCGCCCGCCCTCATCAGGGTGGCGGGTCCGGCTTAACCGGGCATTTCACCGCCCTCACCCCTGGGAAGAGACGCGACACGTCGGGGCCCTGAGCGCGCAGGTCCAGGCCGCCGGCGACTTCCCACCGGTCCCGCTGTTGGTGCTGAGCGGCACCCGGTACCCGCGCGGGATGCCGAAGGCAATGCGAGATGCCCGTACGGTGCATCAAGAGAACGTCGTGAGGCTTTCTCCATGGGGTGAACACCACTTCGCGAAGCGGAGCGGCCATTTTCCTCAGATCACAGAGCCCCAACTGGTCGTCGAGGCCATCCGCGCCGTGTTGGGCAAAGCGACTTGATCAACCTCGGCATGCAAGCGCCAGGGCGGCACCTCCTGCAAGAGAACGAGCAGCGGCAAGGTCCTCCTCCACGCAGACCGCTTTGTACCGCCCCATACGGTTGTTCGCCGTAGGCGCATTCCGGATCGTCCGTCCCCTGGGCTCCGGTGCGTCCACGCCTCTGTGTCACCGTTTTTCCTGCTCACGCTGCTGCGCAGCGTTGCGCCTCCGCTTGGATCAACCAGTGATTTCACAGCCGATTGACCGGAATCCGTATCAGTCCTCCAGATACTCCCGCAATGAACTCCGGCGACTCTGGTTGTACTTCAGTTTCCGCAGCGCCTTGTTCTCAATCTGCCGAATCCGCTCGCGCGTGACCCCAAAGTGCTGCCCCACCTCCTCCAGCGTGTGCTCCCGACCATCCACCAGCCCCTTGCGCAACCGCAACACCTGCGCCTCCCGGGGGTCGAGCATCCCCAGCACCCGCTCAATCTCCTCGCCCAGCAGCACGCTCGTCACCTGCTCCAGGGGCGACTCCCGCGTCTCATCGGGTATGAAATCCCCGTACACGCTGTCCCCCTCCTCACCCACCGGGGAGGCCAGACTCATGGTGTCTTGCGTCACCCGCCGCATCTCTTTGACCCGCTCCGCGTCCCATCCAGGTCCCATCGCTTCCGCAACCTCCTCCGGACTGGCGTCCCGCCCCAGCTCCTGGCCCAGGCTCCGGGACGTCCGCGAGAGTTTGTTCAACGTCTCGGTCACATGCACCGGGAGACGAATGTTGCGGGACTGGTCCGCGAGTGCCCGGCTCACCGACTGCCGAATCCACCACGTCGCGTACGTCGAGAACTTAAAGCCCTTGCGGTACTCGAACTTCTCCGCTCCCCGGATCAGCCCGGCGTTCCCCTCCTGGATCAGGTCGAGCAGGCCCATCCCGCGGTTGCTGTACTTCTTCGCGATGCTCACCACCAGGCGGAGGTTCGCCTCCACCAACTGCTGCTTGGCCGCCTGACCATCCTCCACGATTCGGACCAGCGTGCGCTTCTCCCGGTCTCCCAGCTCCGCCTCGACTTCCAGCCGCTGGCGGGCTTCCTCGCCCGCTTCCATGCGCCGGGCCAGCTCGATTTCCTCCGTATGCGTGAGGAGAGCAACGCGGCCGATCTCCTGCAGGTACTGCCGCATTGGGTCCATGCTGACCGCCAGCGGCACGTCCGTCAGTTCCAGCAGGACTGGAGCGTCCCCGTCCGGTTCAGCCTCCTGGTCCTCCTGGCTTTCGTCCAGTAGCGCGTCCTCTTCCTGGTCTTCTTTGAGGAACGCGTCCTCCTCTTCGAGCAGGTCTTCAGGCCTTGGTTCTTCCAGAGGGGCGGGCACCTCCACCACCGAGGTGGGCTCGGGCACAGCGTGCTCCTCAAGTGGATGGGCTGGAACGCGCTTCCTGGCACGGGGGGGGACAGTCATTCGCTCCATACTGAGGGAAAGGCCTACGTCGTGTCCGTGACTTCACTCTGTGCAGCGCAGCCCAGGGCAAACTCCACGTCCAGCCTGCACTTGATGTCTGCTGCGTTCGCGTACTCTGGCTGATCCGCGAACAGCTTCCTGCCAGACCTCGCCCGCTGCCGCCCGCACCTCCGCGTGGCATCCCGGTGCGTTGCCCGGGGCCTGGAGCGGCGGTCCTCCTGCTCCAGGAGGACTTTGTCACTTTGAAGCTGCCCTTCGCTGTGGTGACCGCTCTTGGCGGCAATGCGCTCATCCCCTGCAGCTGGCAGCGGTTATTTCTCGACTTCTCGCTTCCCAGCCTTGAAACCCTGGCGTTCCCACCAAGCTGCTAAGCCACGCCAGCCAGAACCAGAAGAACGAACGCGGCAGTGATGATGCCCACGCGGACATAATGAAAGCCATTCCAGCGACTGACCTGCGCCTGCCAATCCCCCGGCGCACTCTCTGCAGACCAGCGAGCGGCCCGTGAAGCGATGGGAACGAGGAGCATGATGGACATCACGACGCTGACCAGCAGCAACGTGACGGCCATAGCGACTGTCAACGCCTGCGGGTGACCCCACGCCTGGGAAGCCCAAACGACCGCAAGGATGACCGATCCGATGTACCAAAACGGCATCACCCGTCCAAGCACCCGGGCCCCATCGCTGCGGGCCGCAACCGCAGCATTTTCCGGGAGCCGACCAAAGATTGGTTCGACAAAAGCGGCGACAGAGAACTCGACGCCTACCATCAATCCGACCAGGACAATCGTGAGGATGACCAGCCATGCCTGCATACTTTCCCCCGTCTTTGAGTGCGTACCAGCGGCGCCAGTTACTAGAGCCATATTATTTCTAGCAATGCTAGAATGTCAAGTGATGCTAGAATAATGGGATGACGATCCAGCAACGGAAGGAACGCGGGCGCGCAGAACGCCAACAGATGATCGTCTCGGCAGCCCGGAAGCTCGCCGAGACCGAGGGATGGGACGCGGTGACCGTACGCAAGCTCGCTGAACACATCGAGTACAGCCAGCCGGTGCTCTACAGCCACTTTCGCAGTAAGGACGAGATCGTCGGGGCCGTTGCGCTTGAGGGCTTCGCCGAGCTGACGTTGGCCATCCGCAATGCCATTCCCGCAGAGGCGACCGGACGCAGCGCTGTGTCGGCGCTGGCGGAGGCGTACATGGCCTTTGCCGAGCGACATCCTGCGGTTTACGACAGCATGTTTGGTCTGAGCAACGGGCTGCCGTTTGCCGATGAACGCACGCCGGCACCCATGCGCGAGGGGTTCATGGCCCTGCTGGACACCCTGCGTGAGGTCGCTGGTACGGTTGCGCCAGGCTTGTTCACCGAGGTTGCGTGGGCGGCGCTGCACGGCCTGGTCACCTTGACCCGCGCTGGCCGTTTGCCCCCTGAACACACCCCAGAGCGGCTCAGGGTGCTCGTGGATTGGATGGTCGGGAACGGATGAAGAGTGCCCCTCGGCTGCCCCAAACCAAAGTGACAAAGTCATGCCAGGGCCTGTGTCAAAAAGGGAACTTCTTTTTGACCGAGCAGCGCGAGCGAGCTTGAATGCGCATGGGGAGAATGGGAAGCCGTGAGGAGCGCCCTTCCACTCGCGGGGCCATTCGGACTCCTGCTCCGGGGCCCTTCACCTTCCAGCCCCGGTCCTCCTGGTACGTGCTCCCATCCCCTGAGGCTTACGCTCGGCGGCCTGGCAACCTGTTTCTCAGCCCACCGGCTCACGTTGTCTCGGCCCTCGTACACAGCTGTGGAGCAGATGAGCACCGCGCAGAATGCCAAAACCATCTCGCAGGACAGTCCCCTCGCCCGTCACGTTCCCGCAACCGGCACCCTTCGAGCGCAGAAGGCCCTGTTCTTTGAGGACGCTGGGGCCCTCAAGCAGCGCTCTCCCCAGCCCACCCCGGTGACCGTGCCGGTCGCAGGGGGAGTCCGGCTTCCACACAGAAGGGAGCTGGCCCCGCCCCCCTTGTCCTGTTACGGCAGGCTCAGCACCGTAAAGCTGGCTTCCGGTCGCGCACCCAATCCCACCAGCAGCGCCTGGCTGTCGGGACGGAAGGTCAGGGCGACGTTGGGTGGTTCGGACCGGGCTGGGAGGGGCCAGCGGGTCTGCCTGCCTGTCCGCACGTCCCCGATGACGAGTTCTTCTCGGCCCTGTTCGGTATACGCCACCCACTGTCCGTCCGGTGAAAGGGCGAGCGAGTGGACTTCTCCCGCGGTGGCCCAGCTGCGGAGCTTCTTTCCGGTTCGGGGATCATAGACTTCGACGCCGACTGGAGTGAATGGGGAGGACGCTGCGGCTTTCGTCGGCGCCTGGGTGGCAACAACCAAAGTGTGGCAGTCTGCCGTGGTTGCGGCGAGCGTCCGGTTTTCGGGGAGGGTCAGTCCAAAGTGCACCTGTGCTGTGCCGTTGAGGTCCCGGAGCGAAGCCCGAACACCCGTTCCGCTGGAGGTATAAACGGCTGCACGCTCGCAGACCGCGTTTCCCGCTGGGGTCAGGTCCGCAGCGTCGCTGCTCGGCTCGCGGTCGCTCCGACCTGAAAAACGTTCCAGGCCGACCTCGCCTGTGCGGGAGAGCACCTCGCTGAGCGGGACAACCCGTCCGCCGAAAACCAGTTCCCGGTCCCCGGCGGTGAATCCCGCCACCGTGTGCACGCCCGTGATCGTGGGTCCGGTGGGCTTTCCGCTGCGCACGTCCCAGAACTGGACGTGATCGGCGTCTGAGGATCCACCCACCAGCAAGGTCCCCGCCCGGTTAAACCGCAGGCTGTCCACCTGCCCGCCGTGCGCGGGAGCGCTCCAGCGCACCTGCGCTGTGCGGGCATCGACCAGGTGAAGCTGGCCGTTGTCGCCCGTCACCGCCAGGAGTCTTCCGTCGCCGCTGTATGCCGCCAGGGTGAGCTGCAGCTGCGGCATGGGGTAGCGGGCGCGCAGTTTTCCGGAAGGTGTGAGGGCCACAGCGCCCAGACTGCTGGCGCTGATGAGGTTGCTTCCAAGCCAGGCGACGCCCTGCACCCCGATAGAGGTGTTGATCTCCTGAGGGGGCGGCAGGCGTTTCCACGCGCCCAGGTCCCACAAGCGCGGACTGCTGATGCCGTTGGCCAGGAGCTGGCGTCCGTCGGCGCTGAACGCCAGCCTGTCGGTCCAGTCGGGGTAGGTCGGCAGCGAGCGGCCCTCCCCGGTTCTCAGGTCGTACACGGTGACCGACTGGTTGTACGCTTTGCCAAAGCTCATTCCCCAACCCACCGCGAGTCGGCGCCCGGCTGGATCGAAAGCGAGGGCGCTGGCCGCGGCTGGGGTCAGGGGATTGTCCATCAGGGGGGTGTCCTCTCCTGCCAGGCGCGTCAGCGCTGGCAGAGGATTCATGGCCGGCAGGGCATACCGCACGATTCGCGCGTCCACCAGGGCTGCGAGTTGCCGCCCATCTCGGCTGAGGGCCACGCCTGTAAACGAGGAGGAGGGCGGCAACGTCAGTTTCTGCCACGCGCCTGGTTGGCCCAGCAAGACGGCCGCTTCGCAGCGAACCGCGAACGTTCCGGCAGCGAAGTCGAGCTCCGGTCCAGGGTGATCGCCTCCGGTCACCGGGCACAGGTCGCGGGCCAGGATGGTGACCCGCCCGCCGCTGATCCTCGCGAGGGTTCCGCTCCGGTCAAGGGTAAGAAAATTGGGACCGGCCGTCACCAGGCTGGTCAGGCGGCGCCCCGTGGGAGACAGCAGCGCGGTGCGGGCTCCTCCAGCCTGGAACAGGCCCACACGGTCGGCAGAAGTGATCGCCACGGTCCTCGCGTCAGCGCTCACCGCCACGAGCTGGGCAGGACCGCCAGGAACGCTGCCCTGCAGCTGCACCCTTGCAGCCTGGGCGTCCGCCGCGACGAGCAGCGCCAGGGAGAGGAGGAGACGCTTCACGGCGTCGCCCGCCACGTCAGCACAGATGCAGTCATCCTCAGGGCGTAAGGGGAAGCGGTGACGCCAAGAGTGGCGCTCCCGTGAGAAGTTCCAGGGCTCCGTACTTGCCTCACGGCCCAGCGGCTCAACCCCTCCCCCGGGCTGTATTCAGGGGAGGGGTTGCCACGCCAAACGGTGTTCCCATTGGCTGTCCGGGTGGCGTCATACCGCAGGAACCAGCGGGTGTTGTTCCCTGCGCAGGTGAAGTGCAGCTCCGTACCAGCGGCACTCCGGTGGATGGGCTTGACCCAGGGTCCGCTTCCATCTCTAAACCGTCCGCGAACACCCACGCCGCTCGACGCCGAGCAGACGTCGCCGCTGCAGGTCCTCTGGGAATCGTCAACGACTTCCCAGGCCATTTGTGCAGCGCGCCCACCGATCACACGGCTCCAACGGCCGTGCGGCCAGGCGCCCGCCACCTGTGAGGCGCAGGCCGCAGAGGGGTGGGCCAGCACGGCCGGGGTCATCAGGGTGCGTTTCATGGGTGGTCCTCCGGAGTGGGGGAGAAAGCGGGGGATGCTGGTCTGCCCAGAGTGTGCACGGGGGACATGAATGGTGATGCGGGAATGACGCGGGGTGAAGTGGGCCCACGCGGGGTCTTGCGTGTTTTCGGCTGACTGCTCAAAACGTGGGGCGGGGGCCGCGCCACGAAGCTTCTTGAGATTATAGATTTAGTGGTCGAATGGGGAAGTAAGTTGGGAGATAAGTTCCCCTCCGCACCGTAGAGCGTGCAATCACAGCGCGAAGCCAAAAGGACCCCTTCCGTTCAACTCCCGAAGTACCTCTTCATCAGACCATTAGGTATGGCACGACCTGCTCGACGTATCGACATCTCGGACGAGGATGATGTGGCGCTGCGTGAGTTGGAGACCAGCCGGCACACACCCTAAAACCCGCCTGCAGGCAAGTTCCTATACGACTTTACCGCCAGGGTTGGAGCATTCCTCAACTCGCCAAACGCTTTGATCGCAATCCTCAAGCGATTCTCAAGGATCTGACGCGCTTCATAGAGCGTGGAATACCAGGTTTAGCCGATGATTCCCCAGCCGGACCACCCTCGCTGATCACGGCAGAAACCGAGCAGTTTCTCCACGAGAAACTGCGAGAAGCGCGCTTCTGGCAAGCCACCATGTTGTGCGAGGAACTCAGCACCTGGTGGGGGGTCGTGATCCGCCCCGGGCACTCTCCAATCATCTTCAGCGCTTGAGGTACAGCTGGAAACGCGCGAGGTACCCACCCGCCAAGACCCTCGGTCCAGACGTTATACAGGAGCATCCAGCCTCGTTGGAGACCTTAAAAAGGGGGCCCTGGACGGCAAGCTCACATTGAAGTACCTCGGACGGGGTTGTCCCTGATGTTCTCCGTGGGTGCCACCTGGTCCAGGCGGGGATCTGGCCAGCAGTTCAGGATCCCCACACGGTGGGGATCCGCCGGACGTCTCAACCTCATCGGCACCTACAGCCTGCACGGTGATCAACAGGACCTGGAAGTCCGAGAGTTGCAAGGCACCTGTACTGGTAAACAAGTCATGGCGTACCTCGATACCCTGGCCGCTCAGTGCACCGCGGATCAAATCGCAGTCGCCGTGTTGGACAACGCGCCCTTTCACAAGGGCGCGAAGCTCAGGGAAAAGGTCGCACGCTGGGAAGAGCAGGGTTTGTACCTGCAATACCTCCAGCCTTATGCGCCGTTTCTCACTCTTATTGAGGGCGTGTGGCGTCAACCCAAGGGAATTTTGATGCCACGCCGCTGCTATGACTCGATCTCTGAACTTCGAGCAGCGCTTGTCACTGGACTCAAGGTTCTCGGAGCGCTTTATCTAAATGCCAAATGTGATGTATGGAGTGAACCCAATCGAGCGGACCGCAGGGCAAGTCACATCTGGGCGGTAGTGTAGCGGGCGGCGAACTCGGCGGGTGGAACGTACCCCAGGCTGGAGTGCAGTCGGCGACGGTTGTACAGGTCCGCAATAAAGAACTCGATGTGTCGTCGAGCGTCGTCCAGATCGACGTATTCTTGCAGATCGACCTCCTCAGTCTTCAGGGTCTTGTAGAAGCTCTCCATTTTGGCGTTGTCATAGGGATTGCCTGTCCTGGACATACTTGGCGTGATTCCTGCGGACCGCAAGCGGTCCACGTACACCCGACTGGCGTATTGCACGCCCTGGTCCGAATGGTGCAGCAGACCGGGGGCAGGACAACGCGCTGCAAGCGCGTTGTTGAGCGCTGCCAGCGGTAAATCTGCGTCCAGAAACTTTGACATGGACCAGCCCACCACCTCACGGGTAAAACCGTCCAGCACGCAGGCCAGGTACACAAAGCCTTGGCGGACTCGCACGTAGGTCAGATCGGCTTGCCAGACCTGATCTGGCCGTACTGGGACGACTTCGCGTAGCAGATTTGGGAAGCGCTTCTCGTTGTGGTTGGAATCGGTTGTCGCCCGATAGCGGCGCTTCGGGCGGCAGAGCAACCGGCGTTCCCGCATGACTCTCAACACGCGCTTGTGGTTCACTGGGCGGCCTCGTCGGGCCAACTCGCGGGTGACACGCCGATATCCGTATCCGTCGAACTCCACCACTACGGCCTCAATGTCCTGGGACAACGCCTGATCGGCGTCCATCTCCTCCCGGCCCTGCTGTTCGTAGAACCACGAGCGATTAACCCCGTGCAGCTCACACAGACGACGCACCGACACCTCTTTTGGGCGCGCTCCGCGCATCCTCGATCATTTGGTGCCTTGTTTCGAGCGGTACGTCGCCAACGACTTTTTTAGGATTGTGTTCTCCAACGACAACTGCCCGCAAAACCGTTCCAACTCGGCGATTCGCTGTTCCAACGACTGGTCGGGCTTGGCCTGGTCGGTGAAGGCCATTTCCCCACGCACCTCGACCTCCTTCCGCCAGCGGCGGATCAGACTGGGCGAGAGAGCGTGTTCTCGGCAGAGCTGAGCGGTCGTCTTTTGACCCCCGTCAACTTGATTCACGATGTCGAGCTTGAACTCACGGCTGTGGGTACGTCCGGGCATACGGGCTCCTTCGGTGCCGTCAGCCTACGGGCTGACGGGGACGAAGTGCTTGGTCTCTTGGTCCGCTCCTAAGGGTTCAGTCCAGTACTTAGACCCTATCCGGAAGATTTTTTGAGAGGAGCAATGGGGGCGAGTTTGCGCCAGATGATGAGGCAAGCGGTCAATTCGACAAAGCCCAGATAGAGGTCTTGCCGCTTCTCCCAGCGCGTCTGGATGCGACGGAAACGGTTGAACCAACTGTGGCCCACCTCGACCACCCACCGCCGGGGTGGGTGTCGTTGTGGATCACCAGGAGCAGGAATGGGCGGAGCGGCCGTCGATTTCTTGGGGATATGCGCGAGCAGACCTTCATCCAGAGCCAGTTGACGACACGCCTGCGTGTCGTACCCACGGTCCAGGAGGAGATGGCGCTGTTCCTGCTCTCCTGGAGAGCAGGAACAGCAACGACGACAGCATCGAGGGCCTCACTCAGCATCTTGCTGTCATGACGCTTGGCACCACAGAGCACGACGGAGAGTGGAATGCCTTTCGCGTCGCTGAGGAGGGTACGTTTACACCCGGCCTTGCCCCGATCGGTGGGGTTGCTGCCCGTCGCTTCCGGGGCACCAGCGGCCCCCTTTTTCCCACCCTGGCCTTGACCATGCTCCCGTCGGCGGCTTGCCATTCCCAATCCATGCCCAGTTCCTGGTCGTACTCTTCGAGCACGAGGGCCCATGCCGCACGGAGGCATTCGTGTTCCACCCAGGCACAGAACCGCTCGTGGACAGTCGATTTCGGACCGTACCGGCGGGGCAACTCGCTCCACTGACTGCCGGTTCGGGCCAACCAAATCAGCCCGTTGAAGATTGAGCGGGCGTCCCTCAAGGGACGCCCGCTCTTTTTCCTGGGTGTGTTGATCACCAGCACTGGGCCCAGACGGACCCAAAGCTCGTCCGATACCTCCCAGAGCGTGTTCTGGTCATTGATCTGATCTTGGTGCGGTTGCGTCGTCGTCACTGCCTCTCAGTAGACCAATATCTTCCGGATAGGCTCTTAGCGGCGGAACACCTCCTCAGAGGCGTAGTTCTGACGGCCACTTCCGTCGGTGAATTCTGTCAGGGACTGCACGCTCAACGAACGTGCCGAGAGCCTGAGCACGAGCAGCGTGGTGGAAAACCCCTTCCTGAAGACGGCGCTCGCGGTGCGGTGGTCGGCGTCCTGAACGTTTGCTCCGTAGGTGATTGCAGGCGCCTGACCCCAGTCGCAGTCTGTGGGGCTGCACTTGCCGAAGACCTGCACGCGCAGCGCCGTGGTACTGGTGCGGGAGATGACCACCCGGGTGATGCCCTGGGTCGAGGCGTTGGCGTTGGTCCAGGTGCCCACGAAGTCAGCGGGAGCAGCGTGCCCTGAACCGAGGGCGGTCAGGGCGAGGACGGGGATACACGCGCGCCAGGCCCGCCTTGCCACCGCTTGTGGCTTGTGGGAGGTGGGTTCGGTGGACAGCGGCCGGAAGGAAGACAGGTTCATGGGAAACCTCGACACAAGGACGGGCTGTGGACGCAAGCAGGCGTCGCAAAGCGCAGCGAGAACGGGTGGCCTGTACAAGGATGCGGAAGGGTTGAGAGGACCGGAAGTTGTGGCCGGTTGGTGGCTGGTGTGGGTCAGGTGCGTCCTCCTGGAGTTGACTTGGACCGCTTGGCCTGTACAGACGGTAAAAAAGCCGCAGTGAACGACCGATGAACGGCGGAAACCGGTAGCCGGGGAGCTTCTGAGCTCTCAACGCTGCGCCGCCCTGGCCCAACAACTTGCCCTTCTCCCCCTGGGGGAGAAGGGCAAGGAAGAGGCACAGGCTATTCGTCTACACCGCGCTAGAGCTTGCCGGCGCCGGAGGCGAGGGTCTTGCGGAGCTCGAGCAGGTCCTTTTCCACCTTGCCCAGTTCGTACCCGAACAGGCTGGCCTCTGCGCCCACGCCGACCCGGAAGCCCGCGTCGAGGCCCCACTTGTACGTGTTTTGCGGCAGCGTTACGTCCGCGGCAAACTCCGCGAAGATCTTCGGGTGTACGAAGGCCGACGCCAGGCCGTAGAAGCGGATGCCTGTCCGCGCCCCGATGTACCCCTCGGCGTTGAGGCTGACGCTGAACTTGGGCTGGGTGAAGGTGAACGACTGGCTCTTCTCGTTGATCCAGTCCCAGCCCTCGCCCCGGTTCCACTCCACCCCGTAACGGGCGTGGAACTCGTGCGTGGCGCTGAAGTCCACCTTGGCCGTGATCTTCCCGTTCGCTCCGGCGGTCATCACGATCTCCGGACGCACCACCACCGGCACCGGTCCAATCCAGTACGTCCGCACGCGCATCTTGAAGCGCGCCAACTCCACTTCCTTGTTCAACACGCTCTTGGCGCACTCCCCCGTCAGCCGCACGGTCGACTTCTCGTTCATCTCTACGCCAGCATCGAAGTGCTTGAGCTTGAACCAGCGCAGCTTGGCGCTCGCAAATACCTTGAAGTCCGCGCTGAACGACCCGTTCATCACCACCTTGCTCTTCCCGTCCAGCTCGCACAGCACCTTGTCCTTGATCTTCAGTTCCAGGCTGCCGATGGTCCCCTGCCCCTGCGCCTTAAGCCCCCCGCCGCTGCCCCCCACACCCTGCGGAATCAGGGCAGGCCGGCCATTGATCAGGACCTCGACCCCCTCATCCGCAAGACGCTGCTCTTCGATGTCGTCCAGGGTCAGGGGTTCTTCGGCCTGCAGGTCCCCATTTTCCACAGCGTCCTCCAGGTTCGCCTGCTCGGTGTCCACTTCGGTAAACTCACCCAGCACCCGCACATTCAGCACCCGGCGCAACATGCCCTCGGGAATCACCGGGGTGTTCTCCGACACCAGGATCTGCCCCGCTGCAAAGGCCATGCCCGGCTGGGTCTTGAAGCGCAGCACCCGCAGGTCCGGTGTGGCCGACACCAGGGCCGCGCGGACACTCGGCGTGAGCACGCGGGTGTTGGGCGAGAGCGTGGTGTCGGCCGGGGCGATGACCGCGGGCTCCGGCCGGGACGTTTCCGCCGGTGGGGTGGGGTGCTGCCTCCGCACGAAGAGATCAGGGCACTCAGGAGGAGCAGGCTCAGGGGCTTGATGCTGTGCATGGTCAGGTTCTCCTTGGAAGTAAGGGGGGGCCGTGGGGAGACAACCCTTTGGAGCAGGACCCAGGGCGTCAGGCGGACAAGGAACTTCAGGGGCGGCATGGATGACTGCTGGGGAGGCTCTCCTTCTGGAGGGAGTGGCGCCCGCTTGCCCGTCTCCGCTTGCTTGAACAGACAGTAGAAAAGCCAGGATGAATGTTCAGTGAACGGCTTGTGAACAGTGAGAAGACCTACAAAAAAACCCATACACTGTCGGCATGCGCCTACGTACCCTGGGAGGACTCTCCCTGGAAGGCAGCGGCCTGGGGCGTCCCAAACCACTGCTGCTGCTGACCTATCTCACCCTGGAAGGTCCACGGCCCAGGCGTTTTTTGGGCGAGCTGTTCTGGCCGGAAGCCAGCAACCCCACAAACTCCATTGCCGTCGCAGTGCGGCAGATTCGCCAGGCTGTGCCGGACGTTTTGCAGGACGACGGCGTCCGCCTGTGGGCCGACCTGCCGTGCGACGCCCTCGAGTTTGAACGTGCTGTTCGCGCCAAGCAGCCGGAGGTGGCCTTTGAGCTCTACCAGGGCGCTTTTCTGGACGCGTCCGAGTTGCTGGAATGGGGGCCTGAGCTCGAAGAGTGGGCGTATGCCAAGCGCGAGTCCCTGGCAGAGGCCCTCCGCGAGACGGCCCTGGCCCATGCGGAGAAGCAGGCCGCAGTGGGGCACTTTGGAAGTTCAGCCCTGTGGGTGGAACGGGCCATTCGCGTGCCTGGCGCGCCGGATCCCACCCCGGAGTTCTGGCTGCGCGCCGCCCCCCTGCTGCTGGCCGGTGAGAGTCCGCTGCTCGAAGAGGCGCGGCAACGGGCCGCCGAGTGGGACCTGAAGCTGGAAGGGACGGCCGAATCGGCGCGCGCACGGTTGCGCCAGAGCTTTGTCGGTCGAGAGGTGGAGTTGGCCCGTTTGCGCCACCTGCCATCTGGGCGCTGGATCTGGATCAAAGGCGGCTCCGGCCTGGGCAAAAGCAGTTTGCTGCGGCAACTGACGGGTCACCTTCTGCCTGGGCGTTCAGGTCTGCCTTACGCCACGCTTGAGCCCCTCCTCAAACAGGTGCTTCAACGTGGAGATGAGGCCCTCCTCCTGCGGCACCTCGCCTCTCAGGAAGGCGTCTGGCTCCTCGACCATTGGGAAAGCATGGACGAGGAGAGCCGCACGCTGCTGACGAAGCTCCGGCATCTGGGCACGCGGGCCACGGTGATCCTCACGTCCTGCGCAGAACCCCCTTTCCCCGTGGATGAACGCGCAGAACTTGGTTCTCTCACGGCGCAGGAACTCACGGCATTTCCAGGCGCGTTTGAGGCCACGGCAGGCCTGCCCAGCCTGCTGGGTGCCTGGCTGCGCTCAGAATCCGTCGAGACAGCCCTGGACAGCCGCATCCAGGGCCTGCCCCCCTCCGCCCAGCAGCTCTACGCGGCCCTGACGCTTCTGGACTCGCCTGACCTTCCCCTCGTTCGTCAGGCCCTGGCCATGAATGCCCCTGAGCTTGCGCTGGCCCTGGAACACCTCATGGACGGCGGCTTCATTGAGCCCTCTGGGGAGGTCCGGGGGCAGGCGGCGGCGAAGCGTATTCTGGCGGCGCGGCCGACGCTGGAAGCCGATCTCGCCCTGCGAATCGCCAGGCAGGTCGGCGGAGGCGCTGCCCTGCCGTTTTTCCAAAAGTCCCGCGCACTGTGGGAGGAACAAGACCTGCAAATGGTGCGGAGGTCCTACCAGGCCTGGGCAGAGGAGGCCCTGCGGCGGGGATTTCCGCTCAAAGCGGCCGAGGCCCTGCGGGAAGCGCCGCCAACCGAAAGCCTCTCCCTGCTGCGTGCCCGCGCTCTGGAACGTGCTGGGCAGTTCAAGGAGGCGCTGCTCACGCTAACCGACCTGCCCACTGGTCCGGAGGTCTGTGCGCTGAAGGGCGCGCTGTGCTGGCGACTCGGGCAACCGGACCTGGCGCGGCAACACGCCGAGGCCGCGCTGGACGGAGAGGATGAAGCCAGGGCCGAGGCGCTCAACACGCTGGCCAATCTCGACTTTCAGCAGGGCGACTACGCCAGTGCGGAGAAGCGCTACCGCCGGGCGGCAACCCTGTGGCAGACCCTCGGCGACAATGCCCGCTGGGCGGGGGTGCTGAACAACCGCGCGGCGGCCCTGAGTGCGGCCGGGGAGGACGCTGAGACGGCGTTCAGCGAAGCGCTTCAGGCGGCCGGCGACAACCTTGCTGTCCGGGCACTCACCACGATGAACTTAGGACAAGTCCGTGAACGCCGGGGGGACGTGGCTGGTGCGGTACAGGCCTACCAAGAGGCAGCAATGCTTGCCCAGGACGCCGGTTCGTTAAACACTTCAGCAAGAGTGTGGAACAACCTTGGCGCTTTGTATCACCGAGGAGATCAGATTTCGGAAGCCCAGCACGCCTACGAGCAGGCATTGACGCTCGCCAAGAAGGGTGGTGAGAAAGTCCTGTTGGGTACAGTCCTGGCCAACCTGGCAGAACTGACAGGGGACCAAGAAGCGTTCGAAGAAGCCCTGCGCCTGATCGAAAAGAGCGGCAACGCGACCATGGTCGCGCGTTATCAAGCGGAGTACCAGGCGTTCATCGCCCGTTCACTCCGCAGCACGCAAGCTTGAGGCATGCCCTGGATCTTTACCGAAATCAATGGGGTTATGTTCCTGGAGGTAGAGGATGAAATCATCAGTCCAATTCTTGATGTTGCTTGGCTTGCTCTCCAGTTGTGGCCCAACAAGCCCAGCCGACACCAGGCCAGCAACCCTGAGCCTCAATTTGACCCAGGCGCTCCCCACTGAACGCGTTACGGCGACCTTGACGGGCGTCCCTGTTCAGGACGCGCGCGTTTTTGTGGGTGACGCGGAGGCGAGCGTGGTCTCAACAACGGGAGAAACCCTCGTCTTCAGCCTGCCCTCCGGCCTGAAAGCAGGTCCACAGGTGGTGCGGGTGGACGCCAGAGGTCAGAGCCTCAGGCAGCCGCTGGAGGTGCTGGGGAAGGTTTCCACCACCGAGGTGGCCGTGCTGGTCAAAGCGGGCGTTGCGGAAAGTGACTTCACGGCCAGGCTGAATCAGCTCAACATGGGGCTGACCCTCATCGATTTCAAGCCCCTCGGTGGACCAGGACCCTGCGCAAATATCCTGGCTCGCGTCGGGGTTCCAGTCGGTCAGAGCATCGGGTTGGTGCTCAGCCGCTTGCGGCAACCTGCGGAGCAGGACGTGGTGCTTCAGGTTGATCCGCAGAGCCTCTGGGGCCTGGATGCAGATCACCTCACGGCCATCGGCGTTCCGCAAGCGCGTCAGCGGGGGCGCAGCGGCAAAGGCGTGACCATCGCCGTCCTCGATACGGGCGTTACCCAACAAAGGCATCTGGGGCAAAATCTCCTCCCCGGATATGACTTCGTGGAGGAAGACGCGGCGCCAGACGACGCGTTTGACAATCCACAAACCCCCGGCCAGGACGGACACGGCACGCCAGTGGCTGTTCTCGCCGCTGGTGCGGATTTCGGGGTTGCGCCCCAGGCGCAGATTCTTCCCATTCGCATTGGGGACGCACAGGGCCAGGTTCTGGCGAGTCAGGCCGTTCGGGGCGTCTGCTTTGCTTTGAAGAACGTGCCGCCCAAACACCTGGTGCTGAACTTGAGTTTCGGTGGAGATACCCCCACCCAGGGGCTGAAAAGCGTCCTGGCCTACGCCCTGGAGCAGCAGGTCCTGGTTGCCGCCGCCGCCGGGAATCAAGGGAGTAACGGCCCCACGCACTATCCTGCCGCCTTCGACCTTCCTGGTCTGGTCGCCGTTGGCGCGCTCCAGGTCCTGCCAACTGGGGAGTGGCGTCCCGCGTCTTTCAGCACGCGTGGAACGTACGTGGATATCGCTGCGCCCGGACAGGGCGTCGCGAGCAGCAGCCCCACCAATACCGTCGGTTCGTACGAAGGCACCTCGTTTTCGACGCCGCTCGTGGCAGGGGCTTTGGCTTTGTGGCGAGAAGCTTATCCGGCGGCCACTCCAGGCGAGATCGAACAGAAGCTCAAAGCCAACGCTGCGCCCCTCGCCGCGGGCGGGGCCACAGAAGTGGGCAGCGGCATGCTGAATCTTTCTCAAGCTCCCTAGAGCATTTGTCCGAATGGCGCCGTGGGCGGAAGGGCACCCAGCACGGCTCCCCATACTCCCCCATGCGCATTCAAATTTGCGCTGCCCGGTCAGAAAGTAGTTCGCGCTTTGACACATGCTCCAAAAGGCTCTTGGACGCAAGTGTTCGGGCAAACCGGAAGGCTGACGCTCTTCACACCGCTCAAAAACGACAAAGAGGAGTTGGAAATGAGGAAAATTGCCATTGTTGGCGCTGGCCAGGCTGGGTTGCAGCTGGCCCTTGGACTGCAGGACCAGGGGTACACGGTCACCCTGGTGTCCGAGCGAACGCCTGAACAGATTGAAACGGGGCGGGTCATGAGCACCCAGGCGCTTTTTCACGACGCCTGCCTGACCGAACGCCAGCTGAACCTGAACTTCTGGGAGGAGATGTGCCCACCTGTGGAAGGCATTGCCTTCAGTGTGCCTCATCCCGACCTCAACGGGGACAAGGCGGTGGCGTTCGCGGCCCGTTTGGATCATCCCGCCTACAGCGTGGATCAGCGGGTCAAATTTGCGGGTTGGCTCCGCGTTTTCAAGGAGCGGGGCGGCACGGTGATCCTGGAACAGGCTGACGTCCAGAGTGTCGATCAACTCAGCGAGGGTCACGACCTGACGGTGATTGCGACCGGGAAAGGTGAACTGGGCCGCCTGTTCGCGCGTGACGATGTGCACAGCCCTTACCGCGCTCCGCAGCGCCACCTCGCACTCGCCTACCTCAAAAACACCGTTCCCAGACCTGAGCACAGTGCGGTGAGCTTTAATCTTATTCCCGGCGCGGGAGAATGCTTCCTGCTGCCCGGACTGACCCGCAGTCCGGACGGAAGTCTGCAGCCTTACGAGAATGTTCTGATTGAGGCCGTGCCGGGCGGTCCGCTGGACGTCTTTGAGAACATCACCAGCCCGGACGAGCTGCTGAGCACCATGCTCCAGCTGATGCAGACGTTTTGCCCCTGGGAGTACGAACGCATTAAGGACGGCGAACTGACCGATCCTCAGGCGACCCTGACGGGACGGGTGACGCCGCAGGTGCGGCGTCCGGTCGCTGCACTTCCGTCGGGCCGGCTGGTGCTGGGCCTGGGAGACACGCTGGTGGTCAATGATCCCATTACCGGGCAGGGCGCCGGAAGCGCCGCCCGGGCGGCCGCCACCTACCTGGAAAGCATCCTGAGGCGGGCCGAACGCCCCTTTAACCGCTCCTGGATGCAGGACACGTTCGGGGCGTACTGGGACCATGCCCGCTTCACCACCGCGTGGACCAATGCCATGCTCGGACCCCCTCCGCCCCACGTTCTGGCGGTTCTGACCGCCGCCCAAACCCAACCGGGAGTGGCCCACGCCTTTGTGAACGCATTCAACCACCCGCCGCACTTCTTCCCATGGCTTACCAGCCCAGAAGAAGCTGCCGCCTTCGTTGACCGGCACAGCACTTCCGCGTAGCTGTCGCCGGGGCCGGGCGCCCCCACACGGCTTCAAGCCGGCACATCCTGCCCGGGTGGTCCGGTGAAGTTCGGCGCCTCAGGCCATGGCGAGGAGCAGCCGGGCCCAGGAACCTGATGGACGGGCAGCCCGCCGCACCACACCGCTCCAGGGGAGAACCGGGCGCAGAACTGCCCGGCGCCCCAGCGGCTTGAAAGGGCGGCGAAGCTCCGCTGTGCCTCCACACCTTTGGCGATCTCCTGCGTCCAGACCACGCCGTCCTGGGTCCACGCCCCCTCCTCGCTGGAGTACCTTCCACCGGCCTGCAGGTGCCAGTGCGGCGTTTCTCAATTTGACGGCGCTGGGTGTAAACCCCCCTCTGCCGGTGGTGCAGTTGAGCGCTGAGCAGGAACAGCGCCTGAACGCCCGCCGCAGGTCCCGTTCAGCGTTCAGGCGGCACACCCTCTTGTCGTGCGCATACCGCGTTCGCAAAGCCACCGTTGGCGGCATTCGGGACGCCTGAATGGCCGGGATCAGACCAGCGAACGCGCCGATCAGGATGGCCGAGGCGACCGCGCCTGCCCACGCCTCAACCGGGATCACGGCGGCCCGGCCCTCCGAACTGGCGTAGACAGCCGTCGCCACAGCTCCAGGCAGCACGCCGGCAACGCCGCCCATGATGGAGAGCAGAACCGACTCCGCGAGAAACTGCGTCCGGATTTGACCTCGCGCTGCGCCCAACCCACGGCGGAGGCCGATCTCCGAGCGGCGTTCAAGCACCGAGACGATCATGATGTTGGCCGCACCGACAGCCCCTACAGCCAGCGCCACCACTCCGAGTCCGGGAAAGAGGCTGTCGAAGGCCGACGCGGCGGCCCGAGCGGTCAGGACGTCCGGCGGCTCGTTTTCTCCCACGCGCGCTGAATGCACGGAGCTCTGTTCAGGGCCGAGGGTCCCGGTTACCGCAGCCTGGGGTCGTGCGTGGGGTCGGCGTACATGGGCGGACACCCGCTGTGCCGGAGCGGCGTTCGTAGTGCCACGGCCCGTTGCGGTCGAGCTGGCGCGGGACGGCCCGGTGTCCACCGCGTTCCCCGACACCTGTGGAGACGTCTGCGGCGTGGCGACCCACCGGGCGGCTTCCCTGGCTGCGGCGCGTTGCGTCACTGCCTCAACGCGAAGTTGTTTCTGGTACGCCGGGGAACGCCAGCCGCCGGTGACCAAGACCTTGACGCCCCCGCCTGCAGCGGCCGTTGCCGCCTGACGAAGGGCACCGGGGAGGGCCGGATCAAGCCTGGACACCGCCGGATACGCGTCATCAAAGGCGCTCACGCCGTTGGGAACGAGGCCGTTTGCCCGGCCCAGTTCCCATTGGGGGAATGGAGGCGCTGCGGGCGGCAGACCCGTCACGGCGGGTGGGTGCGGGGACGACGGCACATGCCGCCAGCCACCAAGGCAGGGTGTTGTCCGGATGTCTGTGGTTTTCGGTATGCGGGCGGTATGTTCCGGCGCGTAGCATTGGGGGTGCAGGGGTGTGCTGATCGTCGAGGACGAAGCTTAGCTGGCAGCAGCCGTCCGCGACAGCTTGCGTTTGGAAGCCAGCGCTGGGGACACCGCCCTGGAACTGCTGGGCGTAAGCGCCTACGACGTACGTTCCCGGGGCGCCTGGCGGTCTCGTCACCCGACGCCCCGTGGCGTTCCGTTCGGCAGCGGCTTGCCAATCCTCATGCTGACCGCTGCCGACCGGATCGGCGACAAAGCGTCTGGCTCTGGGCTCGGTGCCGACGCCCACCTCACGGAGCCGTTCGGGCTCCGGCAACTCGCGCTCAGGCCCAGGGCCCTCGACCGCAGGCGCGCGTACAGCAGGCCACCCGTGCGGGAGATGGCGGGCCTGCGGCTGGATCCGTTTCGCCGCGAGGTCTACCGGGAGGGCCGCCACGTCGCGCTGACCCGTACGCCGTGCGCATCACGGTTTCGGCCCTGCGCAAACGGCTCGGCGAGCCCTGGCTGATCTTTACCCGGCGTCGGCGACCGCATCAGCGCACGACCGGGCACCGAAGGCGGGGGAGACGAACGTGGATAGGGTGCCCGGGCTGCGCGTTCGCCTCAAACTCACCCTCAGCTACGCTGGGTTTCTGATGCTGGCCGGCGCTTTGCTGCTCTGTGCGGTGTGGGCATTCCTCCTGCGGGGAAGGCCATACAGCTGGTCTGTTCCCAGCCTGTCCGACTTCCTGCGTGCCCTCAACCTCCACAATTTTGGCCCCAACGTTTTCCTTCCGGCCGCACTTACGGTCTTGGCGTTTTTGCTGGTGTTCGGCCTTGTGGAGGAATGGATTCTCGCTGGCCGCATGCTTGCTCCCCTGACCCGAATCACCGACGCCACGCGCATGGCCACGCGGCGATCGCTCACCCACCGCAGAACTCGCCGAACGCCTTCGACAGATGCTCACGCGCCTCGAAGCGCACGTCGCCGAAACAGCGCAGGTTTGCCGCCACCGCCTCTCACGAACGCCGCACCCCGCTGGCGATCACGCGAACACTGCTCGGCGTGGCCCGCCATGGTCCGAACTGCGATGCCGGTGAGCTTGTCAACCGCCTTCACGCGGTCAACACCCGGGCGGCCCCTCCCGGTGCTGCCGGGCACGGCCTTCTCGCTCCGGGTGATCGCCGTGAACCCCTCGGGCGTGAACAGCGTGCCCAGCGCGCCGCGGCCACCGTGAGCCGTCCACGTGCGGGCGGAGCCACGCCCACCCTGCTGGCGGCCCAGGGGGGCGACCGCCGCATCACCCTGCGCTGGAGCAGGACGCCAAATGACGGGTGTGGGCGCAGAACAGCATCCCTCCCCGTTCATGCTCCGCCCTGCTCGCCGCGGACAACGCAGGAGGCTCCTGTTGTCCGCGGCGAGCAGGGCGGAGCAGAGCCCAGCGGGCCTTCTGACGCTCCGGGGGAGCCGTGCGGGCGGGAGCTCCAGGTGGGAACTTCGCCAGTGGAGCGTGGGGAGGAGCGGCGCCCACCCGGGCTGCGCTTGGACGTCAAGGAGCCGCGGCGTCTCTGGCGCGCAGTGGCGTTGGGCGACCGAACCAGTACCCCTGCAGGTAGGTGCATCCCAACGCCTCCAAGACCTCGGCTTGCTCGGCCGTTTCAACGCCTTCCGCCACCGTCGTGAGTCCGAAGGCGTGCGCGAGGGCGATCATGGCGCGGACCAGTTCCTTCGCGCGTTGCCCCTCACGGCTCTGCTCATGCACCTGGCGAGTAAAAGACCGGTCAATCTTCAAGATCTCCACCGGCAGACCGGCCAGGGCGGACAGGCTGCTGTAGCCGGTACCAAAATCGTCGAGCGCCAAGCGCAGGCCCAGACCAGACAGTGCTTGCAGGACTTCACTGCTGCGGACCGGGTCAAGCAGACTGTTTTCCGTGACCTCCAGCAAAACCCGCCGGGGCTCCACCCCCGTCTCCTGGATGATCTGTTCGACGTGTGCCGCGAAGTCAGGCTGACCAAACTCCAAGGGACTGACGTTGACGCTCACACGCTTGAGGTGACGCCGGGCGACGGCAGTGCAGGCTTCGCGCAAAACCCATCTCCCAAGAGGAAGAATCAGACCGGAGGCTTCGGCCAGCGGAATAAATGCCATTGGATTGACCAGACCGTCTGGGCGAAGCCAGCGGATCAACGCTTCGTGCGCGGCTGTCGTTCGGCTCCGGGCGTCCACTATTGGCTGGTAATAGAGCTGAAATTCACCCCGCTCCAACGCGTGATGCAGTCCGGTGAGCATTTCCATCTCAGCGGATGTGTGCTGGTCACGCAGCACATTGAAAAACGTATGTCCGCCCCCGGCGCGTTTGGCGCGGTACATGGCCGTGTCCGCTTGGGAGAGCAGCGTTTCGGTGCCGGAGGCGTCGTCCGGATAGACACTCAGCCCCAGGCTCCAGTGCACAAAAAGCTCTTGACCGGCCAGAGAAAAGGGCGCAGCGAAGGCATGGCGGATGCGTTCGAGAATACGTCCGCTGTGGGTAGCGTCTGGTATGTCCGTGAAGAGCAGGGCGAATTCGTCGCCGCCCATGCGCGCCACCGTATCGCTGGACGCCACACACTCGCGGAGACGTGTCGCGGTGAGGCGCAGCAACTCGTCCCCGGCCGCATGCCCAAGGGTATCGTTGATCAGTTTGAAGCGGTCGAGGTCCATCAGTCCAAGCACAACCTTGTGCCCCGTGAGCTCAGCGCGGCGCATGGCCTGGGTGAGGCGCTGCCGGAAGTTCGCACGGTTGGGGAGACCTGTCAGGCTGTCCAGGAGCGCGAGGTCGCCGAGTTGCTGCAAGGTCACGTGGAGCCGCAACTCGTCCATGACGAGCTCGGCGAAATCTTCCAGAATGCCCTCTTCGTCGCGCGTAAAGGTACGGGGTACGGCGTCAATCACGCACACGGTGCCGAGGCGATATCCATCGGAAGTGCGGAGGGGCGCACCCGCGTAAAATCCAACTGTCTCATCGACGCTCACGCAGTTCATGCTGTTTACGCGTGGGTCTTGCCGGGCATCGGGGATCACCAGCACTTTGTCCTGCTGGATGGCGATGGCACAGATAGATTCGCTGATGGGGGTTTCGGTCACTTCGATTCCGAGGCGCGACTTAAACCACTGCCGGTCCCGGTCCACCAGGGAGACGGCCGCCATCGGCATGTTGAGGTACCTGGCAGCAAGCGCAACGATACGGTCGAACTGGGGTTCGGGGAGGGTATCGAGGATGCCGAATCGGTGCAACTCCGCGAGGCGAGCTTCTTCATCGGTCAGGGTCATACAGTCTCCAGGACGATGGGTATGGCGTCTGATGAAACGGCGGGAGACTCCATTATGACGGAGGAAAAGCGTGTGGGCCTGCCGGGATTTTGCGAAGGGCGAGTTGAGCCCGATTCAAACTGGAGAGGGGTGCGGCCCCCCATGCTGAACTGCGTCTCCTGCGCACCCGTGCAACTTCAGCGTGACGGCATCATCTGTGCCATTGGGGCCGCTTTACAGGCGATTGCCGCACAAGACGTCGGTGCCTGGTCACGGCACGCTTCCCCTTCGGTGCCTGAACGGTGAACGCTCCAACCTTCGTCCTGAAGGCGCAGCATCAGCCGCGCCTTCAGGACGCCCAGGCCGGGGTGCTCCACGAACGCGGCGGATTGGTCCCGGCCTCCCTCAAAAATGGTAATGGCCGTGGGGTGGCTCTGCAACAAATGATGCGCCGCTCGGGCCGCTGCACCTTTCAGATTCCCCGCCCACACGCACGAATTTGACCTTCCTGGGCAGCGGTGAGTGGGGCCATAAAGGAGGAGGGGGCGCCTCCCCTTTACCGGCACAAGTCGTTTGTGCCGTATAGGCGGCTGGAGTTGCATAGGCCCCGACGCGGCGGAATTCCAGTTTCCCTTCCGCCCAACTTGCTCTTCACCACGTGGTGCGGTGGCCGCCAGTCCCGCGCCTTAAAAAGCTCCCCCTGCCACCGGCTGAGGCCCTGCAGGAAGGGGGGCAGAGTTCGGCGCAAGTTGTCTGGGCGCGTAAAGCAGAAGCGTGTCTACTCCTGCAGTCTCAGATTTTTAGGCCACGCGAACCAGAACGTCGCCCCGTGCCCCGGCTTCCCTTCCGCCCATACCCGGCCTCCAAATCGCTCACAGGACCGGCGTACGGTCGCCAGCCCAATGCCCGACCCCTCATACTCCCTGGAAGGATGGAGACGCCCGAACAGCTGAAACAGCTTGTCCCTCGAGCGCATGTTAAAGCCCGTACCGTTGTCCTCCACCCCGATCAGGTGCTCCGCCTCCGTTTCCCGCACCATCACGTGCACGCGGGCCAGCTCCCGCCCTTTGGTGAACTTCAGGGCGTTTGCGACGTACTCGTCCAGGATGAGGTAGAGCGCCTGGCGGTCTCCCTGCACCGTCGGCAGCGCGTCGTGGGTGATCTGAACCTCCCGGTCAGCCATCACTGGCTGCGCGTTCTTGAGCACGTCCTGCAAGACCGGGTTCAGGTCCACGCGCTGGAGCCGTACCCGCATGCTCCGCACCTGCATGTAGCGGTCGATCGAGGCCAGCAGGGCAATCACCTGCTGCACGGCACGCTCGGCGTTCGTCATGGGCCCAAGGAACTCTTCCGAGGGCCCGGGTAGGGCTTTGCGGAGCAGGCCCAGACAACTCATGGCGCGCGCCACAGGCAGCTGAAGCTGCTGAATGAAGACCTTGACCGTCTGGTCGAGCTCCTGATTCAACGTGCGGACTGTCAGGGCTCTTTGCAGCAACTGTTGTTTTTGGGTGGCGTGCTCATCCAGTAGGTGCTGATGGGCCTGTTTGTACGCACTGACGTCGGTGATGCCCACGTAGAAATGCAAAAACGTGCCCTCACGTTGGATCACCGCGACGTCGACCTGCACGTTGGCCATACTGCCCTCGACCCGCAGCAGTTGAGCTTCTCCACGCTGCTTCAGTTGGCCCTTTGCCCCCTGCTTGAGCAGCGTGCCGAGTGATCCCCGAGAGGGAGGCGGCATGAACTCGTCCAGCCGTCTGCCGAGCAGCGCCTCAGGCGTGCGGCCAAGCAAGCCGCAGCCCGCTGCATTGACATTCTGAATACGCCCCTGGGAGTTCAACAGGAAGGCCGGGGTGGGAGCTTCGTAGAACAGGGTGGCGCTCCGCTGCTCGCTGACCTGGAGTTCCCGAACCTGTTCTTCAAGGGCTTGCAGCCGCCGCTGCACGGCTGGAGGCAGGGTGTGTTCTGAATCGGTCATGGCGTTGCTCCTCAAGTGTCTACCACAGCACCTTAGCCCAAGGTCAGGCGGGACAGGAGGACAGCGAGCAGCGGAGGGCAAAAAAGGCGCCCCCCTTGCCGCGCGGCCAAGGAGTACACGTTGTCCGCGGATCAGTCCGCTTGGGGCCTACTCCCTGGCTCCCCAGCTTTCCGGCGAACAGCTCGGGTGACGACTCAGCTGGTGGACACCGGGGTGGAAAGGGGTAAGGTGAGGCTATCTCGGACGTGATCTGCTCCAATTGTGAACGCCTCCAAGCGCGTATCCGCGAGTTGGAAGCGCAGGTCGTGTGGACGGGCGAGACCTCACGTCCGGCCCCCCAGCCAGGACCAGGTCTGGCAGAAGAAGCCCAGGAGCGGACGCCATAGGGGCGGTCCACCCTTCCGGTGGTCAGGTGGGGCACCCAGGAACCACCTTGAAGATGGGCGCCTCACCCGGCAAAGTGGTCGTCCTGCCGGTGACGGGAACTTGCGGCTGCCGGCACCGCTGGAACGGGGCCGAAGTGCAAGTCTTGCTGGCCCGGCAAGTGCTGGACCTGCCAGAAGTCCAGCTGCAGGTGCCGGAGTGGCAGGCCGAGGAGAAGGTCTGTCCGCGCTGTCACGAAAGAGAGCAGGCGGCGTTTCCAGGGAACGTACGCGGTCAGGGGCAGTACGGCCCCCGGTTCCAGGCTTTGGCGGTGTAGCGGGGCGTGGCCCAGTTCCTCCCCTTCAGGCGTGTGGGCGACGTGCTCGAAACGCTCTGCGGCCAGCCTTCCAGGGAAGGGATCCTCGCGCCACATCTCAACCTCGACACAGAGTGGTTGGCTGGATTCGGGGCGGCTCTGAAGGAAGCATTGCTCAAAGAACCCCCCTTCTGCACGTGGACGAGACGGGCAGCAAGGTGGGCGGCAAGCTCGCCCGGGTGCCATCAGCAGCAAGCAACTCACCCCCTACGGGCACGACCCGCACCGCGGGCCCGGCGGCCATCCAATCGGTGGGGTCTTGCCTCGGGACAGCGGCGTGTTGATGCGTGATGCCCGGCTCACGTACTTCCAACGCTCTGCAAAACACGCGCTGTGGAACGCCTACCTGCTTCGGGAGTTGCCTGGCCTCCACGAACAACTGGACCAGGACTGGGCGGGAGAACTACGCGCTGCGCTGCAACTCGCCTACCATCAACACAAGGCGGGCACCCTCGCTCAGGCAGAGAAAACTGCGTTCCTGATGCGCTTTGATACATTCCTGGAAGCGGGGTTGGTCTCCAACCCCGCGAGGAGAGCCGGTTCCCGAGCGGCGGGGACGGGTGAAGCAGTCCCCGGGGCGCAACCTCGCCCTTCGATGTCAGAAGCACCGGGACAAGGTGCTGTGCTTTCTCCAGGAGGACGGCGTACCGTTCGACAACAACCAAGCCGAGCGAGACATAGGGATGGTGCGTGAAGCGAAAGATGTCCGGTGGCGGCCGCTCCGCTGTGGGTGGAAAGAATTTCTGCCGCATTCGCAGTTGCCTCTCCAAACTTCAGAAGCAAGGCTTCTCGATTTATAAAGGTTTGGTTGGCGTCTTCCGGAACGAGGCGCTTCTTCCTCGGCTCTCGTTCTCGTGCTGATTGATCACTATCAGAGGATATATAATAGTTTATAGAGAACGTGAGGATGTAGTACTATAGCGTACTGACTTGGAGCAGGCATGCAAGTCTGAGCTGGATAAATTATATGTAAAACCCAATGCGATTGCTATCGATCAGTTCCATTTCAGCTATATATGAGGTCGTGGTTCTCGGGGAGTGCTACCAGAAAATGCCGGCCACACACTGGTGTCGGCATGTTATAATAATTACCAAAATTTTACTGGTAATTAATGTGACGACCACATTTCTGAGGGGAAATTGATAACAATACTGTCTTATGTCGACTTCCGTCGTAGGTAAAGGGAGATGGGAACTATTCAGTATGACAGCAGCTGTCATGTTAAATAATTCCGAGTAGTAAAGCCAGGTCTTTTCAAATAACCCCGGGTACGCGCCTCCATCACTTCGATCCCACAATGCCCCTGAATATGTATCTTGACTTTTTTGCCGACTCAGAGATCGCCTGAAAGGATGATCTTTGAGTCAGCTGAAATAATGCTTCTTGCTCGAATGGATTGAGAGCAGGATCAGGATCAGACGTATTTAACTGACGTTTTTCCAAAAGCGCCTGTTCGCCGTTGGTATTGTAGGTAATGATAAATGTGCTGTTCGTCGTACCTGAAAACCGGTTGAATCAATGATCTCTGGAATCGATTTTCCCTCATTTTTTGAGTTGGATGATCTGCCGGCGTGAAAGTTCAATTGGATGTTCGGGCTGGCGGTACGCCACTTCAAGCTCTTCAGATGTATGGTATGGAATCAAGGCGGCAGCTCTCGTATTTGGAGCCCATCTTAACTCTGTATCACGCCTCCAGAGCGGCCGGTCTTCGTGGATGAAAGTGGTTTCCAGATGGTCATGATGCGTGGGTACGCGCGCTTATAGTTCTGGGCGAGCTCAGGGCCATGTTCCTGAAATCACGGACGCAACCAGACGTTGATCTGTGCCCTACAACTCACGGGGCCGATGGTCCCGCTTGTCTTCATCGTTCTCGCCTCTTTCTGTACACGGGGAATTCAGGAGGACCAAACCCCACGTCCTTGGTCCCGGCTTGGCTTCGGGAGGAACGCAGGGTTTCGGTGGGAGGGGGAAAGGTCAGTTCAGAAGCCGTGTGCGCCCAAGTCCAGGGGACCCGCGCGCGGCTTTCCAACGCCTGGCGAGACGTATTCCGGGGTGGGAAGGTTGCCAGTCTTGGCGATTTCGGGGTCCAGCGCTGTTCCCGCGCCGGTCAGGGGCGAGCCGGGCTTGAGGTGGTGGCCGCCGCCCGCCCCACTGACGAAGTCGGGAACGAGCAGAGGACTGAACCAGGTTCGCGCCCCAGCCGGTGCCGTTCCACCTGCTGCCGTAGTGCATCAGGGTGGTGCTGGGGTCGTGACCGTTAGGATCAACCGGGGACCAGTCTGCTGACGTGCAGTTGTTGGCAAAGTCACCCGCGCCATTGTTGTAGAAGACTGCCAAGGGCCGGGGCTTGACGCCGGAGGTGGCTGAACGGACCAGGAAGGTGTTGTTGCGCCCGTAGACCTGAAGTTGCGGGGCCACGCGGAAGGCGAACAGGTAAGTGGTCGGTGTGCCCCAGCCAGTGCCGTCCTGTTCTAAGACCCCGGTGTTGTTGTAGAAGTACAGCTTCCCGGCCCGTCCCCCCGGGACGCGCCCGTCGCCCAGTTCCACGCCCGTGATGCCCCAGGCGGGGTTATGCATCCACATCTCATTGCCGTACATGTACGCGGAGTTGGGCCGCAGGCTGCCCGGGGCGTCCCGTTGGGTGACCTCGTACTCGTGGTTGGATTCGGGGTCTTCCAGCATCAGCAGGTGCGTCGCGCCGTCGATGACGTTGTAGCGGATCGTGAGCCCCACCGAGCGCTCCTTGCTGTTGTCGCCGTAACTGCCCGGCATCAGGGCCCGAGGAGGTTGTACTGTGAGATGGTGCCCACGCCCTCGCTGTCGGCGTTGTGTTCGTGAGCGCTGGACGGGTTGCCGTTGCTGAAGAAGGTGTTGCCCTCCGCCAGCAGGTCCCGGCTCTGCGCCGCCTCACGGACTTGGCGTTCTGAAACAGGCCGTCGCCATTGTCGTGCAGCTTGCATCCCCGGATCACCATGTGTTCGGCCCGCTCGATGTAGATGCCGCTGCCAAAACTGTCCCAGACGGTGGTCTGCCCCGCCCGGTTGACCAGGGTGTTGCGCTTGCTCGCGTCGCGGATTTCCAGGTTCGTGATTTCGAGGTGGCCGGGCTTGTGGCCGTATACCGCTCCCGTCCCGTGGGGGGCAGGACCAGCAGCATGCCCAGGTTGTCGAACACGGGATTGGTGTAGGCCAGGGTGTTCGGCTCCACCGCGCCCGCGCCGTCCAGCGCGGGGAGCTCACCATTCAGGCCGGGGACTCCCACCACCCGGATGCTCTTGAGGGGCAGGCCCCGGTTGGACGGCTGCACGACCTCGGTGTAAGGCGCAGCGCTGGAGTGAATCTGCACGGTATCGCAGGGGGGTGGCGTGAACTTCACGCCACCCCTACCCTCAACCCGCCGTGATGCCAATTCAGGCAGCACAACTGGAGTCAGGGCAGGGGGATCACACGCACATCACTCGACAGGCTCCCCTGGGGATTGCCGACCTGTTCAGCGAGCAGGTCACCCTTAGGGGCAAAAGCGACGCCCTCACCGCTCCCCGGTACGTTCCCCAGTCGGTCCCGTACCCGTCCGCTTGGCAACTCCACCAGGGCAAGCCCACGTTCACTGGGTCCATTCACCGCGAGCAGATTCCCCGCCGCGTTCAAGGCCAGCCCGCGCCCGCGCTCCACATCCACCCGCATCAGGCCCTCCTCACCCACATGTCCCAGCCACAGTGGTCCCTGGGTCGTCAGAACCACATACGTCAGACCGTCCGGGGTCAGGACCACATCGGACACGGCCCGCTCACCACCGGTCCCCGGCACCTGCGCGCGGGACAGCACGCTTCCTGTCGCCGCGTCCCACACCCGCACCGTACCGTCCAGGCCGGCGCTGAGCAGCCGACCTCCCGCCAGACTCACGGCGCTGACAGGCGCCCCATGGCCCACGAAGGAGCGCAGGCGCTGCCCAGTGTGCAGGTCCCAGAGCTGGACGTAGCCGGGAGCGCGGCCGAGCGCCACGGAGCGGCCCGCGCCGTCGAAGGCGACCGAGTGAACGGCGGGCGAGTCGGGAAGGTGGAAGGGCCAGGGCTGCCCACTCGGCAGAAGCCACAGGGAGACCGACGAGTGGTTGTCCAGGGCGAGGACGGTACCACCGGGACTGAGGGTCGGATAGCTCAACCCAGTGGGGTCGCCGCGCAGGGTGACCGAGCGGCGCACCACTCCGCTGCGCGCATCCAGCCAGACCACCTCCGGCAGCAGGGTGTTTCCGTCGGCCCCTTTCCGCCGCTGGACCAACAGGGCGTCGTCCTGAAAGCCGAGCAGGGCGGCGTTGGGCTGGACGTAAAGCGGCCCCGGGGGGGAAAGAGGGAGCAGGAGGGTCAGGGCGAGGGCAAGCAGCAGGGGCAGGAACATGGGGCAACCCTATGGAGGGGAGCGTGGCGCCGGGATGACGCGCCGTTCTTCCCGTACCCCCGAATACTCGTGTGGAGTAACCCCCTCCATGCTTGCCATGGGCCTGCCAGGCCGTCCCCGGTACGGTGCGGCCATGACGACGTCAGCGACCACAAGGTCCGGTCCACCGGGCAACCCTGCACTGGACCTCTCGGTCTATTCGGAAACACCCAGGAGGGGTGGCGCTGGTTGCGTGAGGCGGAGGGCTGGCCGGAGCGGCTCACCCACGCGGAGGTACGGGGTGGGGTGCTGGAACTGGCGCCGGGGATGAGTGCGAGGTGGGGGGCGTTTCACGCGCCATTCCTGTTCACGACCGTGGAGGGCAACTTCGCGGTGAGGACGTGGGTTGGGACGCTCGGCCTGCACTCGGACTTTCCAGCGCGGCCCGACTCGGGGTCGCTCGCCGGACTGCTGATCCGCGCGCCCGCACTGCCCGCCGCAGGACGAACGCTACTGGTCGCTCACGACTGGGCTCGCCTTCGGCCCAGGCGGTGCGGGCCCCAGCATGAAGGTCACGACGACGGCGCGGGGCGAGCCGGGCACCGGGTGGTTCGCGGGCCGGGCAGGATGGGTGGAGCTGGCCGCCGCGCGCCTCGTTCCGTTCCTGGTGGGTCTGCACCGCTTTCCGGGCGAACCTTGGACGTTCACGCGAGACGAGCCGATCCTGGGCGAATTGCGCGCTCCTGCCGCAGGGGTAGGTGAGGCGCGGCCCGATCTGCCCCCCGCGTTCAAGTGGGCCTCACGGCGATGACAAATTGGCCGACCATTCGCCGGGCCTACCGGGCGCTCGCCGCTGAGTTCGACGCGTTGCCCCTGAGCGCTGGGGGCGGTGAGCTGCGGGCCCCCATTTCCAGGGGGTCCAGTTCACTCGGCCCCGGGCGGCCGTAGAGCGGCCGGACGGGTGGCGCTGCGCCGCGCTGCCGGACGCCTTGGGCCTCGGCTGAGGGGATGATGCCGGGTGGCAAAATCCACCTCCGTGCCGAGGGGTACGGCAAACCCATGGCTTTCGTCCTCAGCGGCGGAGAACGACACGGGGCGAAATTCTGGCAACCTCTGCTTGAGACAGGTGCCGTTGTACGTACTGGCCGAGGACATCCCAGGATTTGTCCTGGTCGGCTGGTGATAAAGGCCACAGCCACCCCACTGTGCGGAAGTACCTGCACCGCTGAGGATGCCGTCTGGTCCACCCAGCACAAAACCAACACTGAGGTGCAAGCCTCCGGACGTGACGGCCTGAATGTCTTGGGCAAGAAGCACGGCGGTCAGGGCTCTCCCTGGCCTCCAGATCCGAGGTGCGTGCATCCCAGATACACCCAACTGGGGCCGGCTTATCCACTTCCTTCAGACGTTTTGAAGAGGAGTCAGCCCCGGGGCTGAACAAGCGCAGGCGCCTCACATCTCGCGGCGTGCCGCTCAGCCTGCGCTGGAGGGCCCGCGGTGTGCCTCCGCGAGTTCGTCATGCACCTGCGTGATGCGCGCCGCCTGCGCTGGAGACAACCCCCGTCCCACCCACCGGAGCACTCGCGCCAACCCGGCATCCTCCAACTCCGGCATCAGTGTGCGGGCCGCTTCCTCCGCTTCCGTGGCCCGCTCGCCCAGTTCTTCCCGCAACTTCTCTAACTTCTTCGACGAGAACGCGTCCCGTCCACTCCGCACACCCGCGTAGTCGCTGAAGGAGGCCTCCTCCCCAAGAGCAATGAGGTCCTCCAACGTCTTCACCTTCGCGCGCGGCGACGCCGCAGGCGCGGCCACCTCTGCGGCAGGAGCGGGAACAGCCGGCGTCTTCGCGGTGCCTTCCAACAGGGGCACTTCCTCGGGCTGCCTCGCGGACGCAATCAGTTCCGTCACCTGCATGGGCAGGAACCAGGCCACCAAACTGCCCGATTCCCCCGGCACCACCGGGGAATGCCGGAGAACTTGCCCCACCGGCGTGCGAACAATCACGCCGGCAAAACGCTGCCGTCCATCGTGCTCCCGAAAGGCAAACACCACTTGATCCAGAGCTGGACGCCCGTGCGGACTGGGCTGGTCGATCTCCGCGGACAGCGCCGCTAAACGGTCGATCGTACCCGCCGCTTCGGGCGTCAGCATCAGGGCGCGGGCACGCGCGGGGCTGCATCGCCACTCGCCCTCGCGTTCCTGCACATCCTCAGTCCGACGGAGTTGAACCACAATAAACGGGACGATCATAACGCGAGCGTAGCAGGGTCAACCCGTCAGCGCTCAATCCAGAGCGTGCCGCTGCCGAGACCGAATCGCCACGAACAGCATGCTCACGAATATGAGTAGCGCCCCTGGCACAAGGGCCAACGCCAGACCCCATCCCGCGAGAAACGCCCCGAGGACACCTATAACTCCCGCTCCCATGATCTGGAACTTGCGGTGCCGAAGGGAGACCCGCACACACCGGGCGAGGTAGCGCTCACGCTGTTCGCGCTCCTCTTGGCCGAAACCCTCCAGCATGTCCATGCTATGCCCTCCAACCTCATCCTAATCCTCAAGCTCAGTCCTTACCGGGGTGCACAACGGCTGCACCACCCCTTGCTTGCCCGGCAGTACCCAACACTCCAGCCCGAAAAATGAGGCCCCCTCCAAATCCAGCGCCCGCCGTAGCGAGAAAGGCTGCTGCATTTCCCTGCGTGGACGCCAGAACGGCATAGGTCAGGGGCCTGATTTCCCTTCGGAACGCGGGAGGAGAGCGGCCAAGGTGCACCGTGAGGTGGGGGAGGAATGCAAAAGGAGGTCTTGGAGGGGATCCACACCCTGCCAAAACGCAAACACCCGCGGTGTCCGTGTGCTCTGCGCCTGACGCCTTGTTGCGATTCCCGAACCTCTCCGGTCGGACACGCCCAGATGAACGCCGCAGTGACGACCGTGAACAGCGCCTTGACGCGCTCCGGCCGAGTGGGCCCCGCATCTTCCACAGCAGAAGCGCGTTGACGTCACGCTGTCCGAATCTCCAGTTGATTGGTCGGGAATCAGGCCGAGTTCGCCCTCCGGGGGCAAGAACACGGCAAAGCGCGGGGACAGCGCTTCGGGCAACGAGAATGGCATGTTCTCAAGACGCTGGTACCGCGTTTTTCCACTTCCAGGCAGGGGAACGGCATACTTCAGCGGGTACAGGACCGCCGTTGGCGCCTGGGTCATCCCCAGCATCGGCGCCGGTGAAGACCGACTGGCGTCGGGCGCCCCGGCTCCTGGGTGCTTTCATCGCAGATACACCCGACTGGGGCCGGCTTTTTCACG
This sequence comes from Deinococcus hopiensis KR-140, assembly GCF_900176165.1. Taxonomy (NCBI): domain Bacteria; kingdom Thermotogati; phylum Deinococcota; class Deinococci; order Deinococcales; family Deinococcaceae; genus Deinococcus; species Deinococcus hopiensis. The sequence continues at coordinate 284,973 of NZ_FWWU01000010.1, forward strand.
CCTCCCTGACGTTCTGAAGGGGGCGTCAGGCCCAGCACATCCACAACTCCACACGGAGACTGCGAATTATGCGCAACAAGAGGGCGTCCCTCAGGGGGATCTGCCCCCCATCTAGCACACAGGCCTTTGTGCAGGGGCTGGATGGCCGGGGAGAGAACGTGGTGGTCATGGACTCGGTAGGACCCACGGGGGACTTTCACCGCGGAGTTCTATTCCACACCCCTGCCGCATCTGGCCTGAAGCTGCCGAGTTCGCTTCCACACCAGCAGATAGCGCAATCGGTGTATTGCTCAGCCGGGAGGGGCGAGAGACAATCCCGGCGACATGGAACCGGAACGCCACGAACTGATGCCCACCGACGCCCCTCTCAGCCAAGCGCAGGTCGAGGCAGCCTTCGTCGGCGGGATGCCGAAGCTCACCAGCAAACTGCAAGTCGTTGACTACAACCCGGAGTGGCCGCAGTGGTACGAGCGGGAAGCGGCAAGGCTGCGTGCCCTGCTGGGGGAGCGCGTCAGGGCACTGGATCACGTCGGCTCGACGTCGGTCCCTGGCTTGGCTGCCAAACCAACCATCGACGTGGACCTGACCTTGGACGATTCTGCGGATGAAGCCGCGTATGTGCCTGTCCTGGAAGCGGCAGGGTACCGGCTGACGATTCGCGAGCCGGAGTGGCACGAACACCGCTTGTTCAAGGGGCCGGACACGGACATCAATCTGCACGTGTGGACGGTGGGGAGCCCGGAGGCGCAGCGGCACCTCATCTTTCGTGACTGGCTCCGGGCAAATGAGACGGACCGGGGGGCGTACGGGGAGCATAAGAAGGCCGTCGCGGAGCGTGAGTACGAGTACGCGTTTCAATACAACAACGGCAAAGCTGCGTTGTTGCGCGAAATTCTGGCTCGGGCACTGGCCGCTTCCGTTTAGAGCAGTTGTCCGAATGGCGCCGCGCGTGGAAGGGGCAGCCCTCACGGCGCCCCATTCTCCCCCGTGCGCATTCCGCTCGCCAGGCCCGGTCCAAAAGAAGCCCGCACGTTGACACATGCTCTACATCCCGCTTGAGGGCCGTTGGACAGAGACGCTTTTCCGACACTGAAGTTATTCCGACGGCTGGGTCCATGCGCGGAGGCCTCCAGGCAACTGCCGTCCACCTCTCCAGATCAGGAGGATGGCCAGGGCGACCAGACAACCGCGAGGGCCGGGGGGCAGGCGAGACGATCCGCCATCCGCGGCCACGCGCGCCGCGCGCTCCTCCTCGACTGCCCGTGCAAAGCAGGACCCAGAAGGCCTGTCACCGCCCCCGCGCCCGGCTGGGGTCCGTTCACCCGGAGCAGGTCCACATGCACTTCCGCCGCCACCCGGCGGCTCACGTTCGTGAACACCCGCCGGTCTCCCGGTTCCTGGTGGAGCTGACTGCGCGGCCACGCAGCGGGGTCAACCTGATCCCGCTTCACTCCCACCACCATCCCCACTCAGCGACCTCTACCGCAACGTCCTGTTCCAGTACGGCTTCCTGCGCCCCCAGTCCCACCGGTCGGGCCCTCGTGACCTGTACGCCTGGTGCCCCCTCGCGCTCTTCTGCGCTGAAACCACGCGGGCCATTGACCGCGCTCCAGCCTACCCCCTGCGCATCGCCCGCGCTTCAGACGGCCAGAGGCCGCCGGGCACCAGATACAACCACTGCGCGCGCAAGTGCCCGAACACCACCCGTGCCGCCAACCTCGCGTCCACCGCTTCCGGCGACTGGCGTTGTAGACGCTGGCAGAGGCGACGGGCACCCGGAAGCTGAGGCGGCTTCCGAGGACCGCGCCTCTGCGCCTGGCGGTGAGAATCAGGCTGCCGTTCAGGGCGGGGGCGTTCTCGGCGGCCTTCCATACGGTTTGGGAGTCATCCGCTCTGTCCCCGCTGCTGCGCAGCGCTGCACTTCCGCTCGGGTTCATCCGTAATTTCATCACGGATGAACCCCAATCCTTATTTCCTGTGCCCACTGCGTCAATCCCCGCGACGCCACCTCCTTCCACCAGCATCCGCTCCCAGAAGGAGCAAAACGGCGGAGGGTTGTGCACCGCGGCTATGGCCGCGCCCCAGGGGGTTGAGAAGCGCTGCCTGGGGCGCGTGGACCGGGGCGACCCTCCTGGAGGTGGCCCCGGTTCTGCCGGACGGGGTTGCGGGACGTGCCCTCCCGCTACGGTGGCGGCAACCGGGCAAAGGCAGCGACAAGGGTGGGATCAAATCCGCGTCCAGACTCGGCCACGATCTCGGCCAGGGCTTCGGCGTGGCTCCAGGCAGGCTTGTAAGGGCGCTCGGAGGTGAGGGCGTCGTACACATCGGCAATCTGGAAGATGCGGGCGAGCAGCGGAATGTCGTCTCCAGCCTGCCCGTTGGGGTAGCCGCGCCCGTTCCAGCGCTCGTGGTGGTGCCGAACGATCTCCAGCACGGGCATGGGGATAAAGTCGAGCGCCGAGAGCAGGGCCACGCCGGTCAGGACGTGGCTTTTCATGATCTCCCACTCGTCGGGAGTAAAGTGACCGGGTTTGAGCAGCACCGCGTCGGGGATGGCGATCTTGCCCACATCATGCAGGTAACTCCCCCAGCGCAGGTGCTTGATCTCGTCCTCGCTCAGGTTGAGGGACCGCCCCAGGCGTAGCGCGAGGGTTGTTACGCGGTCGATATGGCCTTTGGTCTCGTAGTCGCGGTACTCCAGCGTCAGGCCGATGGCGCGCAGCACCGCCTCGTGGTTCTGGCGCAACTCGTCGAGGTGCAGCGCCCGCTCCAGCGCCCGCTCGACCCGGCGGGCGACCGCCTCGAAGAAGCGCACGTCCTCTGGGCGGACGGTCACGGGACCCGAAAAGCTGCCGAGGATCAGCGCTCCGTAGAGCGCATTTTTTCGGTACAGCGGCGCCGCGAGCAGGGTGCGGGGCGCGCCGTCCGCGACGTGCTGCGCGGCGCGGCTCCAGGTGAGGTAGTCGGGAACGTGAAAGAGGTGGGGCTCGGCGAGCATGGAGCCGAGCAGCCCCTCGCCGGGCTTCAGGGGGGCGCCTTGCCCCACGCGCGCGAACGCCCGCGAGTACTGCCCCACGGCGAGGCGGTGGTGGAGCCGCCCGCCCCCCACCACCGCGAGCATGCCCGACTCCAGCTGGGTGAGGCCCAGCATGGCCTCCAGCGCCTCACGGGCGATATCCTCGGGGTCGTTCAGGGTTTCGAGCCGCCCGGAGAGTTCGGCCACCCGGCGGTAGCGCTCGGCCTCCACGCGGGTCAGCGCCAGGGCCTCCAACCGCCCCACCGCCGCGCCCACCGCCTGCGCGAGGGCTTCGAGCGTGTAGCGGTCCATCTCCACGAGGTCGCCGCCCGCCGCCGCCGTGTTGGCCGACAGCACACCGATAAGTTCGCCCAGCGCGTCGGTCAGCGGCACCCCCACGTACGCCGCCCGTACGGGCTCGCCCGTCAGAAAGACCGTGTCTGCTTCGGCGGCCACGTCCGGGACGTATACCGGCGCGCCCGAATCCACCACCCGCCATGCCAAACCCGCAGGCCGCAGCAGGCGCCGCCCGAGTGAGCGGGCCACCACCTCGCTCGCCCCTCCGGTGCCCGCGGCGCCCGTGATCTCCAGGTATTCGGTGCCCGCCTCGTCCCAGCCCCGCACGAGCAGCATCGTCATGGAAGCCATCGTCTGGCGTAGCCCTTCTTCAAGCGCGAGTTGATGGACGTCGCGCACGGTGTTGGCGGGCCGCAGCGCTTCGTGGGCGCGGGCCGCGGCCTCCAGCCGTACCTTGGCCTGCTGTCCCGGAGACCCGGCCCGCGCCCGTTCCAGCGCGTCCGCGCCCGACTCGGCCAGCAGGTCCAGGCCCCACGTGCGCGGTGCGGAGGCCGGAACGAGCAGAAGGGCGAGTACCCTGCCCCCCACGCTGCACAGCGGCCACCTCGCGTGGTCGGCGCCCAGCCCCAGAAGCGCGCCCTTGCGCGGCCCTCCCTCTCCGGCCACCGCCACGACCCGGGCAAGCTCCCCCTCCTTCACCTCCACGCCGTCCCACAGCGCCACCGCGCTCCAGCGCCCACACGAGAGCCGCAGCGCGCCCTCGGCCAGGCGGTCCGCCACCTCGTGAGGGGTGGTCGCCTCGCGCAGCGAGTGCAGGCCAACCAGGAGGGCGCCCTGCGCCAGCCCGTCCACCACCTGCGCAAAGGCAGACTTTTCCACCGCAGGGTCGCGGCGTCGGCGCACACGGGACCTAGAACGGTGGAGCATGAGCTCCAGCTTAATAGAAGATGTAGGTTGCAGCCGTTCTTGTCTTTACCTCCGGCGCCGCCTCTGACCCCGCTCGCGAATTCCTCCTGCTGCGGGGACAGACCGTCCCCACCCCGGTCCCAGGGAATGGGACCCGCAAGTGCACCCCGGCCAGGAGACCGTCTCATTCCGTTACGCTGCGCGTGGGCGCAGGGCGGTGCGCGTAGATGTGGACGCGCTTGAGCGCGGCAGTGCGGTGCTCCTCAGCCCGCGTAAGCCCTCCAGCCCCGAACCGGGGTGCGCCGTCGTCGGCACGGTCCAGAATTGGCCAGATGTGTTCGTGCGCAGGCCTCACCCTACGCGGTGTCGCCCTCCCCGCTGACGGTGGTGTGCCAGAGTGAAGTATGACGAGGCGGCGTGCCCTGGTACTCCGAATGGCTTTCGCCTTCAATGTGCGCAAGTGGCGTCCCTACTCCGCCTTTCGCAGCTTGGTGGGGCTGGCGTTACCCGCCGTTTGGGCGGGAGTCACCGGACACACCACCTGGGGACTGCTGGCCGCGAACGGCGCCATGAACGCCGCGCTGCCGAGCATGAACAGCGTACCGCTGCGGCGCATTCAGGTGATGCTGAGCGTCAGCGTCGGCACGGCCCTGCTGGGCACGCTTGGCGCGCTCGTCGGGCAAAACACCCTGGCTTGCACGCTGGTCACGACCCTGCTGGGCATGCTGCTGACCGGTTACAGCGCGGCGGGGGCCACCAACCTCAGCGTGGGTGTCTCCAGCACCACGACGTTCATCGTCCTGGCCGGCCTGCAGCTGCCGCCCTCATCCGCGCCTCTGAGTGGACTGCTGATCCTGGCCGGGGGACTGCTACAGACGTTTCTGCTGGCCGTGGTCTGGCCCATCAGCCCCCGCCGTCTGGAACGCAGGGCGGTGGCGCAGGTGTACCGCTCTCAGGCCAGGCAACTGGCGGATCTACCCACCGGGCCGGGCCAGCTCCCCGAGGCCCAGAGCCTGCAAGACGCCTGGGCGGTCTTGGGAGAAATCCGCGCACAGGGCTGGAAGGACGAGCACGCGGCCCTGCGTCACGCCCTGCAAATTGCCGAAGGGATCAGGGCGGCCCTGATCGGCTACGTGAAGGCGGACGCCGAATGCCGAGCGCATGGACAAGCGCTGTTGGCGCAGCGGACGGGTGAGGTACTGGCCCAAGCGTTGCGCCAGGTCGAAGGAAGCGTTCAGCGCGGCCAGCCCCAGCTGCGCGCCGATACGCTGATCCGCTTGAACCGGCAGGACGACGAACTCCGTCAATCGCAGGCGGGCGAGTTGAGCCGGTGGGCAGGTCTCATCCTGAACCTGCTGAGGGATCTGAACCGTCCCCCCATTCAGATGGACGCTCCGCGTGACGGCGCGGCGGCCCCTTCCGTGTGGGCCACCCTGATGAAATTACCGCCTTTCAAGTGGGATTCGCCCGTAACGCGGCACGCCGTGAAGTACGGTCTGGTGCTGGGCCTGGCGACGCTCACCGCACGCCTGATGCAAGTTCCGCACGGGTATTGGCTGGTGCTGACGGCAGCCGTCGTCTTGCGCCAGGAGTACGCGACCACCCTCACGCGTGGAGTGGCACGGCTGGGCGGCACTGTAGCGGGGGTCCTGGGCGCGGAACTCGTCACGCTGCTCTTTCACCCGGCTGCGCCCCAACTCGCCTGGTGGAGCCTCCTGGGGTCTTTCCTGGCCTTCGCGTTTTTTCCCACTGGCTACGCGGCCTTCTCGGCTTCACTCACGCTGTACGTGGTCTTTGCCATCGCGGCCTCAGGGGCCGCAGAAAGTACCGTGATCGGCCTGAGGCTGGCGCTTACCCTGCTGGGCGGCGCGCTGGCCCTGGTTGCGGCATTGCTTTACCCCACCTGGCTGAGCATCGGCACCCGTAAGGCGTTGCGCGACGCGGCAAGCGCGCAGCTTGAGTACCTGAACAGCCTCTGCGAATTGCGGCGCACCATGACCTCAGACGCCATCGAAGCGGCGAGCGCTGCCCGTGCCCACGCCCGCGAGAAACGCCTTCAGGCGGAAAGTACCGTGCAGGCCAGTCGGCTCGAACCCCGGTATCTGCGCCGGGCGGCGCCTGCCGCCCTCAGCAGCGCACAGGCACACGCGTACCTGCAACGGCTGAACGATAACGCCGCTCGCGGCCTCACCCTGCATGCCAGCGCCGTGGGGAGATCAGGGCTGCAGGCCGATGGCGAACTCCGCGCGGCGATTTACGGTGCGCGAGCCCTCCTGAACGAGTTGGAAGGTCGCTGCACCACGGTCGGAACCCTCCCGCGGAGGCCGTGACGGGCGACGCGCTGGAATGCGAGCGGGAACCACCGGAAAAAGTCTGCGCCCGCTCCGTTGGTGCGGCTCCTGGTGAAGTGCGAAAAAATGCCTTACTCAGTGGCGCTTTTTACCGCACCGAGGAGCAGGGCTAGTCTTTGCTCGGCGCCAGCAGGGGGCGTGACTGCGCGTGGTACGTCATCAAGGCGGCGGCCACAGCGGCGTGCAGGGTCAGCAGGGCAAACAGGGCGAGTCCCGGTTGCCAGGTGTACGCAATGCTGCCCACCACCTGAAAGAGCACCATGGCCAGGAGGGCCTGGGGGCGACGTTGCTCATCGTTGAGCGAGACATACCCCGCGCCAAGGATGCTGAACAGCAAGGGCAACGACAGGATTTGCAGCATGTCTTCACTCATACTTTAACTATTTATCATTACGTCTCCATCAGGTTTCTGACAGACCTGGTTTCCTGGAGACATGGAGCAGGTGCAGTTCACGTGGGGGCTTGACGCTCTCCAGAACGCGGGCGTCACCTCCCGAGACGACCTTACCGGTGCCGGGCGGAACGTCCTTGGGCCGCTGGCCCCTCCTGAATCTCTTGTGGGTCGCCCGCGCAAGCGCTCCTTGCGGGAAAAATTAGGGCAGCGTCTTCCCCGTCCTTTGTGGGCCGCCTGTGGGGAACGGCCCCACGATCTGCCTCCTGGCAAACGACCGACCACGCCCATGGAGGCGGCCAGGCATTTGGGGCATCTGGGAACTGGTCTGAGCGCAAGAAGGACGCCCTGAGGCACCAAGCGCTGGAATCCTGGGCAGCCGTAAGGATTCCGGTGCCTCTGGGATGAAATCAGGGGCCAACCCGAGCAGACGCGCCGCGCAGCAGAGCGAGGCGGAAAAACGGTGACACAGAAGTGTGGAATTACCGGAGCGGGTGTAACTACTACAGTTGCAGTTGCTCCAGGAACCTGCTGTTCAAGGGCTTTCTGTCACCAGTCACCTCCCGAGAATTCCCGTGTTTTAGAGACGGAATCGCCAACTGCAACTGTAGTAGTAACGGGTGATCCGGAAACCGCATCAACCGGTCAAAATCACTGGGGCGGGTGGGCCACGTGGATACGGCGGTGGCAAAAAGGGCCATGGACGCGAGCGTGATCTGTCTATGAACACGCCCTGGCCCGTCATGGCGATCAAAGTGCATGACGCGGACATTTGGAGGCGGCCCGGTCCTCCTCCTGCGGGGAGTGCCGAACGCCTTTCCCCGAAAGAGACACCTGCGGGCAGATGCGGGATACACCGGGAAACAGGGAACGCTGCTGGGCTGAACGCCGGAGACCGTGAAGCGTCCCTGGTCAGGCCGGCCGAGCACCTGGGCACCAAAGCGCCTCCGCGCGTCGCCGGAGTGCCCACGGGATTCGCGGTATGGAAACGGCGGTGGGCCGTGGAGCGGAGCTTTGCCTGGCCCTGGAAATCAGGGGGCATGGTGGGGGACGGCGAGGCGCTGCCGGAAACAGCGGAACACCTCCTCTACGAGGTGATGGTTTGCCGCTTGGCCAAACGTTCACCCTGATCTTTCGCAGACGCATTTGAGGTCGCTGCCCCCGCGCCTGTGGCACGGAGTGTGCGGAACGGTTCGCCTGTGTTCCAACACCGCTTCATTGGAAGACTGCACCGCGTGCGGGAGCCGAGAGCCGGCGCACGCCGAAGGACTTCATGCAGATCAATCCACACCGGGCGGACGTGAACGGATGGGCCCGGCAGCCACGCCCTGCAGAGTCCATTTCCTCAGCGGTTCCCACCGCGTCATCAACGCCTTTAAGAAAGACTGGCTTGGCGGTTGCCAGCGCGAAAACTGGAAAAAATCAAAGACCCGGACCTCTGAAAGGTCCTCCTCCAAGCCGCTCGCCCTGTTCTTCCCGGCGCGACTTGTCCCGCCCAGGCCCCTTCCCCTCTGACGGCCGATGGGCCACCTTTCCGCCCCTGGGGTGACCGCCGTGTTCACAACTCGGCGATCACCCCCAGCACCGCGGCGTGGACAAAGGTCTGCGGGAAGTTGCCCAAGAGCGTGCCCGTGGCGGGGTCCGCTTCCTCGGCGATCAATCCGAGGTCGTTGGCGTACGTCAGCACGGTTTCCAGCAGCTCGCGCGCCCGCGCCGGGTCCACGGCCGTCCAGTACAGTGCCACCCACAGCGTTCCCGCCAGGAAGGCGCCCTCGCCCGTGTCCCGCTCGCGTAGGACCCGCCAGTACAGGCCATCCCTGCGCCAATCGCGGTCCAACGCCTGCAGGGTGGCCCGCATCTCTGGCGTGTCGGGCGCGCAGTAGCCCCAGATGGGGTAGAGCGCCGCCACCACGTCCACGGCGTCCTCGCCGGCGACGGCGGCAAAGGCACCCTCACCCGTGAGGCCGTGCTCGGCGACCCAGGCCCGGATGTCGCCGGCGACCGCGCGCCACCTGCGTGCGGTCGCCGGGTCGGGGTGCAGCGCGGCGAGCTGCTCCAGCCCCACCGCGCCCAGCACCTTGCTCGACAGGTAGGGCAGGGGCTCCTCCTCCTCCCAGATGCCGTTATCGGGGTCGCGCCAGTGGGCGCACAGGTACTCGCCGACCGGCCCCAGGACGCCCCAGTGCTCCTCAAGCTCGGCGGGGCGGTACAGCGCCGCGCTCGACAGCAAGATGTTGCCGTACACGTCGAGCTGGACCTGGGTCGCGGCGGCGTTGCCCCGGCGCACGGGCCGGCTCCCCCGGTACCCGGCGAGGGCCAGCTCCTCTACGCCCGGCGCGTCCTCGGCCAGGACGGTCGCCAGTGGGGGAAGCGGCCGCTCCAGGTCTCTGCCCGAGGCGGAGCGGCACACGAAGTCGAGAAAGCCGCGCGCCAGCGTGCCGTGGTCGCCGGGACTGAGCCGCGAGAGGGCGCGCACGATCATGCCCGAGTCCCGGAACCACACGTACCGGTAGTCGTAGTTGCGCTCTCCGCCAATCACCTCGGGCAGGGAGGTGGTGGCCGCGCTGACCACGCTGCCGGTCTCCTCGAACGTGAGCAGCCGCAGGGGCCCGCAGGGAGGCGCGGACCGCCTCCCCATACGGGCCGCTGTACACCGTCTCGCTCGCCACCCCCCGCCACGCGGTCAGGGTCGCTTCGAGCCACGCTTCCGGGTTCGCCTGCTCCGGGAGCTGTTCTCCCAGAAAGGCCCAGCCGGACGCGCCTGCCGGAACGCGCAGCCGGACCGCTCCGTCCTCCACCTGGAGAGGGTGGGAGGCGCTGAGCCAGCAATCCCGGTCAATCTGCACGGCGCCGCCCTCCTGCGCCAGGAGGGGTGGGTACCGGGCGTCGTTGGGGGCGGCCCGCAGGAGCAGCGCGGCGCCTCCCGCTCCGCCCACCAGCCGGCACACGCCACGCGGCAGTCCCGGACCGTAAGGCATGAAGTCCACCAGCGTGACCTCCCCGTCCGGGGTGTCCACCTGGGTCTCCAGCACGCCGCTCTCGCCCAAGTAGGAGCGGCGCCGTGGGGCGGCGCCCGCCACCCACCACTCGCCGCCCCGCTCGGCGTCGAGAAGGCCGGCGAGCAGGGGGGGCGCGTCGAACCGCCCCGGGCAGTACCACACGACGCTGCCCGCGTGGGTTACGAGCGCGGCGGTGCGTCGGTCCCCGATCACCCCAAGGTCGCGGAGGGCAGGGGGCTTCGTCATGGAGACAGGGTAGGGTATTCACGCTGGCCCGTGGCCCAACCCCGCGCTCAGACCGAACGGGAGCCCAGGCATGCCTGGCTCTCCCCCCTCGCGTGCCGCCTCATCCCAGCTCCGCACCCAGCCGCTACACAGTTGCAAAATACCCATGAAAACGGGTGTCCTCACCCTTTTCCTGGCAACGCACAATTCCGAATGTGGCGCATTCAGGAAGTGCTTGAGCACGTCCATGATGGATTTCGAGAACGAGTGCGGTGGACAGCCGGACGGGTGGTGGGCTGTGGGCTCCGCGGCCCGCCCGGCTGCCTGTTCTCGGTGCGTTCTCCCGCGCGCCCAGAATTCTTGCCCCAAGGGAACTGGGGGTTCCCCTGGCCCCGCTTCACGGAAGGTCCGGTTCGGTGGCCACGGCCTGAAGTGCGGCGGTGATAAGCGCGCTGAGGGCCCGCACAGCATGATCGCGGGACCGTCGTCCGGCTGCGGCGTCCTCGCTGAGACTTTCGGCGGCTCCGAGGAGTCCCGAGAACACGGAGCGTTCGTGTTCGCCAAAGCGGGGGAGAGACGACCGAAAGGCGTGGGCCAATTGCTCCATGTGGGCAGCGCGGCGCGACTGCTTGTGTTGGTTGGTGTCGGTGCTGCCCGCGAGCGCGGCCGCAAGAGCGCTGTACTCATGGCCGTAGAGTACGGCGCAGTCGATGTAGCCCCCTGCAACGACGCGTGCGGTCTCCTCAGGGGTGTGGGTGCGCACGGCAAGCGTCTGCATGATGGCCTCCGTCTGCCGGACGTCGTACTCGTTGTAGAGGGCCAGAAGGAGGCCGGCGCGCGTTCCAAAGTGCTCGTACACCACAGGTTTACTCACGCCCGCCTGCTCGGCGAGCGACACGAGGGTCAGCGCCTGCGTGCCCCGGTCGCGGATGACCGTGATGGCCACGTCAAGGAGTTGGCGCCGACGCTGCTCCCTGGGCAGTCGGCCCGGCTTTTTGTCTGCAGGAGTGTGCCCCGGCTTTGTCACCCCTGGAATTTAACCTACCTATGTTAACCTACCAAAAGTAGCTTTTGAGCCAAGGAGGAAGTCTCATGCCCGCACGCCCCCTCGCACCCCCCCTCCCTCACGCCCCGGCACTTTGCCCGTGGACGCTGCAATGACGACCATGCGCGCATTAACGCTGACGAACGCCAGGCCCACACTTGTCGATGTGCCCGTTCCCATACCCAGGCCTGGGGAAGTCCTCGTGGAGGTGCTGTTCTCAGCGGTCAACGGCATGGACATTGAAATTCAAAACGGTGGGTGGAAACCCCAGGTGCGCTGCTGGCGCCAAACAGGCCCAGTGGTGACCGGCCTCGAATTCTCCGGAATCGCGCGCAGCGATGGGGCCCGAATCCGGTCAGGGCAACGCGTCATCGGCTACAGCCATGTCCTTCACGGACCGCGTACACACGCCGAATTTGTCTCGATGCCTGAACGCGACCTGCAAACACTGCCCGCTCACCTGCCGGACGAGGACGCTGCGGCCCTGATCGTCGGAGGCCTCACGGCCCTCGACATCCTGGAACGCCTCCGTCCACTCCGGGCAGGTGAGCGCTGTCTCGTGGCCGGCGCGGCGGGAGGTGTGGGCGCGTCGACCGTGCAACTCGCCCACGCGCAGGGTGCGGAAGTGACTGCTGTCGCCGCGCCCACGCATGCCGAGTGGCTCCGGACCCTCGGAGCGCACCATGTACGGGACGGGCGGGACGGACGGTGGTGGCGGGACGGCGACCGCTTCAACCTCATCGTGGACGCTCCGGGTGCATCGCGGTTCGCCGATGCAGTTCCACACCTCGCGCCGCGCGGCACGTACGTCACCTCAAATCCCCAGCGGGACATGGCGGGGTTCGTACGCGCGACCTTCTCGTCACGCCGTTCGGCCTGGTTGTTGCTGCTGCGCAGCACGTCTGCAGGCCTCGAGCAGCTTATTCACCGGGCTTCATCGGGCGAACTCCGCCCTGTGATCGACAGTATCTACCCGCTTGACCGGGCGGCAGGAGCCTTTGAGCGTGCGGCGACACGTGGAAAGCGCGGCCGGGTGCTGCTAAACATCGGTGCCCGGCCCTGATACTCGCCGGGGCGCCCCAGCGCTTGCCTGTGCCGTAAGGCGGGGCACGGACAGCTCCCCGCGCCAGAGAAAGGGGGTTGTGGCTGCGCTTCCCCCCCACCTTGTGGTGGCTTCGGGAGGGGCGCGGGCGCAAGGCTCCCGAGAACAGTGTTCGCGGAGCCGCCCTGACTCTGGCACTTGACCCAGGGGGCCCGGCCAAAGGTGCCGGTCCGGAGACCCGCCCGCGCGACTTCGCTGATGCCCTCTGTGTGCGCCAGCGGCGGGAGAACGCCGGCTCCCAGCGCCCAAGGACCCGCGCGCAGGGTTACATCTTCTGGACCGGTATGCAGCGCCAACCGCGCCGACATCAAACCCCGCTGCCCTGAAGCGCCGCGGGGAATGCCGCGGCGCCACCGTTCCGAGAGAGGCTTTTTTTGCACAGCCCCGCAGACACACGTCTGGAAAAGCTTCGCTTGCCAGGGGTTCATCCACTGAACTGCTCCGCCTTGCGGAGCAGTTGCTTCGAGGACATCCCTGGGGGCGCATCTGCCCACTGCGCGTCCAGAGTTCTTCTGCCAGGCGTTCAAGGAAGGCTTCTCTACCCGGAAGACTGCGCCCATGGAGAGCGGCGCGTTGCTGGGCCTGCTTCCGGTGGAGTTCGGCAACCTTTGCCCGGGTCTGGTCCTGCGCTCTCGAAGAGGTCCACGTCAGCTTGACTCCTGTTGTGCTCTGCCCATCGGCAACAACGCTCTGCATGTTATTCGCGCGGCGCTGACAGTCCAAATGACGCTGCTCTCGCCGCATCCGCCGATCAACATTCCCGAGTTCCAGGCAGAAGCCCGTCAGCCCAGTTCGAAGCGCCTCTCAACTTCCCGCGCTCCACCGCTGGCCTGCAGGCGAAAATCGCAGATGAACGAGGGCGTGGTTGCGCAGAGCACTGACTTCTATTCATCACGTGTAGGACGGGAAGGCTGAAGTCATGAGGCCGCCTTGCGGCGGGCCATTCCTCCCCAGATGCATACCTGAGGCATTCCGGCTCTTCTCTGTAAGAAGATGGATTGACAGAGGGAGCTAAGGTGGACCATGGCTGGAATCAGAATCGAGATGATCAGCGGAAGAGTGCGGGAGTATCACGCACTGGACCGTATGGCGGTGGAGCGCGCCTATGACCTCCTGCAAGGCGCCGAAGGCCATGTGTTCGTCGACTTCACGACTTCAGAAGGGCCGATAGAGCTGAGTCTTGAGCGCAGCGAAGTGCGTGATGTCAGGGTCAGACTCTAAACACAGCGGTATCGTCAGCACCCGGCCTCAGTGGGATCTCTCCTTGGGCGTTTTCATCCGTTCTCCGTAAGGCAATCACCGCTCCACTGGAGAGCTCCAACCTGCCATACCGCAGCCGAGTGGAGCTGGCATACCGCCCTGCCGCCAGGTGGAGCTTTTTCACCGGTAGGTGCCGGTCAGTTCAGGAGATGACAACTTCACTTTTTTCTCGTTCCAGTACTGCAAAAGGCTTGACGAGGACGCGGAGAATCTCCGCCGGGTGGTGCGGGAACCAGCGCGGCACATTGCGGGAGGGCCCCGGTCCATACCGCACCAGGCCCATGGCCCGGCGGTCAGTACAGCTCCCGCCAAGCTGACCGGGATGCCGACACCCCTCCACGCGACCGCTCTCAAGGTCCTGGCTTCCAGCGCCGTTCTCCGCGCTTCAGCGAAAGCCACCGCCACTCCAAACCGGACGTCGGATGCGCCAGGCGCCGAAAACCCCCGAGCGAGGGCAAGGCGGTATCGGGCGCTGCCCGGCGCGTCCGGTACAGTGGAGTGGGCATGACGGCAGCAGCGACCCATCAGGATCTGGCCTCCATGCGGGTACGGGCGGCGCTTGACCTCGGCCGTCCGCAAGAGGCGCTCCGGCTGCTCGCTCCACTCCTGGCGGCCGAGCCCAACAACGCGCGCTGGTGGATTTTGCTGAGCAAGGCGCACCATGACGCGGGTGAATACGCCGCCGCCCTGAAAGCAACGGAAACAGCCTTGCATCTTGCCCCACACCACAGTGTGGCCCAGTACTACCGCGGACTGGCACTGTGGAACGCGAACGTGCGCGGACGCAATGTGCGCCGCCGCGCCGTGCGCGCCTATGCCGAGCAGGCGCAGGCGGCGCTCCGAGAAGCGCTCCGTCTGGACCCGTTCGGCGCGGGATACCACGTCACGCTCGCCAGGCTGCTGCTGCAAACCAAGGACCAGACACAGGCGGAAGATCATTTGCGCCAGGCACTGAAACTGGAGCCGGACTTCTCGCCTGCCCTGCTGGCGTTGGCGGAACTCGCCCTCAAGCGCCGCGACGTTCCCGAAGCGGAGCGCCTGGCGAGGCAAGTGCTCGCGCAGGAACCGGAGTCGGTGACCGGGCTGGGTATTCTCGCCTGGGCGCAGCTGCGGGGGCGCGCTCCGCACCAGGCCCTGCGCACCGCGCTGGACGCCGTGCGGATGGCACCGGCCGATCCGGTTGCCCGGGCGCACTTCGAGGCCCTCAGCCACGCTTACCTGCCCCGGCCCCTGGCCCGAAACAGCTGGGTGTGGCGCGCCGCCACCGTGCCGCAGGTGGGCGCCGCCCTGCTGCCCCTGCTGGCGGCGGTTCTCGGAATCCGCAACGTGTGGCGCTACTGGCGCCTGCCGCCAGACCTGAGAAGCGCTGTGGCGAGGGTCCGGCCCCTTCTCCGGGAACAGGGAGCGGTTCTGGCCGTGCTGCTGGGCGTCACACTGGTGGGTCTGGCCCTTCTCCTGCCGAACCGCACTGTGGGTGGAAGACTGCTGATGTCGGCTGGCTGGCTGTTTTCGGGTGTGCTGGTGTACTGGTTGGGACGGCAGCTGCGGAAGCGGGGCGGGCGCACGGGGGAGACGTGACCGCGCTACAGTGGCGGGCACAAAG